>SFJQ01000080.1 GCA_004555855.1 [Eubacterium] saphenum | reverse complement strand
ACATCGTATCTTGACGCTGAAAAAATTACAATCGATGAAGACGAATACAAAGAAACAATCAATAATTTAGAACAGATTGCAGCAAATGCTCTCGAATACGTTAATACATATATTAATCATGTAAACGGTTCAAACAAAATTCACCCTCGAGAATTTGCCAGAAGATATCAATATTCAACTCTGCAATATTACCATGATATTTTAGGACTCAACACTGTTCTATTGTCTTAAATATCGCTAATAACAAAAATCCCGCCGAGAAATCAGCGGGATTTATTATATTTGCAGATATCTTTCAGCGCGCACTCCTCGCACCTCGGCGCTCTCGCGGAGCAAACTCCCCTTCCGTGCCACACCAGACGGTGACAGAAATTCAAGCCCTCCTCGGCGGGAATAATCGCGCGAAGCTGCTTTTCAACCGAAACAGCGTCCGTGCCTTTCGCCAGACCGAGCCTGTTTGTAAGCCGAATAACGTGCGTGTCGCACACCATCGCGGGTTTTCCGTACAGGTCGCCGACAACCAGATTTGCCGTTTTTCTGCCAACTCCTGCAAGTTTCACCAGCTCCTCGATACTGTCCGGCACAACGCCCCCGTAAATATCGCGCAGCTGCCTGCACATCTCCACAATATCCCGCGCCTTTGTGTGAAACAATCCGCAGGATTTTATGTACTCCTCAACCTCGGAAACCTCCGCGTCCGCGAAAGCCTCAATTGTCGGGAAACGCCCGAACAGCGCGGGAGTAACCAGATTTACGCGCTTATCCGTACACTGCGCGGACAATCTCGTTGCAATCAGAAGCTCGTGCGGCTTTTCGTAAATCAGCGCGCACTTCACCTCGGGATATTCCGCTTTCAGCCGCTCGATAACCTCTGCGGCAAGTTCCTTTTTTCTCATTCTTCCTCTTTTTCACTCTGCGGGAGCTTTGTTGCGCGGATTTTCAGAATGTTTCTGTCCTCAACCATCGTTACAACCAGCTTCACGCCCTCGTACTCCACCGCAGGCGGCATAATGTCCGCGCCCTCGGGTATATAGCCGAGCTTGTCCGTCACAAAGCCCGCAATCGTTTCATATTCGTGGTCCTCGGGGAGCGTTACCCCAAACAGCGCAAACACATCATCGGGGTCTGCGTCGCCGAGCACATCGTAGGTATTCTCGTCAATGCGGGTTATCTCGGCTTTCTCGTCGTCGTACTCGTCCTGAATGTTGCCCATAACCGCCTCGATAATGTCCTCAAGCGTGACAATTCCCGCAGTTCCGCCGTATTCATCGACAACAACTGCCATTCCCGCTTTCATCTTCGTCAGCGTTTTGAAGGTGTCCGAGCAGGAGCAAGCCTCAGGTATAAAGCTCACATCGCGCACAAAATCGCGCGTGTTGAAATCGCTCAAATCGGGCTTTCCGATAAGGCAGAGCAAGTCCTTGACGATGATTATGCCGATGATTTTGTCAACGCTGTCCTCGTAGACGGGAATGCGCGAAAAACCCATATCCAGCGCGAGATAAATCAAATCGTCGAGCGTAATCGTGTTGATGTCAACGCCGACAATGCTCGTTCGATGCGTCATAACATCGCCCGCAGTAAGCCCCGCGAACTCGAACACGTTGCTTATCATCTGCGCGGAATCCTCTTCAATTCCGCCCTCTTCCTCGTCCTTTGCAAGCGCGTCAACCAAGTCCAGAACCTCGTCCTCGGTCACATCGGCATAATTCGCGCCGAGCGCGCGCTTCAAAAAGCCCGTGGTCTTCTTATTCAGCCAGCAAAGCGGCTTCAGCAAAACTTTCGCCGCCTTGTGTTCCTTTTCGTCCCCTATGTTTCCCGTACTTCGAGAGCCGTCGTCCATAAATCCTCCGTTAAAAAATAAGCTCCATAAACTCCTCGGAGCCGCTAAATCCAAGTGCCTGATAAAGTGGTCTGCCGCTTTCGGTAGCGTCAAGAGTTATCTGCGTAACCCCGCGCGATTTCGCTTCATCAAGCAGCATTTTCATCATTTCCCGCGCAATTCCCCGCCTGCGATACTCCGCATTAACGTAAACATTCATAATATGCGCGCGGTTTCCCGTCGGGTGAGAGAAAGTCGGCATCACTCTCACATAGCAGATTGTCGCGCAGCCGACCGCGTTTTCGCCGTCAAAAGCAAGCGCCGTGGTTTGAACGCCGTTTGTGAAATAATCGCGCGTGCGCTCGCGAAACTCCTCGTCAAAGCTCTTGCCCTTGTTTACATCGGAAAGCATTTCCATTCTTATCGTCAAAACCGCCGGCAAATCGCTTTCCCGTGCTATTCTTACAGAAATTTCATTCTTCACCGAAAAACAGCCTCCTGCCGTTTTTGTTGGCAATCTCAATCATTTCCTCAGCCGAAACGCCTTTAATCTCAGCCATTTTCGCCGCCGTAAACGCAATCATCGAGCTGTCGCAGCGCTTTCCGCGAAACGGCTCGGGCGCCATATACGGGCAGTCGGTTTCAAGCAAAAGCCGCTCAATCGGAACGGCATCGCAAGCGGCAATCGCTTTTTTCGCGTTTTTGAACGTAAGCACGCCCGTGAAACCAACGTACATTCCGAGCTTCACGACCTCTTTTGCAATCTCCGCGCTGTACGAAAAGCAGTGCATAACGCCGCGCGGCTTGTACTCCCGCAAAATCTCCATCGTGTCCTCGCAGGCGTCCCGAGAGTGAATTATCACGGGCAAATCCAGCCTTTTCGCAAGCTCAAGCTGCTTCGCGAACACCTCGCGCTGCTTCGGTTTATTGTCGCTGCCGTAATGATAGTCCAGCCCAAACTCCCCTAAAGCCACAACTTTTTTCGCTTTGAGAGCAATTTCCAGCGTTTCTGACCAGTTTTCGGGCAAATCGTCAACATATTCGGGGTGAACGCCGAGCGCGCCGTATATATAATCATATCGGCTAATCAGCGCCGCCGTTTCCTCAAATTCGTCCAATCCGCAGCCGATAGCCAGCACCCGCTCGACATTTTTCTTCGGCAATTCCCCGAGAATGTTCTCCAGCTCATCGCCAAAATCGTGCTTCAGATAATGCGCGTGCGTGTCAAAAATTCCCATATTTATCCTTTTTCCCACGCGTAATCGGGAGATTTTTCGCCCGTGTCCATAAAGCAAACCGCGATTTTTGTCACGTCGTCAAGCGTTAATCCATCGGACTTCAGCACGAATTTTTCGCCCAAATCCGAGTTTTTCCAGCTGATTTCGCTTGCCGCTCCGCCCGAAAAAGCCACGTTCAGCGCGAACGAATCCGCCTTGCACTCAATCAACGTGATATTCGCATTCATCGACAAAATTCTCACGATATCCGCGCCGTTTCGCGCAATCGCAACTCTGCCGTCGTCAAAAATTATCTTTGAACCCACACAAA
Organism: [Eubacterium] saphenum; assembly: GCA_004555855.1. Taxonomy (GTDB): domain Bacteria; phylum Bacillota; class Clostridia; order Oscillospirales; family Ruminococcaceae; genus CAG-115. The sequence continues at coordinate 3,577 of SFJQ01000080.1, read as the reverse complement.
ACATTTTTCTTATTTCCCAATCCCATTAAAATAATTATCCATAACAAGCTGCTTGGTTTCATAGCTTTCAAGCGGCAAGCGCCCGCGCCCGCCAAACAGCTTTTCCGTGTCGTTGAACGCGCTCGTGAATGAACGCTCCAGCAGATTTGTCTTATTTTCGCTCTCGATGTTCACGCAGTCGAAAAACATCATCAGCCGCGAAGCCGTTTCATCGGGCTGCCAGTATTCGGGGGAATTTTCCTCGGCAGCCGAGTTTCCGTACATCTGCCGCAGCTGCGACAAAAGCTCCTCCGCGTACATCTTCGCGCCGACGCTCGGAACATTCCCCGACAAAACCTCGCCCTGCTTCACGAACATCGCGCGGATTATGTGACTGACTCCCTTTGTAAGCAGCTCCTCGGGCGCTTTTTTCTCGCTCTCGGCAATCCGCTCCAGCTCCTTCTCGCCCGCATTTTCCTTTTGCGTGAGGTTGTTGTCGGAGCTTTGCTTCTGCGCGGAACGTTTCGTGTAAGCGGGCGTGAACGCAGCCTGACTTTTCACAAAGCTGTCGGTGTGCTCGGTTGTGAGCGTTGTGCTTTTCATCTCCGTGCGGTGCTCGGACGTTTTGGTAAGGTTCGTCTGATTGACCGCAGGTATGTCCGCCATTCTTGATATATCCATATATTACTGCCGACCTCCCTTCCCTGAGAGTTAAAGACGTGTTTTATCCAATCGGGCTGCCGTTCGGAATGTCCTTGTCCATAAACAGCACCTTTACATCGTCGTTTCCGCAGTCCGCCGCGAGAATCATACCCTCGGACAGCTCGCCGCAGAGCTTCGCGGGCGAAAGATTTGCCACGAAAACAATCTTCTTGCCAACAAGCTCCTCGGGCGTGTACCACTTCGCGATACCCGAAACAATCTGTCTGCCGTGTCTGCCGTCGTCAACCGTGAGCTTGAGCAGCTTTTTCGCTTTCGGTATCTTCTCGCAAGCGATAATTTCGCCCGTTCTCAGCTTAATCTGCGAGAACTGCTCGATACCGATAATTCCCGCCTTATCCAAATCCTCGTCCTCGCGGATAGGCTTTTCGGGCGTAAGCAGCGCGTTCAGCTCATCGATTTCCTTTTCGATATCAATTCTCGGGAACAAAACCTCGCCCTTGTGAACGGTAACGTTCGCGGGGAGTTTTCCGAAAGTGCCCAGTGTATTATATTCAACGTCCTCGGGTTTTGCGCCGATTTGCTCCCAAACCTTCGGCATTGTTTTCGGCATAAACGGTGACAAAAGTCCCGAACAAATTCTGATTGTTTCCAGAAGATTGTACAAAACAGTCGCAAGGCGCGCTTTTTTGCTCTCGTCTTTTCCGAGAACCCACGGCTCGGTTTCATCGATATACTTGTTCGCGCGTGAAACAACCTTGAAAATCTCCTCGAGCGCGTTTGACAGCTTCGCTTCTTCAATCATCGGCGAAACGGTTTCACAAAGCGCTTTCGCCATATTAATCAGCTCATCGTCAAGAGCGTTGGCTTCGCGGTCCTCGGGGAGCGTTGCGCCGAAATATTTGTCCGCCATAGCAACCGTTCTTGAAACAAGGTTGCCGAAATCATTCGCCAAATCGGAATTTATGCGCGTAATCATAATCTCATTCGAGAAATTCGAGTCCGAGCCATACGGCATATCACGCATAATCTGATAGCGAACAGCGTCCGAGCCGTATCTCTCGGCGAGAACAAACGGGTCGATTACATTGCCGATGGACTTGGACATCTTCTGCCCGTTGAAGTTAATCCAGCCGTGACCGTAAAGCATCTTCGGCAGCGGCAAATCCAGCATCATCAGTATGATTATCCACACAATCGAGTGGAAACGCACGATTTCCTTTGCCGTCATGTGCATATCCGCGGGCCAGAATTTGTCGAAATCGTCATAAGCGTCGTTTTCATAGCCGAGCGCGCTGATATAGTTCGCGAGCGCGTCAACCCAGACGTAAACAACGTGCTTTTCGTCAAAGGTTACGGGAATACCCCAGGTGAAAGAGGTTCTCGAAACGCACAAATCCTCAAGTCCCGGCTTGATGAAGTTGTTCACCATTTCGTTCACGCGGGATTTCGGGCGCAGATAATCGGTTTCGGTGAGGAATTTCTCGATTTTATCCGCGAAATCCGAAACCTTGAGGAAGTACGCCTCCTCGTGCGCGTCGATAACCGGTCTGTGGCAGTCGGGACAGCAGCCGTTTTCATCGAGCTGGCTCTCCGTCCAGAAGCTCTCGCAGGGCGTGCAGTATTTTCCGGTGTACTCGCCCTTGTAGATATAGCCCTTGTCGTAGAGTTTCTTGAAAATCGTCTGCACGGTTTTAACGTGATAATCGTCGGTTGTGCGGACAAAACGGTCATGGCTTATGCCCATAACGTCCCAGAGCTTCTTAAAATTCGCGACAATCGGGTCAACGTACTCCTTCGGGGTAACGCCGAGCGACTTTGCCTTCTGCTCGATTTTCATTCCGTGCTCGTCCGTACCCGTGAGGAACATTACGTCATAGCCCTGCATACGCTTGAAACGCGCAATCGTGTCGCAGGCAACGGTTGTATAGCAGTGTCCGATGTGGGGATTTCCCGAGGGATAATAAATCGGTGTGGTTATATAATACTTTTTCTTTTCCATTGGATTTCTTCCTTTTCTTTGTTGGTAAAATTTGTAAAATGCACAAAAGGCATAATAATATAAGTATATTATATACCTTTTTTCCACTTTTTTCAATAATAATCAAAAAAAACAAGGAAATTTTACATTTTACCTAAAAAACACTTGATTTTTTTTGAGTTTTTTAGTACAATAGAGATAGGCACAAAAATAAGGGGTTTAAACTGTGCAATTTTACCCCATTATTAAACAAGGACTGCTTCGGTTCATAAAAAGAAAGAGGTAAATCAAGATGTCAAACAGGCTTTTCCAGGGAATTGTTCATCAGATGAAGGACGCGATAAACAGAGTCATCGGCGTGATTGACGAAAACGGCACGGTCATCGCTTGCTCCGATTTAACCAAAGTCGGCAGCGGAAGCGACTTTTTCTCAATCGAGCTTTCCGACTCGCACGAGGTGTTTATACGCGACGGTTATACCTACAAGCCGTTTGGCGTTCACGTTAAGCCCGATTATGCCGTTTTTGTTGAGGGCACGGACGAAGCTGCCGCTAAATTCGCGGGACTTATCTCAATCTCGCTGCTCGGCATCAAGCAGTACTATGACGAAAAGTACGACAGAAACAACTTCGTCAAGAACATAATCCTCGACAACGTTCTTCCGGGTGATATTACATTAAAGGCAAGAGAGCTGCACTTCAACGGCGATATCGGACGAGTTGTTTTCCTCATAAGCGTAATCGCGTCAAACGACGTTTCCGCTTATGACGTTATCCAGAACCTGTTCCCCGACAAGAACAAGGATTTCGTTTTCAACATCACCGAAACCGATATCGTTCTCGTAAAGGAAGTCAAGAACAACATCGACGTCAAGGACCTCGAAAAGCTCGCGAGAAGTATCTCGGATACGCTTTCGAGCGAGTTCTTCACAAAGGTTAACATCGGCATAGGAACGCC
>SFJQ01000079.1 GCA_004555855.1 [Eubacterium] saphenum | reverse complement strand
TCTTCGTGTTGTTTGTTTCATTGCAAAATCTCCTTACAGTCCCATCATTTCTCGGATAATGCGGTCGCTCATCTTAACTGAGCCGACGAGTACCAACATATTAAAGACAAGCTCTCCGATATATGCCCACACCTGCGTTACGGCTGCCGCACTTGTATCTACAACAGGCGGCGATGAAGCGAACACCGAGAAGATAATGCAGGCAAGCACGATGACCGCACCTTCAAGCAAAACTGCACAGTAGCTCTTGATAAAGGACTTGCCCACATTCTGCGAGGGTTCTCCCGCAAAGGTTGAAAGCGGAATCGGGGCAAGTGCCGTATACATATACAGCTTAAAGAAACGCCCGTAAACAGTCATAATAAGCAGGAACGAAAGGACTGTAATGAACAGACCGCCGATAAGCGTTACCGCCCATAGCGGAATGCTCTCAAAAAAGCCACAGTCCTCGATTGTCGTTACCATCTCAGCCGGGAGCGTTGTCTGCTGCGGCGAGCCGAAGCCTGCGGCGTTCATAATTGTTGTAATCGTACCTTGTACGATATTGAATAGCGCCAGCATCAGCTCCATACCGTAGGTGATAGCACCTTTGGCAAGAGCGAACCTGATAAATAGCTTCAGTGCGTGTTCCGGTTTCTTCACATCGGAGAACGAACCGCAGGTTTTTACCATACCGACTACGAAAAACAAAACGAGCAGTGCCAAGCCGATAGCCTGGACAGCGCCGTTTATATTGACAATCACGCTCCATATACCGCCGCCTTTGAAGTTCTGCGGTGTAGTTGTGATAAGCGTCCATATTTCAGATAGCTTCTCATTCCAAGTTTCAAGGGCGTTTTCGAGATTTTGCACAACCCAGTTATCACTCAAATTGACGCACCTCCTTTACAAATTTGGGGCATACCCGATTTTTCGGATATGCCCCTTTTGAGTGTTTCCTTGCTTAACCCGTAATGAGAGTGAGAATTTCCTTTGCAAAGGTGATGATGACACCGCCTGCAAGGGTAAGGAAGCCATTGGCTCTCTGCGAAGGATCGTGAGATTTCAGGGAAAGACCGACCTGAACAATACCGAAGCCGAGCAGGATAAGCCCGATTGCACGGATGAGTCCGAAAATGAAATCGGACAGATTGTTGATAACGGTCAGCGGATCTCCGCCTGCCGCAAATGCGGTCATAGACATACAGCCGATAAGTGCCATACAAAGCACAACGGCACAGTAGGCACGAAAGCCCTTTTTGACCTTTCCGGTCATAGGCAGCTTTTTGGTTTCCTTGTTGTTGGTTTTCTTAAAAATATTCATTGTGTTTACCTCCATAAATTTAATCATTTTCAAAGTCCTCATCTGAGAGGAGTTCGTAATTGGTTTCTGCAACTTCTGTTTCGGGAGCCTTGAATTTATCAAAGCTCAGAAGCTCGATGGTAGCGACATCGGACTTCACTTCGCCGTGTTCGTAAACGCCGGCTTTTCCGTCTGCGGTCAGCGCCACATTGGGGTGCTTGAGAATATCGTATTTGAAATCAAGCACCGGACGCTCGCCACGGATAAAGAGAATTGCGTAACGGTTATCAAGCATACGAACCTCGTCCGGGGTTAGCAGCTCTCGACCGCTGATTTGGTAGTTGGTTGAATAACTTCCGCTTCGACCTTCGCTTTTGCCGTAGGTGTTGGTATCAATCGTGGATTTGCCGAGCAGCTCGCTCACATATTTGTGTGTGGACTGTTCGTTGCCGCCTAAATACAAAAACTCGTCGCAGTTACCCACGATGCTTTCCCACTGCTTTTCAAACAGTGCTTTGAGCTGTGCCAAGTTCTGCAATATGATACTGACAGATACCGAGCGAGAACGCATAACGGAAAGTATCTTGTCAAAGTCATCAGGCAAGCTAACATTGGCAAACTCGTCCATCAGGAAATGAACAGGGATAGGCAGGCTGCCGCCGTGAATATGGTCGGCGGAATAGAATAACTGCTGAAAAAGCTGTGTGTAAAGGATAGATACCAAAAAGTTAAAGCTCGTATCGTTATCAGGTATCAGGGCAAATAGTGCCGTTTTCTTTTCACCGAGAGTTTCAAGCTCCAGCTCATCGGTTGAGGTGAGTGAAGCAAGGCTTTCAAGGTTGAATTTCTCCAAACGGGCGGCAAGGGTAATCTGAATGGATTTCAGCGTTTTTGCCGAGCCTGAATGGTAGGAATGATAATACTTGAGTGCGATATGGTCGGGGTTCTCATATTCCAGTTCGGAAAAGAGATTATCAAGGGGCGAAGGTCTTGGTTCTTCCTCGTCCTCAATCGCACCGGCTCTGAGCATTTCCATTATCATTGCAAAATTCTGTTCATCTTCAGGAGCTTCGTAATGAAGATAGAATACAAGTGCAAGCAAAAGCATTGACGCTGCCGTGTCCCAAAAGGGATCGTTGCTTTGAGAACCCTTCGGCGTGGTACTCTTGAAAAGGTTGGTCACAAGTCTTTGAATATCGTTGTCACTGCGCAAGTAGACAAAGGGGTTGTAACAATGGCTCTTTTCCATAGAGATAAGGTCAAGAACCTTAATCTCATACCCCTTTGCTTCAAGCAGCTTTCCGACATCCCGGACAATTTCGCCTTTCGGATCGAGTATCACAAATGATGAGTTGCACTGCATCAGATTTGGCTTACAGTAAAATCGGGTTTTGCCTGCGCCCGAACCGCCGCACACAAGGGTGTTAAGATTGCGCCTGTGCTTTTTGGCGTTAAGTCCGATGCTCACATTCTGAGTCATCAGCTTGTTTTCGCTTTTGGGCGTTTGGCAGTATTTCTTATTGACAGCTCGTGCATCGCCCCATTTTGCCGAGCCGTGTTCCTCCCGGCGTCTGTAATTCCTGCGTGTTGAGAAATAAATGCCGATACCGAAGCCGTAGCACAAAAGCAAAACGAGGACAGTTTTTAGGCTGTCCTCGCAAAGCTCTATTTGGAACGGGTTATTAAATACTGTCATCAACTTCGGAAGTATCTCCGGCAAGCCGCCTTTAACGGACGGTGCAATCAACAACGCAAGCCAGACTACGGGAAGTATGCCGATTACGGAAAGAATGACAGCAGACTGCTTATCATCTTGCTTCATCTCGGCGTTGTTTTTCCTTTTCTATCACCTTGAACTTCTTTTGCGGGGCGTGACCGACCTTTACGATCAGTTCATCAACGGCGTCGGTAGACTTGCCCTCGCTGCGAAGGTCGTTGCGCTTCTCATTGAGGGAGTCAATCACGATACCGTGTTCATATTCGTCCAAAGCGACAAAGTGCTGGCGTTCTCTCATTTCTCTTTACCTCCGTTATCTGCTGTCACGGTCTTTGGAGCGTTCCTGCTTTTGGCGGTACATCTCCTCGGATACACGGGAATGGATTTCATTCATAGCCGTGCGGGTTTTGGAAAGCTCCGCACGGATTTCCTTCGGCTCTTTGTTCTTCCATTCCTCCGGGATACGGTTGATAGCAAAGTTTTTGGTGTCCACGCCGTACTTTTTGCAGAGCATATAGCCGACGCACATTGCCTGAAAGCCCATATCCTTGCGACTGTAAGAGTCGCTGTCGATAGAAAGCTGTGCGTGGCCGAGTTCCTGCGCTACGCACTGGCAGAGAGCAACGCTGTCGCCAATATCTTTCTTGACAAAAAGCGTCTGCTTCTCATTATCATAAAAGGCTCCCATCTGCGGATGCGGAAGTTCGGGTGCGACCTCCACGATAACCGGAGATGTGTCAATCATCACGGCAACGAGAGCCTGCGGATCACGGTTGACGGTAGGAGCCGGAGTCTGTCTGCCCTTGGTCTGCGATACATCAAAGACTTTTTTGACATTGTAGGAAACGCCCGGTGTTCCGTCCGCCTTTGTGTACTCAACGGGTTCCAGAATGGAGATACTCTTTGCACCCTTATTGATAGATACCTTTTCCTCCGCCCAGTCACCGAAGTCTTTAAGCTGGGTGGCTTTGGGGTACTGGTTATAAATGAGCAGAGCGTTTGCGGCGGAATAGCGGTCGAGCCTTGCCTGTGTATCAAGAAAGCCTCTGAACTTTTCGCCGTCCTGAACGATTGCGGTCGCCGTATCGTCAATCATCTGATAAACGGCGTCCTTTTCTGCCTGTTTCTTTGCTTTCCATTCTTCGGGGGAAAGCTGCGGCTGTCTGTAGCCGCCCTTATTCGGTTTGAAATTATTAGTCATTGTAGATTACCTCGCTTTGTTTTTATTTCTGTTTTTCTTTCTCTTGGGTTGCTGATGGGTGGTCTGATTGGTGCGGTTTTGGGACTTGGGCTTTTCTCCCGATTTATCAAGGTCGGTGCGGTCTGCTTCTTTTTCCGTTTTAGCCTGTGCCTTATACCGTTCGAGCTTTTCACGGACGGAAGGCTTTTCTTCGGCTGATTTGGAAATACCCTTATCAGATTTACCATCGACCTCGGCGGAGCTTTGCCTTGACGGAGGGTTTTTGTCCGTCTTGGCGACCGTGGGGTTTTCGTGAGATGCCCCGTCCTTCTGAATGGGCTTTCCCATTGCTTCCTCCACAATCCTTTCGCCCTTTGATTTGGTCGGCACTTCGTTTGCAAGCTCCTCACGCTGGGCAATGCTCTTTTCCGCATTGGCAACGATGGAACCCTTATCAACATTGCCGAGTTCAAAGCGGTCGAAGATACGCTGAATTTTAGAAGCGTCCTCCGCACGGGCGATAATATCCACCGGGGCGTTATCGTCCTTGCTGTATTTGTCCCTCAGCACACAGTAAAGCACACCGTACTTCTTTGCCTGTTCGGTAAACTTCTTCAGGTCTTTATTCGGAACGGAAAAGACCTTGAGTTCCTTTCCCGATTTGAGCATATTGGTAAGGCGTGCTTTGCCTTTGGTTTTCTGTTCCTGCTTCAGCACAGAAACAAGAAGAACGGTCAGCTCCTTCGCCGCCGTTCCCGTTAGTTTTGCAGCTACTTCAAAGCCTTCAAGCGAAAGCCTGACAACCTGTTCCGCTGCGTCACCGCCTGTGTTCATAATCACGGTTCTCCTTTCTGTTGTTCTTGATTTTTTCTTCATCTGCAAGCACCGCATTTAAGTTCTCCCGCATAACGCCGGAGCGCTCAGCGATACCGTCACAGAGCCGAACTTCCTTGCGGAGTTCTTTGAGTCTTTCGGACAAGGCTGAAATCTGTTGCCTTTTGCCGGACAGCAAATCATCATCAATATTTACTTTTCGTATTTCGTTTCGGAGATGTGTTCTGTCGGCAGTAAGGGTTTTGATTTCGTCCTCCACCTTTGACTTATATGAGAAAAGCTGCTCGGAGGTAGAGATGTGTTCTCTGCCGAGCAGCCTTACCTGTGCGGTTATTTGGTCGAGCTTCATCAGATCTTCACGGAGAAGATAATGGAGCCGAGCCGGATTTTGTTTTTGATACTTCGGCAGATAGCCTAACTTATAGCAGTAATGAAGGTACAGTCCGTACAGCCCGCCGACCTTTCGTATCTTATGCTCCCGTGTCAAAAGGACATATTGCTTCGGGCGGTAGTAATAGCTTTTTTGGAACGGCTCTAACCGAACTCTGTTCCGGTTTTCATAGATACGCTCCTTTATGCGGTCGAGGGAATAGTCATCACCGAGCCTTGTCAGTCGGATATTCTTTTGGTATCCCTTTACCCTTAGTACCTGATACTTGTGGTTCGGGGAATCGTCAAAGGACGCTCCCATCTGGCGGAGAAAATATTTGAAATCGGCATAACTGTTGCTCTTTGAAATCGCTTCATCAATCACAGCTTTTGCAGAGTCCACATAGTTGGGCATCCCTGCTTCGTGGAGCTTCCTGGCATAGTAGTTTTTGCCTGTGCCACGCTTCGGATTTTCAATCACATCAAGCTGGTGCTGTCTGCAAAGCTCGTCTGCAATGTGCCGGAAATACCGCCAATGCTTCTCGTTGTTCTGCATACGCTTTCCGTCAACAAAGGAAACGGAGTTCACAACAAAGTGGCAATGCAGGTGCTTGGTGTTCAGGTGGGTTGTTACCACGACCTGAAATCTGTCGCCCCACACACGCTTGGCAAATTCCGTCCCGATCTGCTGTGCCAATTCGGGAGTGATATTCGGTTCGTCCTTAAAGCTCAGATACCCGTGATAGGCTTGGATACCGTCGCATTTGTCAAACTGCTCCTTAACCGTTACGAACTGGTCACGGGCAGTCGAAGCATTACAGTTAATGCCGCCTACATAAAACTCTCGCTCGGTCTTTTCCTCGTCCTTGGCGTACTGCAAAACATCGGCAAGCGCCTGATACTGCTCCGGCGAATATTCTTTTGCCGCCGTCTTTTCGGGATTGGTCGCATAGTCAATCACTTGGTCAAGGCGGGCTGTCACTTTCCATATCTTGCTTACTGCCATTTCATCTCACTCTTTTCGGGACGGAGAAACTGTCGCTCCACATCCGCCTGAAACTTATGCCAGCGATCGGCTTCTTTCTGAAGTTTCTGTGCATCGACAAAGCTGAGTGAGTTTGCCTGTGCCGCAAGCTGATTGATGTTGTTGCCGATAGAGGATAACTGACGCATCACATCATAGAAACGCTCGTCAGGTCGCTCCTTCGGCTCGTACCCACGCACAAGCAATCTCACAAGTGCGGCTTCGGTCAGGCAGGTTTTCTTGGCTTTCTTCTGTAAGTCCTGTGCTTCGTCACGGGAAAACCAAAACTGCTTTTTAACAGTTCTTCTTTTCATTTGCTTCGACCTCCTTTTTCATAGAATCGGTTTTGTAAAGTCGGTTGATTTGCAGGCAGCACATAAAGACAACGCCTATACAGCCGCCAAGCAAAAGTCCGACGATGAATAAGATAAATTCTGTCATATAGAAAATCCTTTCTTATTGGGGTATTAGGGGCAACCCCTAACAAGCGATTTACTGTTTTTTGCCCGATAGGAGTAAAAACAGTCTGCTTGCTAAGATAATGCAGACCCTCCGGGTTG
>SFJQ01000078.1 GCA_004555855.1 [Eubacterium] saphenum | reverse complement strand
TCCTCCTCATTATTTTTCTGTATATCTCGGTATGGGTATAGTTATCCCCTACAAAGCTATCAACATTAAATCATTATACCTTATTTATCAGCGCTTGTCAAGAGGTTTTTTGCATTTTTCATCTCTTTTTTCTTTCTCTTTATACTCTCGGTATTCTTTACTTCGATTTTTACAAAATTTCGCTTGAAATTCTCGGCGATTTGTGGTATAATATTTACAGAATTTGCGCTTTATATTCAATTTTTAGTAAAAGGTGAAAATTATGATTTTAACCATCGACGTCGGCAACACCAACACCACAATCGGCTGTTTTGACGAAAACGGCTCTCTTGTCTTTGAGTCGCGGATTTCCACCGATATCTACCGTATGGAAGACCAATACGCCGTTTCTCTCGCGGATATTCTCCGCCTGTACGAAATTTCTCCGAAATCCGTAACCGGCGCGATTTTGTCCTCGGTTGTACCGCCCGTCACCGTCCAGATTAAGCCCGCTGTCGAGAAAATCTGCGGCTGCCGCGTGATGACCGTAGGTCCCGGCTTGAAAACCGGTCTGAACATCAAAATCGACGAGCCTGTTTCTCTTGGCGCGGATATGGTTGCTGTCGCTGTCGGGGCAAAGGAAAACTACCCGCTGCCCGTTATCATAATCGACCTCGGCACGGCGACAAAAATATTCGCTGTCGATAAAACGGGCGCGTTTCTCGGGGGAATAATCGCTCCCGGCATCAAAATCTCCGCAGAAGCGCTTTCCTCGAAAACCGCGGCGCTTCCGTTAATCGGGGTTTCGGGCGAGCCTATCAGAAGCGTTATCGGCACGAATACTATCGACAGTATGCGCGCGGGATTGCTTTACGGAAGTGCTTTTATGCTTGACGGAATGGTTGAGCGTTTTGAGGAGGAAATGGGCGAAAAATGCACGGTTGTCGCGACAGGCGGCTTTTCCTCCGTCATCAACCCGCTTTGCAAAACCGAATTTATCCTTGATGAAAACCTTATCTTGAACGGACTTCTTGCAATTTACAAGAAAAACCGATGATTTTGGGGTCTGCGGGATTTTCCTGTAAATATATATACCCGCGGTGCATTGAAGAAGATTCAAGCGCCAGCAAAGGAGTTTTCTATGGAAAACACAAAAAACACGCCCTCAAAGGGCAAAAAAATCTCGACCTCGACCATTGTCGGAATAGGTCTGCTGACAGCGATTGTTGTTGTTTTGCAGTTTGTTTCGATGGCGCTGAGGTTCGGCACATTCAGCATTACTCTCACTCTCGTTCCCATAGTTGTGGGAGCGGCGCTTTACGGCTGGAAAACGGGAGCGTGGCTCGGACTTGTATTCGGAGTTGCGGTTCTGCTCACGGGCGACGCAGCGGCATTTCTCGCGATAAACATTCCGGGAACTATCGCAACCGTGCTTGTAAAAGGCGCAATGGCGGGACTTTGCGCGGGACTTGTTTATCGACTTGTCGCGAAGAAAAATCAGGTAGCTGCGGTTCTGGTTTCATCGATAACCGCGCCGATTGTCAACACGGGAATTTTCCTTCTCGGCTGCCGGCTGTTCTTCTACGACACCGTACAGGCGTGGGGTGCAGGACTCGGCTTCGAGAATACATTCGTATATATGATTGTCGGGCTTGTCGGAATAAACTTCCTCATCGAGCTTGGCGTAAACCTTGTTCTCAATCCCGCCATTCTTCAGATTATCAAAATAGGCAAGAAAAAGCTGAAAAAATAATAGGGGAATGAGGTTCTCCCCGAGCATTTGCTCAAACCGCTAAAGGCTGATGACTTCTGCGATTACGCGGGAGTTGTCGGCTTTTTTATTTGGAGGTAAATTATGCTGTTAAGTATCGCGCTTATTTTGCTTGTGGGAATGTCAACAAGCTGGATTTGCCGGAAAATCAAGCTTCCGGGGCTTCTCGGAATGCTGATAACGGGAATTGTTCTCGGACCGTTTGTGCTGAATTTGCTGGACGAGAGCATTCTCGGCATTTCCGCGCAGCTTCGGAAAATCGCGCTCATCATAATCCTGACAAGAGCGGGACTCGGGCTTGACCTGTCCGGATTGAAAAAAATCGGCAGACCTGCTTTTCTGATGTGCTTTCTTCCCGCGAGCTTTGAGCTGCTGGGAGTGGTGATTTTCGCGCCGATGTTTATGGGTGTTTCGTACCTTGAAGCGGCAGTGCTCGGAGCGGTTCTGGCGGCGGTTTCACCCGCGGTTGTCGTGCCGAGAATGGTGAAGCTGATGGACGAGGGCTACGGCACGGAAAAGGGTATTCCGCAGCTAATTCTCGCGGGAGCGTCTGTTGACGACGTGTATGTAATCGTGCTTTTCACAACGTTTACGGGGCTTATGCAGGGAAAAGACGCCTCCGCGCTCACCTTCGTAAATATCCCGATTTCAATTCTGCTCGGCGCGGGAGCGGGACTTTTGCTGGGATTTGGGCTTGCGTTTTTCTTTAAAAAGGTGCATATCCGCGATACAATCAAGGTGCTGATTATCCTCAGCATTTCGTTTCTTCTCGCCGCTTTCGAGGACAGCCTCACGACAGCAATCACGTTTTCCGCGCTTATCGCGATTATGTTTATGGGCGTGGGCTTACGCAAAAAGCGCGAAGAAGCCGCAAAGCGCATTTCTCAGAAATTCGGGAAAATGTGGGTTGCCGCAGAGGTTTTCCTGTTTGTACTGGTCGGCGCGACGGTAAATATCGGCTATCTCGGAAATGTCGGCGCGGGCGCGGTACTTTTGATTTTCTGCGCGCTTGCGTTCAGAATGGCGGGAGTTTTCGTGTGCCTTTTGAGGACGAAATTCTCGCTGAAAGAGCGGCTTTTCACGATGCTTGCTTATACGCCGAAAGCAACGGTTCAGGCAGCAATCGGCGGTATTCCGCTGGCGCTGGGGCTTTCCTGCGGGGACGCGGTGCTTACGGTAGCTGTTCTTGCAATTGTGATAACGGCGCCGCTTGGAGCTTTCGCGATTGATTTGAGCTATAAAATGCTGCTGGAAAAAGCTGAAAAACCCGAAGAAATCTGACATTCCCGCCGCGAAGCGTACAAAAGTTTTCGCTCAAGCCGGAGGCACTGAGCGAAGCAAACAAAATTGCGGAGGAAACGCGCAAACCTGCTCATTCCAACCGCGAAGCGTACAAAAGTTTTCGCTCAAGCCTTTTTCAAAAGGCTTGCCGCCGGAGGCACTCGCGGCGAAAAAAGGCATAAAAAAAGCGGTTGTATCGCGATTGTGAAGAAACCTCTCGTGATACAGCCGCCTTTTGCCGTGACACAACGCTCTTAAATCAGCAGGTTTACCCAATCAAAGCCGTGAACCTGAACGTCTTCTCCGCTCGGCTTACAGCTTCGTACTGCGCTAGGAACCAATTTACCGCGTCTGCTGTTCCCTAAGAACTGTTGCTCTCGGAAAACGTTTCGGACACGCGCTCGCTTTAAAAACCTCTCGACATTCCCGATAATGCGAAATGCTTTTTCCGTTCACACCTATCCAACTATATTCTATAACATTTCCGTGCGATTGTCAAGGGTTTTCGGAAAATTTTGGCTATTTTTATCAAAAAATCAGGCTTTGTCTTGACATTTTGACTTAAAAGTTGTAGAATAATAATGTATATCCGCTTTGGCAATAATAGCCTTGGCGCAAATTTTATCGGACAGGCGTTTGTATAGCTTGTCGGAAAGGAATTTTTTATGATTAAGGTACAACTTAAAGACGGGGAAATCAAAGAGTTTGAAGCGGGAATTTCCGCTTTTGACGCGGCAAGAGAGCTGGGGTTAGCAAAGACTGCCTGCGCTGCGGAAATCGACGGCACAGTCTGCGATATGAGAACAAAGCTCGAAAAGGACTGCACGCTCAATATCCTCACTTTCGCCGATGAACAAGGACAGCGCGCTTTTAACCACACCGCGTCGCATATTCTCGCACAGGCTGTCAAGCGCTTGTTCCCCGATGTTAAACTCGCGATCGGTCCCGCTATCGATAACGGATTTTACTACGATTTCGATACCGAAACTCCCTTCACAACCGATACTCTCAGCGCAATTGAAGCCGAGATGAAGAAAATTGTCAAGGAGAGCATTAAAATCGAGCAGTTTTCGCTCGCTCCCGATGAGGCGATAAAGTTCCTCGAGGAACAGGGCGAGCCTTACAAGGTTGAGCTTTGCAAGGAACACGCCGATAAGGGCGAGAATATCTCGTTCTACAAGCAGGGCGATTTCACGGATTTGTGCGCGGGCCCGCACCTGATGTCAACTTCTCCCGTTAAAGCGTACAAGCTCACTTCGGTTACCGGCGCTTACTGGCGCGGAAGCGAGAAGAACAAGATGCTCACCCGTATCTACGGCACGGCTTTCCCGTCAAAGGACGAGCTTGCCGCGCACCTCACCGCTCTTGAAGAAGCGAAAAAGCGCGACCACAACAAGCTCGGCCGTGAACTCGAATATTTCACAACCGTTGATTATATCGGACAGGGCTTGCCTATACTTCTCCCGAAGGGCGCGAAGGTTATTCAGATACTTCAGCGCTGGGTTGAGGACGAGGAGTACAAGCGCGGCTGCCAGCTCACGAAAACTCCCTATATGGCAAAGCGCGAGCTGTATAAAATCTCGGGACACTGGGACCACTATCTTGACGGAATGTTCGTTATGGGCGACCCCGACGATGAAACCAAGGAGTGCTTCGCGCTGCGCCCGATGACCTGCCCGTTCCAGTATCAGGTTTTCCTCAACAGACAGCGTTCTTACCGCGATTTGCCGATGCGACTCACCGAAACCTCCACGCTTTTCAGAAACGAGGACAGCGGCGAGATGCACGGACTTATCCGCGTTCGCCAGTTCACCATTTCCGAGGGACACTATATTCTCCGTCCCGAACAGCTTGAGGAGGAGTTCAAGGGCTGTCTGGAGCTTGCGAAATATATGCTCGATACCGTGGGAATGCTGGAGGACTGCACATTCCGCTTCTCGCAGTGGGACCCCGCAAATCCCAAGAACAAGTACGAGGGTACCGCGGAGCAGTGGGAAACCGCGCAGGCTACTATGAAGACAATTCTCGACGACCTCGGCGTTGATTATACAATCGGTATAGACGAAGCCGCGTTCTACGGACCGAAACTCGATATCCAGTATCACAATGTTTACGGCAAGGAAGACACGATTGTTACTATTCAGATTGATATGCTGCTTGCGGAGAAATTCGGTATGGAGTATGTCGATGTTGACGGCACAAAGAAGCACCCCTACATCATTCACCGCACATCGCTGGGCTGCTATGAGAGAACGCTTGCTTACCTCATTGAGAAGTATGCGGGCGCGCTTCCTTTGTGGATGAGCCCCGAGCAGGTTCGTATCCTCCCCATCACCGACCGTGCAAAGGAGTACGCGGAGAATATCTCAAAGCGTCTGGAAGGTCTTGGAATACGCACATTTGTTGACAACAGAAACGAAAAAATCGGCTATAAAATCCGTCAGGCTCAGCTTGAAAAAATCCCCTATTTCTTCATCGTCGGCGATAAGGAAGTCGAGGACAAAACGGTTGCGCTGCGTTCACGCAAGGACGGCGACCTCGGCGCTTCGCCGCTCGACGAGGTTATCGCGAAGATTGTCAGGGAAAACGCCGATAAGGTTAGATAACGAGGAGAATTATGGCTGAAGAAAAAATGGATTGGCTTGAGGATTTGAGCGGGCTTAACAAGGAGCTTGAGGAGCGTATTCTCGAGGCAAACGAGGACAAAACGCTCATCAAATGGAGCAAGCTGCTTCCCGACCTGATGACATCGGAAATTCTGATGGTCGGGCAGTTTACCGGCGTGAAAAACGCAAACGGCGAGGATACTCTCGGTATCCTTATGCTTCAGAAGGACGGAAAAGCAATCGTTCCGTTTTTCACAAATCCCGAGAGAATAAAAGCTCTCGTTACTCCCGAGAAGAACAAGTTTGACGTTCTGCGCGTCAACACGGCGCGGTTCTTTATGTCAATCAAAGGAAAAAACGCGATTTTAAACCCCTTTACCCCGTACTCAAGGGTTTTCTCCCCGTTTGACATAAAAATCCTTGCAGCCGAGTATATCGACAAAGCTCCGCCCGTTGAAAACAATAACGTTTCTTCGGAAAATGTGTAATATTTTAAAGGATTGGTATCAGTTTTGAATACATTTGACAAAACTCTCAGTATAATTGTCCCTTGTTATAACGAAGAGGAAAGTGTGCCGCTTTTTTACGCGGAAACAATCAAGCAGGAAGCGTTTTTTCATCAAAAGGGCGTGGAGCTGGAATTTGTTTTCGTGAACGACGGCTCAAAGGACAAGACCGTTCAGGTTGTGAAGGAACTTCGTGAAAAGGACGAGCGCGTACACTTGGTTTCGTTTTCGCGGAATTTCGGCAAGGAAGCGGCGATTTACGCGGGTTTCCAAAAGGCAAAGGGCGATTTTGTCGTGCTGATGGACGCGGATTTGCAGGACCCGCCCGCGCTGCTCCCCGAGATGTACGGTCATATCGAAAACGGCTATGACAGCGTTGCCACGCGCCGCGTCAACCGCAAGGGCGAGCCGCCTATCCGCTCGTTTTTCGCGCGGCGGTTTTACGGGCTTATGCGAAAAATCTCCACAACCGAAATCGTTGACGGAGCGCGCGACTACCGAATGATGACGCGGCAGGTTTGCGACGCAATCCTCTCGATGTCCGAGTACAACCGCTTCTCAAAGGGTATTTTCGGCTGGGTTGGCTTTGAAACGAAGTGGCTCGAATACGAGAACATTCAGCGCGCCGCGGGCGAAACAAAATGGTCGTTTTGGAAGCTGTTCAAGTACTCAATCGAGGGAATTATGGCTTTCTCGACAGTGCCGCTTATGATTTCGCTGGTGCTGGGGATAATTTTCGACATCTTGGGCTTCGGATTTTTGCTGTTTTTCGTCATCAGCGCGGCTGTGAGCGGCTTTAATCCGTTCAACGGCGGCACGATTGTCAGCACCGTCGTTTTCATCGGCGGAATAATTCTCACCTG
>SFJQ01000077.1 GCA_004555855.1 [Eubacterium] saphenum | reverse complement strand
CGGAGCGCTTGCCGATAACGGCGTGATAAAATGCGTTTCAGACGAGCCTTACGGTTGGTTTGTAAAGGAACAGTTTATCGTTGAGAAATGCGAGAAAGAGTGCCGTCTGAAAAACTGGCAGGGAAGATACCTTTTCATAAACGAGTGCGGACAGGTTGAGGTTACCGATAAAATCAAGCCAAAAGCAAATTCTATGTTCAGTATGGAGCTGTTTTCATCGGGCTTTGACAGGGTGAGAAAGGCTGTAACCGAGGCGCATAATGTTTTGCTGGTTCTCGGAAATCACCCGCTTATCGGTGCAAGAGAAAACGTTGACAGAAAAACGCTGAGCGTGACGGAGCGTCAGCAGAAGCTGTCGGATTTGGTTCTTTCGCTCAACGAAAATGCTGTGCTTTTGTACGTTTCGGGGTATCCTTACGCGGTTGACAGCCGCTTTAATTCGGTTTTGCACACCGGTCATAACGGTCCCGAAATGGGAGCGGCAGTGGCAAAGGTTTTGTTCGGTGAAATATCGCCCGCAGGCCGCTGTCCGATGACTTGGTACGCTTCTGAAAACGAACTTGGCAGTATCAAGGATTACAACATCATCAGAACTGAAAGCACTTATCGCTATTATTGCGGGGAGCCTGTTTTCCCGTTTGGTCACGGCTTGAGCTACACAGCTTTCCGATACAGCGCGCTTAAACTCAACAAGAAATGCTTCGAGCCGAACGAGCGCTGCGAGGTTACTTTTGAGGTGAAGAATATCGGAATTTTCGACTCGGACGAGGTTGTTCAGCTTTATGTGAAGTCGCCTGAGTTTTCGAGCGCTGTTCCGTTTAAAGAGCTCAAGGCGTTTAAGAGAGTTTTCGTTCCGACGGAAAAGGCTGTTCCGATAACGCTGTCGTTTGATATTGCAGACCTTGCGCTGTGGGATTTGAACAAAAACTGCCGGACGGTTTTCGCGGGTACTTATGAAATTCAAGTCGGTTCGTCCTCGGAAGAAATCCTGAGAACGGTTGAAATCAAGGTTCACGGCGAGAATTATCAGGGGCTTGACATCAAGCAGTCTGTTCCCGCGGCGGCTTCTTGGGAATATGTGGGAGTTGAGTTCCTGACGGACAAACAGCTAAATGAATACGCGCTGCTTGCCAATGCACAAAGCTCGATTTCATTTGAAAACTGCGCGATGAAGGGCGAGAAAAACGTTGAGATTATCGTTTCAAATCCCTCAACCAAAACAAAGGTTTTGATTTTGGAGGCAGATAAAAACGAGATTCTCGCCGAAATTGATGTTCCGACAACGGGCAGCTTGTCGAATTTCGCGGCATTTTCTGCGACAATGACCCCGATTTCGGGCAAGCATAAGCTGAAAATTAAAGCAGGCGGCATTCTGTCGCTGAAATCATTCAGACTGTTTTGAGGTAAAATTATGAACAATTCCGAGATTTTTCCGCATATTGACCACACCTTGCTTAAACCCACGGCAACAAAAGCCGAAATCGACGCGCTTTGTCAGGAAGCGATGATTTATAAAACCGCGTCGGTTTGCATTCCCGCGTGCTATGTGGAATATGCCGCGGTGAGCTTTCCCGAGCTGAATATCTGCACGGTTGTCGGCTTTCCTCTCGGTTATTCGACAACTGCGATAAAATGCTCCGAGGCTGTCGGCGCAATCAACAACGGCGCTTCCGAAATAGATATGGTGGTTAACCTCACAGATGTGAAAAACGGAAATTTTGAAGCGGTTACAAACGAGATAAAGGCGCTTAAATACGTCTGCGGAGAGAAGATTTTGAAGGTAATTGTCGAAACCTGTTTTCTCACCGAGGAAGAAAAAATCAAGCTCTGCGAGTGCGTTACCGAAGCGGGTGCGGATTATATCAAGACTTCGACAGGTTTTGGCACGGCGGGCGCTGATATCGAGGATATCCGTCTGTTTAAAAAGCACATCGGCAAGAATGTGAAAATCAAGGCTGCGGGCGGAATTAAGACGAAAGAGCAGCTCAAGATGTTCTTGAACGAGGGCTGCGACAGGATTGGCACAAGCTCGGCGGTAAAGCTGCTGACGAGCGCAGAATAAGAGGGTGAAATAATGGCAAAGCGCGTTTTTCTGATAGTTCTGGACAGCTTTGGCGTGGGTGAAATGCCCGACGCTGCGGATTTCGGTGACAAGGGCGCGAACACTCTGCGTTCGTGCTTCAACACGGGAAAGCTGAATGTCCCGAATATGGCGAAAATGGGGCTGTTCAACATCGACGGAGTTGAAGTCGGTGAAAAGGAAACCGCTCCCGAGGGCGCTTTTCTGCGGCTTTCGGAGCTTTCCAAGGGCAAGGACACAACCACGGGACATTGGGAAATTGCGGGACTTGTCAGCGAAAAAGCGTTTCCGACATTTCCGGACGGCTTTCCGAGCGAGGTTATCGGCGAGTTTGAGCGCAGAACCGGCAGAAAAACTCTCTGCAACAAGCCGTACTCGGGAACGAAGGTTATCGCGGATTACGGCGTGGAGCACATAAAAACGGGCGCGTTGATTATCTATACGTCCGCGGACAGCGTTTTTCAGATTGCCGCGCACGAGGACGTTGTTCCCGTGGAGGAGCTGTACAGATACTGCGAAATCGCGCGTGAAATTCTTCAGGGTGATTTTGCTGTGGGTAGAGTTATCGCGCGTCCTTTCGAGGGCGAACATCCGTTTAAGAGAACTTCCCGCAGGCACGATTTTTCGCTTGTTCCGCCGAAAAACACAATGTTTGATGTGCTGAAAGAAAACGGTCTTGATACAATCGGAATCGGCAAGATTTTTGACATTTTCGCGGGAAAAAGCGTTTCGGACTGTGACAGGAGAATAGGAAACGCTGTCGATATGGAAATAACGTCCGATTATCAGCAAAAGGATTTTCACGGGCTTTGCTTCACAAATCTTGTAGATTTTGATATGCAGTTCGGTCACCGTCGCGACGCTTTGGGTTACGCGAACGCGCTGAACGAGTTTGACGAATGGCTCGGAAAATTCAAAGAAAAAATGCTCCCCAACGACGTTCTTATCATCACCGCAGACCACGGCTGCGACCCTTACCACAGCGGTACCGACCACACGCGGGAGTATATTCCGGTGCTGATTTACGGAAATGAGATTAAGCCCGCAAATCTCGGCACAAGAGCGGGATTTTGCGATATCGCGGCAACGGTGCTCGAGCTTCTCGGAGTAAAAGGCGAAATAAACGGCAGCAGTTTTGCCGATGAAATTCGGGGTTAATTATGTACAATTTTAACGTAAGACCTGCGACAATCAAGGACGCTGAAGCGATTTGCAAGTACAACAAAACTCACGGCAGAAGCGCGCTTTCGCTTGAAAAAACCGAAGCTTCGCTGCGGGAAATCATAAGCGAAGGCACAAACAAGGTGCTTGTGGCAATTCATTCTCGGCATATCGCTGCGCTTGTGCAAGCGATAAGGCAATGGGCGGAGCAGATGCTTGCCGCGAAGATAGTTTTATCGGCGAAGGTCTATGATTTGGAAAAGTACTCGGCGTTTGAAGAGGATAATTACATAAAAGACGAGCGTTCTCTGGTGTATTTCAGAAAACTGTGAGCTTTTTATGATTATAATTTTATATAACTGAAAGGAAGAAAAAAATGAGCGAGTGTACACATGATTGTTCAAGCTGCTCGGAAAGCTGTTCCGAGCGTGACCCGAAGAGTTTTCTCGAGAAACCGCACGAGCTGTCGAACATCAAAAAGGTGATTGGAGTTGTCAGCGGAAAAGGCGGCGTGGGAAAATCCCTCGTCACATGTATGAGCGCTGTTCTGATGAACAGACGCGGGTTCAACACCGCCGTTCTTGACGCGGACATCACAGGTCCGTCCGTTCCCAAGGCTTTTGGCATCAAGGACAAGGCAACCGGCGACCAAAACGCGATTTTCCCTGTAAAATCCAAAAAGGGAATTAAGGTTATGAGCGTAAACCTGCTGCTCCCCGATGAAACCGCTCCCGTTGTCTGGAGAGGTCCGATTATTGCGGGAACTGTAAAGCAGTTCTGGACGGACGTTATCTGGGACGATGTTGACTATATGTTTGTGGATATGCCTCCGGGAACGGGCGATGTTCCGCTCACCGTTTTCCAGTCGCTCCCGCTTGACGGTATAATTGTCGTTACATCTCCGCAGGATTTGGTTTCGATGATTGTCGGAAAAGCGCTTAAAATGGCTGAGATGATGAATGTACCGATTATCGGTCTTGTCGAGAATATGAGCTATGCGGTTTGCCCCGACTGCGGAAAGCACATCAGCGTGTTCGGCGAAAGTCACATTGACGAAACCGCGAAGAAGTTTAATCTCAAGGTTCTTGCAAAGCTCCCGATTGACCCCGAAGTAGCAAAGCTTGTTGACAGCGGAATGCTGGAGCTTATGGAAACCGAAGCTGCCGACCCGATTGCCGATGCAGTGGAGGAATTTTGCAAATGAGCAGGGGAGATAAGGCTTACGAGTTTTTCACAAACGGCTACAACTGCTCTCAGGCGGTTACGCTTGCTTATTCCGACCTTTTCGGTATGGAAGAAGAACAGCTTGCGAAGATTTCGGGCGGTTTTGGCGGCGGAATGGGCAGAATGAGAGAGGTTTGCGGGTGTTTTTCGGGAATTGTGATGGTTCTGAGCCAAGCCTGCGTTTACACCGACCCGAAGGATACCGAGGGCAAAAAAGCGCTTTACGAGAAAATCCGCGCGGCTGCCGAGCAGTTCAAAAAGGACAACGGCAGCATAATCTGCAAGGAGCTTCTCGGTCTTGAAAAGCCCGAAAAATCGGCTCAGCCCGAAGCGAGAACTCCCGAGTATTATCAGAAGCGTCCTTGCCCGCTGCTTTGCAAATACGCGGCGGAGCTTGCTGAAAAAATGCTCGAAAAATAAAAGAAAACGGCAGCCTGAAAACTGCCGTTTTTTATGTAAAATAGTTGTCGAGATAAGCTTTGAACGCTTTGGGGTCTTGTTTGATTTTACTCTTGATGAAATCGGCGTTTTCGGAATTTTCGGCGGCGATTTCAAGGTAATATTTCGGCTGAGCTGTAACCTCGTCCATAATCGTAACGCCCAAAGTACAGGTTCCGTCGGGATTTGTGATGTATCGAACTGCAAGGAAAGACCGGTTTCTCTTCATCGCGTCGCGAGTGTAAACGCGAACAGCTTCCTTGAACATTTTGTCGCGAACCGACAACGGGAGCGCTGCGCCGAGGTCTTTTGCTGCCTTTATTCCCATCGCGGTGTTTGAGTAAACAAGCTCTCCGTCAACGTCTGTGACATTCAGCAAATGCCCCGAAGCCTTTTCCAGCGCGGCGGTGAGGTTGAAGTAATTCACCGCGTCCTCAAGCGAGGTTATTTCAATCAGCTCGTCCTTTGACAGCGGACAGCCGAGCGAGTAAATCAGATGACAAATCAAAACGCATATATCGTCGATTTCGGATACGCGTATTCTTGGTACTTCCACTAAATTCTCCTTTCAAATATTCGGGTTTTCAATCAGTGCAGACAGCAAAGCGATATTCATTGCAGACTCAACAACCGGAACTGCTCTCGGCACAACGCAAGGGTCGTGTCTGCCCTTTATAACAAGCTCCGTGTCGCGTTTTTCCTTGAAATCCACGGTTTTCTGCGGACGGGAAATAGAAGGAGTTGGCTTGAACGCAACTCTGAAAATAATCGGCATTCCCGAGCTTATTCCGCCGAGAATCCCGCCGTGATTGTTGGTTTTTGTGAGGATTTTTTCGTCCCGAACGTAAAATTCATCGTTGTTTTCGCTGCCGAACAAATCCGTGCAGTCGAAGCCGTTGCCAAACTCAATCCCCTTAACAGCGGGAATTGCAAAAATCAAGCGTGAGATGATGTTCTCCAGCCCGTCAAGCATCGGTGAGCCAACTCCCGCAGGAAAACCTACGGCTGCACATTCGATAATACCGCCGACGCTGTTCAAATCCATTCTCGCGGCATTTATAACCTCGCGCATTTTCTCTTCGGCTTCATCTGAGGTGACAGGGAAAGCGCGCTTTTTAACAGAATTGAGCTGCTCCGCGGTAATGTTTACAGGGTCAAAACGCTCGTCTGTCACGTCTTTGATTTTTATAATATGCGCGCCGACAGTTATCCCGCGACGCTCAAGAATTTGCGCGCAAACCGCTCCCGCAAAGCAAAGCGGCGCAGTCAGTCTGCCCGAAAAATGCCCGCCTCCGCGAGGGTCGTTTGCACCGTTATAGCGCAAAAATCCCGTATAATCAGCGTGAGCGGGGCGTGCCGTGCTGATAAGATTTCCGTAATCGCCGGAGTGCTGGTCAGAGTTGTAAATCACGGCAGCAAGCGGAGTTCCGGTAGTTTTCCCATCGTAAAGTCCGGAGAGAATTTCGGGAATATCCTTTTCATTACGCATAGTGGACGTGCCGTCCTTTTTGGGGGCGCGCCGAGCCATAAATTCCCCGATTTTATCAAGGTCAATCGGCTCGCCCGCAGGAAGATTATCCAGAACTGCCCCGATGCCTTTTCCGTGACTTTCGCCGAAAATCGAGAATTTAATCCCGCCGTTAAAACTTGATGACATAACAAACTCCTATCAAATTAATCAGATTTCCTCAAAACTTCCTCCGAGCGCTCCGTAAACCTCGAAAAAGTTCGGGAAAGACTTTGAAACGCACTCTGCGCCGCGAATTATCAGAGGTTTTTCGCAGCGAGTTGCAGCAATTGCCATAGACATCGCAATTCTATGGTCATTAAAGCAGCCGACTTCGCCGCCGTTCAGTGTTCCCACGCCCTCAATCTCAAGCGTATCGGCAGTAGATTTCACTTTGCCGCCGATTTTATTCAGGCAGTCTTCCATCGCCGCCAAACGGTCGCACTCCTTTATTCTGAGCCGCGCGGCGTTCAATATACGGCTTGTTCCGTTACAAAAACAGCCAAGCACGGATAAAATCGGCACCAAATCCGGAATATCCGAGCAATCGATTTCAAACGCTTCTCCGTTGACAGAATTTTTGCAGATTTCAACGATAGCTTTATCGCCCTGAAGCGAGTTTTTGTTTAGTCCCGCAATTTCAATCGTAGAACCAAGCGCGTTCGCGACATAAAAGAACGCAGCCTGTGAAAAATCTCCCTCAACCGCGCCTGAAAAAGGCACAAGCCGCTGATTTCCCTTGACAAAATAACCCGTGTTGGTTTCAGAAATTTCGCACCCGAAATCCCGCAGAACACCAATTGTTATGTCAACGTAGGGCTTGGATTGCAGGGGAGAGGTGAGTACGATTTCGCTGTCCTCGTTCAACAGCGGCAGCGCAAACAGCAGCCCCGTTATAAACTGCGAGGAAATTCCCCCGTCAACCTCAAACCTTCCTCCCGTCAATTTCCCGTGAACCGAACAAGGCAGATTGTCGTCATTTTCGGGGAGCTTGAAGGAAATTCCGTGTCTTGGAAGCTCGTCCAGAAACGGTGTAATCGGTCTTTGCGGGAGTTTTCCTCTGCCGATAAACTCCGCGTCAATTCCGAGCGCACAAGCAACCGGTATCAGAAATCTCAGCGTTGAACCGGATTCGTGACAATCCAAAACAGCTTTATCGGGAGAATTTTTTATTCCTTCAATCACCGCCGTGTTGTCGCTGAATCTGATTTTTGCGCCGAGCGCTTTCATACAGTCCATTGTTGCCGTGATATCAACGGAAGGGAAGAGGTTTGAAATCGTGGAAATCCCGTCCGACAGCGCCGCTGCGATTATCATACGGTGAGCAACGCTTTTAGACGGCGGCACGACAACCTTTCCCGACAATTTCGCAGGCGAAATTCTTAAATCCATATCAGCTCTCCAAAAAATTCTTGTATTCCTCAACCGACATCTTCACTACCTCGCTCTTTCCGATATCCGAGCAAATAACGATGTTCATACCGCTTGAGAGGTGCTTTTTGTCGCGGAGCGAGAGCGCGTACAGCTCGTCTAGCGGCGCTTTGTCGGTAATCGGCAATCCGCATTTAATCAGCAGCTTGTCCAGTTTATCGGCAACACCCGCCTTGCACATACCTCTGCGCTCGGCAATATGCGTGAAAACGCTCATTCCAACGGCGACTGCGTGCCCGTGGGCAATTCCCGTGTAGTTGTAGTATTTTTCGAGCGCGTGAGCCAGAGTGTGCCCGAAATTCAGGAGCATACGCTCGCCTTTTTCACGCTCGTCCGCTTCAACAACCTTTCCCTTAATCGAAACGTTTCGCTTCATTATATCAACCATATTTTCCGAGATATCCTTTGTCGAGAGGATTTCAAACAACTCGGGAGATTTAATCATACCGTGCTTGATAACCTCCGCCATTCCGTCCGAGAAAAACTCGGGAGTGAGCGTTTTGAGGGTATCGGTATCGCAGATTACAAGCCGCGGCTGGTGAAAAGCGCCGACAAGATTTTTTCCTGCGTTGATATTTACAGCTGTTTTTCCGCCGACAGAGCTGTCCGATTGACTGACAACATTCGTTGGAATTTGCACAAAATCAATTCCGCGCATAAAGGTTGCCGCAGCGTAGCCCGCGGTATCTCCGACAACTCCGCCGCCAAGTGCAACGATAAAATCGGAGCGCGTGAAATTATTCTCCGCGAGAAATTCATAAATTCCTATCAATGTAGTATGATTTTTAGACGCTTCTCCATGAGGAAAAACATATTTTTTCGCAGAAATCCCCGCATTTTCAAGCGATTTCATAACTCTTTCGCCATAAAGACGGTCAACGTTGTCGTCCGTCACAACGCACGCTTTTTTTGATTTCATTACCGCGGAAATATACTCTCCCGCGTTGTCGAGTATTCCTTTATCAATCAGTATATCGTAGGTTGAGCTTGCTTTTACCGTTACTTTTTCCATTATTATTCCTCCAATTCACAATAATTATTTTACCATATAACACGGTAAATTTCAAGTGTTTTTGCAAAGAAAAGGTCAAAGCCGCGAAAACTATTGACAAATTTACAAAAAATTTTTATAATATCTATATGACCTCACGCCATAGCGATATTGAATACATAGATATCAGTTCAAGTATCGGAAAACCTTTAAGTGACTATTTCAATTAAAACCAATTTTTCCAAAATCAAAAATAACGCTTCATCTGATAATGAGGCGTTATTTTTTCATTCATTTGTTTTTTGGTTTAACCGAGGAAAGCGGGTTTTGATTCATTGCGTTTTGCATTTGCGAGTTTGAAACGTGTGTGTAAATCTGCGTTGTATTGAGGTTTTCGTGACCGAGAACGTCCTTGAGAACACGCACGTCAACTCCGTTCTGATACATAAGAGTAGCGGCGGTATGACGCAGCTTGTGTACGGAAATTCCCATATTGTCCAAACCGCTTGTTTTAAGACATTCCTCGACAATCTGCTGAACGCGGCGATTTGATATTCGGGTACGGCGCTTGCTCAAAAACAGCGCATTTGTGGGCGCTGTCATATCGCGCAATCCCGCAGCAAGACGCTCCTCGTTGTTGGTTATCTCGGGATTTACATAGTCTATGTAAGCGTTTACACAAGCCTCGTTCAGATAAACCAAACGTTCCTTGCTGCCTTTTCCGAGAACCTTCAGCGAATACACGACATTTCCGTCCTTATCGCGCGTTTCACGGATATCGTTGAGATTTATCCCGACAAGCTCCGACAAACGCATTCCGCAGTTCAGAAAGAACGTGATAATGCAGTAATCGCGCTTTCTATCGGGCGTATCAACGTTCATGAGCAGCTCGAGCGACTGTTCAAGTGTCAGGAATTTCGGGAGCGCAGGCTTAGGGCTTGGCAGCTCCAGATTGGCCACGGGACTAACCTCAAACATATTCTTGTTGTTTGTGAGGAACTTGTAGAATTGCCTCAAAGCAACAGCCTTGCGGTAACGAGCCTTTTGCTCGTTGTTTTTTTGCGTTTTCATATAAACAAGAAATTCCTGCGCGAGCGTTAAATCGACGGATTTGATATCATTGTCCGTAATATCTGAAATGTCGATTTTAGAAAAATCTTCTTCGGGCGCGCCTTTTTTGCGGATTTTGTAAAATCTGAAGAATGTCCGCAAATCGTTGAAATAATTCTTTACCGTAAGCTCCGAGCGACCTTTGACAATCTGTTCATAATAAATAAAATCGCGTATTGACTGCGGAGCGCTGTCATATATTTTTGTGTTTACCATATTTTCCTCGTTTTCACTTCTTCTTATTTCGTAAAATTTTTATTTTACGAAATCGCCTATATTTCTCGATACAGTCCCCTACATCAAATTATACCACAAATCCGTCCAAACGTCAACACTTCAATGATTTATCAATGAAAAGAAAAACCGGAAAATCCGAGGTTTATTGTGTTTGAAAAGTCTTGCAAGAGATTAAGCAATTTATAATCACACAAAAAAAACGCCAGCGCTATTCTGCAGCGCTGGCGTTGGAGATAAGGAATGAAATCAGGTAGAAAATCCTCTGGATTTCCC
>SFJQ01000076.1 GCA_004555855.1 [Eubacterium] saphenum | reverse complement strand
CGCCTTCTTGATGTTGTTCTTCAGCTCCACACCCAGCGGGCCGTAGTCCCACGTGTTGGCCAGGCCGCCGTAAATTTCGCTGCCGGCGAAGATAAAGCCCCGGTTTTTACAGAGCGCTACCAGTTTATCCATTGTTTTTTCAGTGTTTTTCATGCTTTTCTACTCCTTTATCTACATTTTTATAAGATAAATTAAAACGCCCTGATGCTAAATTAGCATCAGGGCGAACGAAAACTCGTCCGTGGTTCCACCTGAATTTGGATACATCCACACTCTCGCGCCGGTAACGGGGCGTCCGTCGGGCATTTCCTCCCGCAGCTCCGGGCTGCCAAACCCATCATCGCCTGTAACAGGTCACAGGATAGCACGTTTCCGCCAAATTGTCAAGCACAACGCAGAAAATCTGCCAAAACAGCGGAAAACCGCCGCAAAAGCGGCGGTTTTCGGTGCTTTTTTACTTCGTGCCCAGCACGGCCCTGCCTGCCGCGTCCACGGTGACGCGGTCGGTCTCGCCGCCTGCCGTGCCCTTGCTGAAGGTCTTATCCGTCGCGGCGTTGACCTTGTTTCCGGCGGAACGGACAATCATCTTTGCCTGCTTGATCTTCGCTCGCTCGGCATCACCGGCAAAGAGCTTGAACACAGACTGGATGAAGTCAACATCACCACGAACAAGAACGCCATTCCGAATGACCCCGAAAAGCCGTTCGTGACAAGCGGTGTAAGACTCGGTTCTGCCGCTGTTACGACAAGAGGTCTGAAAGAAGAAGATATGGACCGGATTGCGGAGTTTATCTTCCTTGCCGCAACGGACTTCGAGAATAAGAAGGACGAAATCAAGGCTCTCGAGGAGAAATACGCAAAGGCAGAGTGCCCCGTTATGTCGAACAACTCGGCAAACCGCGGCGTTGCCGATGTTCCGATGATTATTCCCGAGGTTAACGCAGACCACGCGGCTGTTATCGAAACGCAGAAAAAGCGTCTTGGAACAAAGCGCGGCTTTATCTCGGTAAAGTCAAACTGCTCCATTCAGAGCTATGTTCCGGCACTTTCTCCGCTGAGAAAGTTCGGCATCACCGAGGTTCTCGCGTGTACCTATCAGGCGATTTCGGGCGCAGGAAAAACCTTTGAAACGTGGCCCGAGATGGTTGACAACCTTATCCCCTACATCGGCGGTGAGGAGGAGAAATCCGAGCAGGAGCCGCTCAAGGTTTGGGGACACATCGAAAACGGCGTTATCGTAAATGCCGAGAAGCCCTCTATCACAACGCAGTGCCTTCGCGTTCCCGTTTCCAACGGACACTTTGCGGCAGTTTTCGTAAGATTTGAAAACAAGCCCACCATTGAGGAAATCAAGAAAATCTGGGCTGAATATGCCGCAGAGCCGCAGGAATTGAATTTGCCGTCTGCGCCCAAGCAGTTCCTGCATTATTTTGAGGAGGACAATATGCCTCAGGCAGCTCTCCACCGCAATCTTGAAGGCGGAATGGCTGTATCTATCGGCAGACTTCGTCCCGACACGCAGTACGACTACAAATTTGTCTGCCTGTCGCACAACACCCTGAGAGGCGCAGCAGGCGGCGCTGTTGAAATGGCAGAGCTTCTTGCGGCAAAGGGTTATCTTGACTGATTTGATTTTTCATCTTCGGGTGAAAAATCGCGCTCCGCACAAAATAGGGGCAAAACAGGGTCCAAGTATGACGGGCAAAATCTCGTCATCTGGTCACGCTGGTAGAAAGGTGATTTTCTTATGAGAAATACAATCTTCACGGGCTGCGCTACGGCGATAGCTACACCGATGAACTCGGACGGAAGTATAAATTATGATGAATTTGGTAGACTTATCGACTGGCAGATTGACAACAAAATCGACGCTCTGGTTATCTGCGGAACAACGGGTGAGAGCGCGACAATGACCGACGAGGAGCATATAGAGGTTATTCGTTACGGTATAAAGCGAGTTGCGGGGCGTGTTCCCGTAATAGCGGGCGCCGGCTCTAACGACACGGCTTATGCTGTTGAGTTGTCAAAGGAAGCCGAAAAAGCGGGCGCAGACGCTCTGCTTCAGGTTACACCTTATTATAATAAGGCTTCACAGCGCGGTCTTGTAAAGCATTTTACGGCAATCGCAGACGCTGTGAATATCCCGATAATGCTGTACAACGTGCCGTCAAGAACGGGCTGCAATATCGCGGTTGATACATACATCGAGCTTGCAAAGCACCCGAATATCACGGCTGTCAAAGAAGCGAGCGGCAAGATGGAAACCGTAATGGGAATTTCCGCGAACACCGACCTTGACATTTATTCCGGCAACGACGATGAAGCGCTTTGCTGTCTGGCACTTGGCGGAAAGGGACTTATTTCGGTAACGTCAAACGTTGCTCCGCTGATGAAGCACAACGAGATTTCCCTCTATCTTGACGGTAAAAGGGAAGAAGCGCTTGAAATCGCGAAAAAGCTGTTTGCGCTTGACAAGGCGATGTTTATGGACGTAAACCCCATTCCAGTCAAGGAAGCGCTTAATATTGCGGGATTTAAGGCGGGCGAATGCAGACTGCCGCTTTGCTCGATGAGCGATGAAATGAAGGCAAAGCTGAAGTCCGAGATGGAAAAAGTCGGGCTTGTGAACATTGTCTGATTTTAAAAGGAGC
Source organism: [Eubacterium] saphenum (assembly GCA_004555855.1). Lineage (GTDB taxonomy): Bacteria > Bacillota > Clostridia > Oscillospirales > Ruminococcaceae > CAG-115. Next base: position 4,492 of record SFJQ01000076.1, on the reverse strand, counting down.
GTAAAATGACAAGGATTTCAATTTCAGGCGCAAACGGCAGAATGGGGCGCGTTATCGCGGCTCTGGCAAAGGAACGCGCCGATTGTGAAATAATTTCGGGAATTGACAAAATCACGGAAAAATACGATGAATTTCCGATTGTCGGGAGCGTTTTCGATTTACCCGAAAAGCCCGATGTGATTATCGATTTTTCGCACCCGTCAACGCTTGACGATTTGCTCTCGTACTGCAAGATGAACAGCGTGCCTATAGTTATCGCAACAACGGGCTACACCGACGAAGAGCGCTCTAAAATCACGGCTGCGGCTTCTCAGACGCCGATTTTCTTCACGTTCAATATGTCGCTCGGAATAAACCTGCTTGCTGAGCTTGCTCGGAAAGCGGCTCAGATTTTAGGCTCACAGTTTGATGTCGAGATTGTCGAAAAGCACCATAATCAGAAGAAAGACGCGCCTTCGGGAACGGCAATAATGCTTGCCGAGGCGATAAATGAGGAGCTTGGCAACAGCAAGCGTTATATTTACGACCGTCATTCCGTTCGTCAGCCGCGCGGTAAGGACGAAATCGGAATGCACTCGGTGCGCGGGGGAACGATTGTCGGCGAGCACGACATAATTTTCGCGGGACACGACGAGGTGATAACCCTGTCGCACTGCGCGCAGTCGAGGGAAGTTTTCGCGGCGGGCGCGGTAAACGCGGCTGTGTTCCTTGCGGGAAAGCCTGCGGGACTTTACGCGATGAGCGATTTGATTAAGGAGGGCTGAAAATGAAGCTTGATGTAACCGAAAATGTTTCTGCGGTATCTTTCAACAACGTTCCGCTTGACAGGACAATTATGGAGGATACGCTGAAAATTGTTGCAAATGCGGGGATTAACGTTGATATGATATCGATGACCGCACCGACTTCCGAGATTTTCAGCTTTGGTTTTACGGTAAAGGACGACGATATCCCGAAGCTGCTGGGCATTGTAAAGGAGCTGCGCGAGAAGGACTGCGTTGCGCCGATGATTAACAGCGGAAACCGTAAAATTGTTATTCAGACAGGCACAATGACCAACACAATCGGCTTTGCGGCAAGGGTTTTCGAGATTTTGAACGGCTTGTCTGCGATGATTTTGATGATAACAACAGGCGAGGACGAAATCTCCGTTCTTATCAGAAATGCCGACGCGGACGCGGTTTGCGCGGCATTTGAAAAGGAGTTTAAATGATTTTTTCGGCAAATTTGATTTCGGAGGACGCCGTTTCAACGAGCAATTCGCTTGACGAGGCATTTCCAACCCTTTCGGGAAATCCCGAGGAAACGCTTTCTGCGCTCGGAAAGTTCTTCAATAATATCTGGGAAGCGTTTTTGCGCGCAATTCCGTCGATACTTCTGGCAATCGCGATTTTGGTTGTCGGGATTATCCTGACGAAAATCTGCATAAAACTGATGTCAAAGGGGCTTTCAAAGACAAAGCTCGATTTGACGGTTGTGAAATTCACCACGCAAGTCACGAAAATCCTGCTTTACGTTTTGCTTTTGACGGTGGTTCTGAGTATGGTTGGAATACCGGCAACTTCGATTATCACGGTAATCGGCACGGCGGGCGTTGCTATCGGACTTGCTTTGCAAAACTCGCTGTCAAACGTTGCGGGCGGATTTTTGCTGATGATAACAAAGCCGTTTAAAATCGGCGACTACATAATCTCAAACGGCGTTGAGGGCACGGTTTCGCAGATTTCGATACTTCACACGCGGCTTGATTCCGTGACAAATCAGGCGATTTTTATTCCGAACGGACTTGCGATAAACGCGGTTGTTGTCAACAATTCGCAGAATGCCGAGCGCCGCGTGGATTTGGATTTCTCGATATCCTACAAGGACGATTTCGAGAAGGCTCGTCAAATCATAACGGACGTCATCAAAGCGCACGACAAGGTTGACAAGCAGCAGGAGATTTTCGTTCGTATGAGCGAACACGGCGAGAGCGCAATTATTATTACATCGCGCTGCTGGTGCAAAAACGCGGACTACTGGCAGGTACATTTTGACTTAATCGAGCAGGTTCGCGCGGCGTTTATCGAGAATAACATCGAGATACCGTTCAGGCAAGTCGATATCAACATCAACGCGCTTCCCGAACAGAAATCCTGATAAAACGAAATCCGAGGTGAAAAGCCTCGGATTTTTGTTTACTTTATTGCTTGAAGCGCTTCTTCGTCAAATTCGCGGTTCTTGAAATAGTATTTCTTATCATCATCGGTGATTTCCCTGATAACCCGACAGGGATTTCCCGCAGCGATTACGTTTGGGGGAATATCTTTCGTGACAACAGCCCCCGCGCCGATAACCGAGCCTTCTCCGATATTCACGCCAGGGCAAATTACGACATTTCCGCCTATCCAGCAGTTGTCGCCTATTGTAATGGGAATACCGTATTCGAGCATTGTGTTTCGCATCTCAAAGTGAACGGGGTGACCCGCCGTATAAATCGAAACATTCGGCGCTGCAAAAACGTTGTTACCGATTGTAACCTTTGCAACGTCAAGCACGGTGAAATTATAATTTGCAAAAAAGTTATTGCCTATCTCGATGTTTTTGCCGTAATCGCAGTGAAACGGCTGCATTATCGTCAGATTTTTTCCCGCTTTGCCGAGAATATCACGCAAAAGCTCGTCAAGCCTTTTTAAATCTCGCGGATTTGTATTGTTGAACTCGAAGATTTTGCAGCGGTTTTCCAGCATAAGCCCTAAGCATTCTTCATCGGCGATATAAGCAAGGCCGCTGTTTTTTCTTGAAACATTATCCATAAAATCTCCTTTACCGAAAGTCCGCCGGTTTTGCTCGGCGGACTTGATTTTATTCTGTTCTGAGAGCCTCGACAGGGTCTTTCTTCGCGGCAATTCTTGCGGGGAAAAGTCCGGCAATCAGCGTTAAAAGCATACTGATAACCACGAGGATAACTCCGCCTTGCCATGGGAGCTGAGATACACCCGAAATGCCTGTCAAATACTCGATAATAATGTTAATCGGGATATTCAGCAGGAGCGTTACTCCAATTCCGATAGCGCCCGCCGCAAATCCAACGATAAGCGTTTCGGCATTGAACACGTTGGAGATATCGCGCTTTGAAGCACCAATCGCGCGCAGAATACCGATTTCCTTGGTTCTTTCGAGAACCGAGATGTAGGTTATAATTCCAATCATAATCGACGAAACAACCAGCGAAATTGCGACAAATGCAATCAAAATGTACGAAATCGAGTCGATAATCGTCGAAACGGAAGAAATCATCAAGCCGATGTAGTCGGTGTAGTTGATAACGTCCTCGGGCTTGTTTTCGGCAGTTTTCCGGTCGTTATAAGCCTTGATGAAGCTTGTGATTTTTTCCTTGCCGTCGAAATCCTTGGCATAAATCGAGATTGAAGAAGGCTCGTCAAGGTCGGAAAGACCGAGTTTTTCCAGATTTCCGTCATAAGTTGCCTCGGTAGTTTCGGGTTCTTCCATCAGCTTCATCAGCTCTCTGAGCTGGTCGGTGGTCAGAACGTTCATCATTGCCTTGGAAATAGTCGCGGGAGTTGCCATACCTAAAAGCGCGGTCTGCTGCTGCTCGGCAGGAAGCTGTGCAATCTGCGCCAGCTGCTCCTGAGAAAGGGAAGCCGTGATGATTTCTGCGAGTTTTTGCTGCTGTCCAACTGACATCATCTGCATAACTCTCGTAAACGCTTCTTCCTGTGACATCGGCTGCTTTTCAACGCCGTCAACGGTAAATTCAATTCCCGTGAACACGTCAACCTTGGGATTTTCGAGCTGCTTTTTAACAAGCTCGCTGTCGTTTGTGCGCTGAATCATAAACTCGGTAAGCACGTGAGTGTAGCCGATGCCGCCGCTGTTGGCTGAACTGAGCAAGCTGTCGCCATCGGGACGAATAACGCCGACAACCTTGATTTCGGGCGACTTATCAAGAATGCCGTTCATATAATCCTTGTCGCCGCTCATATCGTCATAGCCGCCCTTGCCGTTATCCTTGTACAAATCGGAGGTTGTTAGCAAGCGGAAGGACATAGACATAAGTTTGTCGTAGGTGAAGGTGAGGTCGCCTGTATCAAGCTCAATGTTTTCGCCCGCCATAAACTTTGCCATCATATCGGTAAGCTCCTGCTGGTCGCGAAGACCGAGAGCGTAAAGGGCAACATCGGACAGCTCGTTGTGTTCGTTTACGATGAAAACAACCTCGTTATAGCTTTCCGGCAAACGTCCCGCGAGCACCTCGTACTGCTCCTCGGTAGTCTGATTGTTGAGCAGCTCGTGCCAGAAATTTGTCGAATTCATATTGCCCGAACCGCCGAGCAAAGTCGAGTAAGTGCCGCCCATCTGCGAGATTGTACCGGACATTTCCGAGCCGAGCATCGCTTCCATAACGGTCGAAGGATTAACTCTGATGATATTTTCGTTCAAATCCTTGCCGTAGATGTAGAGCTTGGGCGAGTAGCTGTACTGAATTTCC
>SFJQ01000075.1 GCA_004555855.1 [Eubacterium] saphenum | reverse complement strand
ATTAGGCGCAATAATCGGCTTTTTCGCCAGAAATGTTAGAGTTTCGGTCAGGTAGGTGAAACGCTGGCGCTTGGTGTAATTTTCTTCATCATAGAGCGCATCGGTATGCTCAAAGACAAAGAGACTTTTTTGATTGTTGTGTTGATTGTGTTCTATGTCGGCGCGGGAATACTTACTTTGACTCACGTTAGTAAGATTAACAAGGAATCAGGCGGCGGAAAGTCAAATAACATTACCAAATAAAAAAACAAGGCGGGAATTTTGGTTCCCGCCTTTGTGTTATTTGAGGAACTGTGCCGTGTCAATTCGGTTGAGCGCTCTCGAGAGCTTCGCTTCCGCGAGCATAAGCTCAGAGTCGCTCTTCGCGGCTTTCTTGCGCTCCTCGGCAGCTTTCTTCGCGGCTTCGGCACGCTCTACGTCAATTTCGTCAGCCCATTCGCACGTTTGAACGAGAATTGTCGTCGCTTCCTTCGATACCTTTATGATACCGCCCGAAGTTGCCGCTCTGCGGAACTCGCCGTTTATCATTATCCGCATTTGACCTATTCCAAGCGCCGCGCAGTACGGCTCGTGACCGTTAAGTATTCCCACGTCGCCGACTGTCGTGCGGACGATAACCTGCTCGGTTTCACCGTCAAAGACTTTTTTCTCAGGTGTGATAATCTGTAACTTGAATGGCGTCATAAAATCACTCCTTCAATCAGCCTTCCTTTTTTGCCTTTTCCACAGCCTCGTCAATCGTTCCCACGAACAAGAACGCGCTCTCCGGCAAATCGTCGTGTTTGCCCTCGATGATTTCCTTAAATCCGCGGATTGTTTCCTTGAGGGGAACGTACTTGCCCTCGTAGCCCGTGAACTGCTCCGCAACACGGAACGGCTGCGACAGGAAACGCTGGATTTTTCGCGCTCTTGCAACGGTGAGCTTATCCTCATCGTTCAGCTCGTCCATACCGAGAATTGCGATGATATCCTGAAGCTCGTTATAGCGCTGCAAAATCGACTGAACCGCTCTTGCAACCTCATAGTGCTCCTGTCCGACAATCTCGGGCGCGAGTATTCTCGAGGTACTTTCAAGCGGGTCAACCGCAGGATAAATACCCATCGAAGCGATATCACGCGAAAGAACCGTCGTAGCGTCGAGGTGCGCGAAGGTTGTCGCGGGAGCCGGGTCAGTAAGGTCGTCGGCAGGAACGTAAACCGCCTGAACCGATGTAATCGAGCCCTTCTTGGTCGAGGTAATTCTCTCCTGAAGCGCGCCCATTTCGGTTGCCAGCGTCGGCTGATAACCAACGGCTGAAGGCATACGTCCGAGCAGCGCCGATACCTCGGAGCCTGCCTGTGTGAAACGGAAGATGTTGTCGATGAACAGAAGAACGTCCTGTCCCATCTTATCGCGGAAGTACTCCGCCATCGTAAGTCCCGAAAGCGCAACTCTCATTCTTGCTCCCGGCGGCTCGTTCATCTGACCGTAAACCAGCGCCGTCTTGTTGATAACGCCCGACTCGGTCATCTCGCGGTAAAGGTCGTTACCCTCACGGGTACGCTCGCCGACGCCCGTAAATACGGAAATACCGCCGTGCTGAGTTGCAACGTTGTTGATAAGCTCCTGAATAAGAACCGTTTTACCAACGCCCGCACCGCCGAACAAACCGATTTTTCCGCCCTTGAGGTAAGGCGCGATAAGGTCAACGACTTTAATTCCCGTTTCGAGAACCTCTTTTGACGCTTCCTGTTCCTCAAAGGTAGGCGCGGGACGGTGAATTTCCCATTTTTCTTCGGTTTCGGGCTGCGGTCTGTTATCGACAGCCTCTCCGAGCAGGTTGAACACGCGTCCGAGAGTCTGTTCTCCGACGGGAACCTTGATTGAAGAACCCGTGTCAACTGCTTCCATTCCTCTGACAAGACCGTCCGTGCTGCCCATTGCGATGCAGCGCACGGTGTCGTCGCCTATATGCTGCGCCACTTCGACAACCAGCTTCTGACCCTTGTTGTCGATTTCGATGGCGTTAAGCAGATTAGGCAGGCTGTCCGGCGCGAACCTGATATCGAGAACTGCGCCGATTACCTGAGAAATCGTGCCTGTGTTCTGTTTTGTCATATTCTAGTCCTTCCCTATTCGTTATTAGAGATTAGAGGTAAAACAAGCGCTTTCACGCCCGTTTCGTGAGATTAGCTTTGCGCCGACGCACCCGACACAATGTCGATAATCTCGGTTGTTATGCTTGACTGGCGAGCGCGGTTGTACAGCAGCGACAGACTTTCCGTCATAGCGTCCGCGTTGTCCGTAGCGTTTTCCATTGCCGTGCGGCGCGCACCTTGTTCGGACGCGTAGCTCTCGACTACCGCGCACTGGATAAGCGACGCGGTAAATCTCGGCACAATTCTGTTGAAAACAGCCTCGGGCGACGGGTCATAATTCATCACGCCATAGTCCTCAAGCTCAACCGTTTCCATCGGCAAAACCGACATACTGTGCGGCTCCTGTGACATTGACGACACGAACATCGTGTAGAACACAACAACCTCGTCAACCTCACCGTTCGCAAACATATCAATCGCGAGATTTGCGATATCCTGCGCCGTGTTCGGCTTTATATCCTCGGCAATATTCGCGTAGGAAGCCACGATATCATAATCGCGCTTTGCGAAAAACTCGCCCGCTTTCTTGCCGATTGCGATAATCTTCGGCTTTTCCGCGTCGTTTGCGTGAGCGGCAACCGCCATTTTCAGGACGTTTGAGTTATAGCCGCCCGCAAGACCTCTGTCGCCTGCGACAACAATGAACAGCCTGTGCTTTACTTCTCTTTTCACGGTATAAATCGTGGAAAAATCCGTGTTTGCCGAGGCTATCTCGCACATTGTCTTGTATAATTCGTTGAAATAAGGACGAGCCTGCTCCGCTCTTGCTTTCGCCTTGCGAAGCTTACTCGATGCAACAAGCTGCATAGCCTTCGTAATCTGCTTTGTCGAGCCGACCGATTTTATGCGGCGCTTGATTGCCTTCATATTTCCGCTTGCTATTAAAATCACCCCCGTAAAGAGCAAGGGCTTTTGCTCTTTTATTCGATATTGTCCTCGGTGGTTATATATTTAACCTTCTTTTCAATATACAGCCATGCAACAGCAAGCGCCGAGAAAACAGCGATTGTTGTGCCAACTATTCCAAGTACAAAAGCAGCCTGTTTCATAGAAAAACTCCTTTATCAGCCCGCATAAGTAGCGGCAAAGCTCGAAAGCACTTCTTTCAGCACCGCTTCATTTTCGGGGGAAAGCTCTTTGGTGGTACGGATTCCGTCAAGAATTTCAGGCTTTGTGGACTTGATGTTGTCAATCAAATCCTTCTGATACTGCTTGATTTTCTCAATCGGAACGCTTGCGAGATAATTGTGAATTACCGCGTAGATGATAACAACCTGTTCTTCAACCTCAAGCGGCGAGTTCTGGTCCTGTTTGAGAACCTCAACGATACGCTCGCCCTTTGCAAGTCTGTCCTTCGTGTCCTTATCCAAATCGGAGCCGAACTGCGAGAACGACTGCAATTCACGATACTGCGAGTAGTCGAGCTTCAGCGTACCCGAAACCTTCTTCATCGCCTTAATCTGCGCGTTTCCGCCGACGCGGGATACCGAGATACCGGGGTTAACCGCGGGACGAACGCCCGAGTTGAACAGCTCGGTTTCAAGGAATATCTGACCGTCTGTAATCGAAATAACGTTGGTCGGGATATATGCGGAAACGTCGCCCGCCTGCGTTTCGATAATCGGAAGCGCAGTCAGCGAACCGCCGCCATAGTCCTTGTTAAGACGAGCAGCGCGCTCGAGAAGTCTTGAGTGGAGGTAGAATACATCGCCGGGGTATGCTTCACGTCCCGGCGGGCGCTTCAGCAGCAGCGAGAGCGCACGATAAGCTACCGCGTGCTTGGACAGGTCGTCATAAACGATGAGGACGTCCTTGCCCTGCTCCATAAAGTATTCGCCCATTGTGCAGCCCGCATAAGGCGCGATGTACTGCAAGGGCGCAAGCTCGGACGCTGTTGACGAAACAACGATTGTGTATTCAAGAGCGCCGTTTCTAGCGAGCGTATCAACAACTCCCGCAACAGTCGAGTTTTTCTGACCGATTGCAACGTAGATGCAGATAACGTCCTTGCCCTTCTGGTTGATGATTGTATCGATAGCGATAGCGGTTTTACCCGTCTGTCTGTCGCCGATAATCAGCTCACGCTGACCTCTGCCAATCGGAATCATACTGTCGATTGCCTTAATTCCCGTCTGAAGAGGAACGTTTACAGGCTCTCTTGTGATAATACCGGAAGCGATTTTTTCAATCGGGCGCTTTTCCTTTGCGAGAATATCGCCCTTGCCGTCAAGCGGCTCTCCGAGGGAGTTTACAACGCGTCCGAGCAGCTCCTCGCCGACCGGAACGGAAACGATTGAGCCGGTTCTTTTTACGCTGTCGCCCTCTTTAATGCCCGAGTCAGAGCCCAACATAACCGCGCCTACAAACTCTTGTTCGAGGTTGAGCGCCATACACTGAACGCCGTTCTCAAATTCCAGCAGCTCGTTAAGCATACAGTTTTCAAGCCCGTGAATACGAACGATACCGTCGCCGACGGTAACAACCGTACCCACATCGCCGAGCTGGATTTTCGCGTTGTAGTTCTTGATGCGGTCTTTTATCAAGCCCGTTATTTCATCGGGGCGTAAATCCATTCTATACAGTCCTTTCCTTCTGAATTTATAGAGAAATCAGTCAGATAACCGAGCCGAGTTCTCCCTTTAATGCGTCAAGTCTTGATTTAACGCTGCCGTCGTAACGCTTGCTTCCGTAGTCAATCACGATACCGCCGATGAGCTTTTCGTCAACCTTTTCGTTGAGAGAAACGGTTTTCCCGATAACCTTCGACATTTTTTCGATGATTTTCTGCTTCATCGCGTCAGACAGCGGGCTGCTTGTGGTAACGGTGATTTCCGCGAGCTTAAATTCGTCGTTGTAAAGCCCCTTGAAATGCTTCACGATTTCCGAAAAACAGCTCATTCTGTGCTTTTCGCAAAGCACGCAGAGCAGATTTCCGCAAAGCTCCGACAAATTCCCCGCCTTTATCAGTTCGTCAAGCAGCGAGAGCTTTTCCTCAAGAGGAACCGTGGGAGTGTTCATCAGCTTGATAAACCCGGGATTTTCCGAGAATATCTTGTCAAGCTCCGTGAGTTCTCCGAGAATGTCCTTCAGCCCCTCGGGATTTTGCTCCCGACAAAGCGAGAAGAACGCGTCGCCGTAGATTTTTTCTGCCTTATCGTTCATAAAAATTCCTTTCCGAAGTCACATCAGTTTGCCGAGCCGACTTCTTCTAAGAATTTCGAGATAATTTCCTCATTATCGGACGCGGAGATTTCCTTTTCGACAACCTTGCCTGCCGCCATAACGACAATCTCGGAAATTTCATTCTTGATTTCGTTAAGAGCGCGCTGTTTGTCGCGTTCGATACTTTCCTCCGCCTTGGTGCGGATTTCCGCAGCCTTTTTGTTTGCCTCGCCGACAATTTCCTCCTCACGCTTCTGCGCTCTGAGGGTAGCCTGCTTCATAATTTCCGAAGCCTCAGCCTTTGCGTCGTCAAGACGAGCAGTGTATTCCTCTTCAGCCTTCTGCGCCGCTTCTTTAGCCTTGCGAGCCTCTTCGATTTCGGAGGCAGCCATTTCCTTGCGCTTGTCAAGGATTTTGCAGACCGGCTTATACAGGAGAAATCTGAAAATGAGGAAGATAATAAGCAAGTTTATCAGCGTGAAAACAATAGTTGTCGGATTTATCGAAACAAGAGATTCATACCACTCTCTGCCTTCCGCCGCTGCGCTTACATTGCTGAGAATATTCAGCATTGCATTTCCTCCTCCCAATTTACTAAACCGTTAATTACTTGATAAGATTGCCGAGGAACGGGTTAGCGAACATAAGGAGAAGCGCGATAACGAGCGCATAAAGACCGGTTGTTTCTGCGAGCGCGTCACCGATAATCATAGTTCTCGTGATTGCGCCGGAAGCCTCGGGCTGTCTGCCGATTGCCTCAACCGCCTTACCGCCGCAGTAGCCTTCACCGATACCGGGGCCAAGACCTGCAATCATTGCAGTACCTGCGCCCAATGCCGAAGCACCGAGAACGATAGCGTTCGCTAAGATTTTCATAGTTTCAGGTGTCATTTCCATTGTATTTTCCTCCGTGTTAAATAAATTATAGACACATTGTGCCATTTATCCTTTTGGGATATTTTTCTGAACTTTGCTTTCTCTACTATTCACATTCAGCAGATGAGATATAAGACATACTGAGCATTATGAAGATGTACGACTGCATCACAGCTGAGAATATGTCGAAGTAGAGCGACGCCACTGCCGGCACAAGTACTGCGAAGTTTCCGAGCGCGAAGTAGATAAGTCCGCCGATTACGGTACCCGCAACCATATTGCCGAACAGACGAAGTGCCAATGCGAGCGGATTTGCAACTTCACCGATTATGTTAAACGGCAGCATAAAAGGAAGCGGCTCGACAAAGCTCTTGAAATAGCCCTTGAATTTTCCCGTTTTTGCACGATTGTACTGAACCAGAATAAATGTCATAATCGCAAAAGTTCCGGTTACGGAAATATCTGCCGTGGGGTTTCTGAGTCCCATCAGACCCATAAGGTTATTTATCATAATGTAGCAAAGAAGCGTCATGATATACGGGGTATAAGCATTATACTTCGTGCCCATTGTGCCATGAACCGTATCGCGGACAAATTCCACGAGCATCTCGGCTGCCGCCTGACGTCTTGTTTCGGGCACAGGCTTCAGATTATGCCGTAAAATCAAAACAACGGCGAGCAGAATAAGAATTACTATCCATTGAACAATAACGCTCTCTGTCAGCCAGAATCCTGAGCCTTCACCAAAGAGTTCGACAACCTTTAATGCGCCGTTTACCTCAAGCTTTCTTTCGGCGGCGGCGGAGGCCATCATTAACGCAGTTGGCATTCAGCATCATTCCTCCTTTCTTATGAATGTTCTTATCAATATAGCGAATTTCGGAAAAAACAGCGGTATAATCGCTGTGATAAGACTGATAAACGGTGCGATTGCACCCAGAATAAGCAGCGCGATAAGCCCGAGATATCTCACGCAGTACATTCCGCTCATATAAGTCTGCGCGGACTTTGCGCTTGCTTTTTTTACCGCAGCCTGCGCGGTTTTTCCCAAAG
>SFJQ01000009.1 GCA_004555855.1 [Eubacterium] saphenum | reverse complement strand
TGAGAAAATGATATAAACAACGAAAAACGGGATAATAAAGATATATCCCCACTTTGCATAACTTATTGATTTATGCTTTTTATTCATTGCGCTTACCTCTTTCCAAAATTTTCTTGCTAAACCAAACCGCGAACAGCATATATGAACAATAAAGAGGTGAAGCGAGCCGCCTCACCTCTTTAAGGTCATTAGCTATTCAAAGCGACTTAAAATTAGTCGTGAGCAACCTTGCCGCCGGTAACGTCATCAAGCTTCTCATAGAATGCCTTCATAGCCTCATCCTTAGTCTTGGTGCCGTTGAGGTAAGTAAGCATGTTGTTAGGCAGATCCTCATTGAGAGTCTGGTCGAAAACAGTGTGGAGCTTGGTATCCCAAACGATATCATCAGTCATATCGCCGAGAACCTTGATGTGGTTCTGACCACCGAGGAACTCAAGACCGAAATTGGGATCTTCAGCATACTTCTTAACAACGTTCTTGTTGTTCGGGAACTCGTTAGCATCCTTGAGGATGTATTCAGCAATCTTCTCGTTAGCGGTGAATGCATTCATGATATCAGCGAGCATCTTGGGGTTATCGGAGCCCTCAGCAGCGAGGAGCCAAGTACCGCCCCAGAAGTGAGCCTGCGGACCCTTGCAGATTGCCCAGTCTCCGGGAGTCTCAGACTGTGCAGTACCCATGCAGAAGTTGAAGTACCAAGCCGGACCGATACAAGCCATCATCTTGCCGTCCTTGCCCATCTGAGCATTCTTTTCGTCAGACCAAAGCGCATAATCATAAGACCATCCGTTGTCAACGTACTTCTTAGCCTGATCAAGCCACTGATTGAATGCATCGTGTGTAGCGAACTTGTTATCGTTGATGTAAGAAACCTTGGAGTTGTTAGCGAAGGTTCTGTAGGTCTCGATAGGAGAAGCGAACATTACATAGCCCTTGTCCTTAGCCTTCTGAGCTGTTTCGTCAACCTTTTCCCAAGTAGAGAGAGCTGCCTGAACCTGCTCAGGATCATCGGTGCCGAGAACATCCTTAGCGATGGAACGTCTGTAAATGAATGCAGACGGGTTGCACTGCCAAGAAACGCCCTTCAGAACGCCGTCAGCACTGGTAGCTGCCTTGTATGTATAGTCATAGCCGGTAGCCCACTGCTCAACGCCGAGCTTCTTAACGTCCTGAGTAACCTTAGCGTTGGAGTACTTCAGGATGTAGTCAGCCTCTGCGAGGAACAGGTCGATCTTGTCATCAGCAGCTGCGTCAGCCTGCTTCAAAAGAGCCGCGTCGAGCTCTCTCTGGTACTGACCGCCCTCAGAGGGAACTTCGTTCCACTTGATGGTGATTCCATCTGGAACCTTGTAGCCGGAATTTTCAACGTACTTCTTGAAGTCGCCGTTCCAGCACCAGATGTTGAATACCTTACCCTCACCGGTGGTATCAAATACGCCTGTACCAGCCTTCTGAGCCTCTGCATAAGCGTCAGTAGTGGGTTCGCTTGTAGTAGAGCTGGTGTCGGTAGAAGTGTTGCTGGAAGTGCTAGTGTTGGAGCTGGAGCTCGAGCTCGAGTTGTTGCTGGTGCTGCCATTGTTACAGCCAGCGAGCGAGAGAACTGCAGCAGACGCTACGAGCGCTGCCAAGATTCTTTTCTTCATTGGTTTTTCCTCCTAAAATAAATGGTTCCGACCGATGCCCGAATCAAATTTCGGAGCTTTAGCGGTACGGATAATAATCAATCGAGTTTGCAATAATCCACATATTTTACTGCCTCTCGATTACATTAGTTAGTTTAACATATTTTTTCTTTTTTTGCAAGTGGTTTTTTCAAAAATTTTTCTAAATCGTCCCTGAATCCGCCTTTCGCAAGCAAAACTTGTTTATTTTGCCACATTTTTTACTTTATTACTTAACAAGTCCTTTATTACACATTTTCATCACAAATCGCACAACAAAGCCACATTTTTCAATCGCCAAAATTTTAATTAAAAAATGCCTAAAAAAACGCCGTAAATGTTACCGATTTGTAACCTTTGATTTGTGCAAAACAACGAATTTTTGCCGTATTTTTATGTAAACGATATCAGCGTAACATTTTCACGAAAGCTTTCAACCGTACATAAAATAAGGAAAATCCCCGCCGATTGACAGGGATTTCTTATTATAATATTATACAGGGTGAACCTTGTTTTCCTTATCCGCGTGAGCTGCGTCGATACCGAGCTGCTTGTCGCGGCGATTCTCGAAGAACTTCGGAGCAACCTTCGGGAACATCGCGTAGGTGAGGACGTCCTCGACAGACGAGCCGTCAATCCACTCCTTCGCCTCTTCCTTCATCGCCTCAAACTCGGGCGCGAGCTGATCTGCGGGACGGCAGGTAATCGGCTCTTCATCGCCGATAATCTTCTTGCGGAACTCGGGGTCGATTTCAACGGGAGTTCTGCCGTATTCGCCCTTAACCATTCCCTTGAACTCCTTGGTAACGGTCTTGTAGCGCTCGCCCATAATTACGTTGAACACAGCCTGCGTGCCGACAATCTGAGAAGTAGGCGTAACGAGAGGCGGGAAACCGCTGTCCTTACGAACGCGCGGAACTTCCTTCAGCACCTCTTCAAGCTGGTCAGCCTTGCCTGCCTGCTTGAGCTGAGAAAGCAGGTTCGAGAGCATTCCGCCCGGCACCTGATAAATCAGCGCCTTGGTGTTCGTAGCAAGCATCGACGGGTCAAGCAAGCCGCTGTCGATGTACTTTTTACGCAGTCCCATAAAGTACTCGCGGATTTCGTTGAGCTTAATCAAATCAAGCCCCGTGTCGTATTCGGTATCCTTGAAAGTTGCGACAATCGACTCCGTGGGAGCGTGAGATGTGCCGAGAGCAAGCGGCGAAAGTGCCGTATCAACTGCGTCAACTCCCGCCTCGACAGCCTTGATAATACACATCGAAGCAAGTCCGGAGGTGTAGTGAGTGTGAAGCTGAACGGGAATTTTAACCGCAGCCTTGAGGTCCTTGACAAGGCTCTCCGCCTCGTAAGGAGTGAGCAGCGCCGCCATATCCTTGATGCAGAGCGAATCCGCGCCCGCGCTCTCAATCTGCTTTGCGTAATTCACATAATACTCATGTGTGAAAACCTCGCCCGTGGTGTAGGAAATCGCAACCTGTGCGTGTCCCTGCTCCTTTTTAGCCGCCTTGATAGCGGTTTCGAGGTTTCTGATATCGTTGAGGGCGTCGAAAATTCTGATAATATCGATACCGTTAGCGATGGATTTCTGAACGAAATACTCAACCAAATCGTCCGCATAGTGACGATAACCGAGCATATTCTGTCCTCTGAACAGCATCTGGAGCTTGGTATTGGGCATTTCCTTTCTGATAATTCTCAAGCGCTCCCACGGGTCTTCGTTGAGGAAGCGGATGCAGGAATCGAAGGTTGCGCCGCCCCAGCATTCCGCGGAGTAAAAGCCAACCTTGTCCATTTCGGACAAAATCGGGCGCATTTCATCGATGGACATTCTCGTTGCGAGCAAGCTCTGGTGCGCGTCGCGGAGAACGGTTTCCGTTATTTTCAATTTAGCCATAATTATCTCCTGTTTTAAGTATTTTAGGAAAGAGTAACAACGGGAGCGCCCGTTTCAACGGAATCGCCCTTGTTAACGAGAACAGCAGCAACAACGCCGTCCTTGTCGGAAACGATGTCGTTCTCCATCTTCATCGCCTCGAGAACAGCGACAACCGTGCCGTTCGATACCTTATCGCCGACCTTAACCTTAACGTCAACGATAGTGCCTCTCATCGGAGCGTTTATGGGAGCGCCGCCTGCGGCAACCTTGGGAGCAGCAGCCTTCTTGGGAGCCGCAGCCTTGGGTGCGGGAGCAGCAGCGGGTGCAGAAGCGCCTGCGCCGTTTTCTTCTACGGTAACATCATAAGCCGTGCCGTTTACGGTAATTGTGTAATTTTTCATTTTCTATACCTCTCTGTTTATTTTTATCAGAATGCAATATTCGGGCGCTTTCTCGCGGGAGAAGCAACTCTCTTGTTCTGGCAAATCCACATTGCCGATGTGAGCGCCTCGCGGGTATCCTCAGCAGCGACAACGCCGTCAATCATACCCTCGGAAGCCGCAGCAAACGGGTTTACAACAAGCTCTTCGCCCATAAACACCTTTCCTGCCTCGGGGCTCATCGGAGCAATCTTCGCGCCTTCCCATGCGTAGGAAATATCGGCGGAATCAAACGCCGCATAAGCCGCGCCGAAAGCGTTTCCGGTGATGAGATTTACCTTGAGCGTGGTTGCCGTTGCGTAAACCTGTGCGAGCTTTGCACACTCGCGGACGCTTCCCGAAAGCTCCGCAGCCGAGCTTCCCTCAAAGCCGTCCGTGTTGATTACGGTAACAACGGGGATTGAGAAAACATCGGCAAACTGCACGAAACGAGCGATTTTCGCCGCGTCGTCGGCAGTGAGTTTTTCAGCCTTATCAGTTGCCACGAAAGCAGCCGTTGAGTTATTTACAACGCCGAGCGCCGTGTAAGCCGCAGTACCGAACTTTTCGCCAAGCTCGATTACGCTGCCCTTCTGAGCAACTGCCGCGATAACGTCCGCACCCTTCATTGAAGCGGAAATCGGTGCGTCGTTTTCGGTTTCGCCGCCAAAATATCCAACGTCGAGATTGTTTGCGGGAAGCACGGAAATAAGCGCTTTCGCCTTAGCGACAGCCTCGTCCGCGTTCTTGACAACGATGTCCGCAACGCCCGATTTAGCCGCAGCCGCAGCCTTTCCTGCGCCCTCGAGCTTGCCGTCGGGGGTGTTGAACGGAGAGGTGAGGAACAGCTCTGCGTCCTCGCTCATAACCGTGATATCAGCCATTTCTGCGAGCATAGCCGCGCAGCCCGCGCAAACGCCCGTGATAACGGCAATCTGCGAAACAACGCCGGAAACTGCCGCAGAAGCCTTCATAATGTCGCCGTATGCGGAAAGAACCGCCATTCCCTCGTTTATATCGCCGCCCTTTGAGTCGTAGAAGCCGACAACAGGCGCGCCGGATTTAGCCGCAAGCTCATACACCTTTTTAATCTTGAGAGCCGCGCTCTTGTTAACCGCGCCGCCTTTAACGGAGCTGTCCTGCGCGAAAACGTAAACGGAAGTACCTTCAACGCTGCCGAAGCCCGTTACCACGGAGCTTACTTCGCCCTCCGCAGACAGGAATTTGTCAAGCTCGGTGAACTCTCCGTTGTCAAAAAACGCTTCGAGCCGTTTTCTCGCGTCGCTTTCGGGAACGCTCTGTTCCATCTCGGCGAGTGTCTTTGAAAATGCCATTTTTTCTCCTCCATATAAAAGTAAGTAGGAAAAATCTGCCGCAGTTTTCACAAAGGCGGCAAATAATCCCTCAAATTATTCCACAATAATTATACTACATTGTCTTGTAAATAACAAGCCACTTTTTCGATAAAAAATATTTTTTACTTTATGCCATATATTCAACACGAAAATCGACAACAATTTGGCTGTTCTGCACAAATTATCCGTGACAGCCACAACAACCCTTGTCAAAAAACGCGGCGATGCTGTCCATCTCGGGCTTTTCGGTGAAGAAACCGAGTTTTTTGAGCTGCTCGGATTTGTGCGGAAGCTCAAAGCGCGCCTTGTCGATACCGTGAAGCGTCATCAGATTCAGGATTGCGCGAACCAGCCCGTCCGTGAAAAAATCCTCGCACTCCAGCTCGTCGATAACGAAAACATCGCCCGTAAGCACGCCCGCGATTTTCCCGAGAATCTCTTCCCCGTCGCGCGCGTTAAACTCGATTTTCTCGGTATTTTCCTTATTCTGTAAAATCTCAACCATAATTTCCTCTCTATCAGCGTCTGCCGCGGCTCCCTGAGCGCTTTTGTCCGATTTCCGCACGGAGTATCCTAAGCTCGTCCTTGGTCAAATCGCGCCACTCGCCGGGCTTGAGCATTCCCAGCTTCACGCCGCCGATTGCCGTTCTGCGAAGCCGCCCGACATTAAGCCCGAGCGCGTCGCACATTCTTCTGATTTGCCTGTTCAGACCTTGCTTTATGGTAATTCTGACAACCGTGCGCCCCGGCTCCTCGGACACAACCTCGACCTTACAGGGGAGCGTTTTTTCGCCGCCGTCCAGCTCCACGCCCGATGAAAGCTGCGCGAGCTGCTCCTCGGTAACGGCGCTGTCGATGGTCACGCGATAGGTCTTCCCGACGTGCTTTGACGGGTGCGTGATGTCGTTTGCGAACTGCCCGTCATTGGTGAAAAGGAGCAGCCCCTCGGAGTTTCGGTCAAGCCGTCCGACTGAAAAAACGCGCTCGGGAACACCCTCGAGCAGCTCCACGGCAGTTTTTCTGCCCTTTTCATCGGAGGCTGTCGTGACGTAGCCGCGCGGCTTGTTGAGCATTATGTAGCGCTTCTCAACAGGCTCCTGCGAGATTTCGTTTCCGTCAACCGTGATAAAATCGTTTGCGGGGTCAGCCTTGTCGCCGAGCGAGCATTTTCTCCCGTTAACCAGCACCAAGCCGTCCGAGATGTACTCCTCGGCTTTTCTGCGGGAACAAAAGCCGCTGTCCGCGATGATTTTTTGTATCCTGATTTTTTCCATAAGCAATACCTTTTTCTTTTATCAAGTCGCGCCGAAGCGCCGCGCAGAGCCAAATTCCTGCGCGGTGCAGACGCGTTTTCCTCACACATAAATCCCGAAAAATCCGAGAATTTTTTGGAAGATGTTCAGCTCCCTCGCGCCCTCGTCAACCGTTTGCGCGGCGTAAAGCGGCACAGATTTCACGGTTTTCCCGTTCAGCCGATATTCGATTGAACCGAGCTTGTCGCCCCTTTTCACGCTGCCGTAAACCATTCTCGGCAAAAGCACGATTCGCTCGAGTTTTTCCCGATTTTCACCCGACAGCGCAAGCGTTGCTTCCTCGGCGAAAACTCCCACGCTCTTGCCCGTTCCCGCAACCGAAACCTTCTCGGAACAGCCCGTGTCCAGAGCAAACGCGCTCACCTGCCCGAAGCCGTAATCCAGCATTTTGATGTGGTCGTTCCAGTCGTCGCCGTCGTTGAGCGTCACCGCGATAAGAGTCACGCCGTTTCGCTCCGCCGCCGACACAAGACACCTGCGCGCGTTATCCGTGAAGCCGGTTTTAACGCCGATTGCTCCATCGTATTTTGTGAGCATTTTGTTGGAATTGTACAGCGTTCTCGGATAAGGCGGATTGCCGTATTCAAGCTGCTTAGAGCGGCAGGAAACAATCTCCCGGAAAAGCTCGTTTTTCATCGCATACGCCGCGAGCGCCGCCAAATCGCGTGCTGTCGTGTAGTGACCGTCCGCGTCAAGTCCCGAGGGAGTGACGAAATGCGTGTTTTTAAGCCCGAGCGCCGCCGCTTTTTCGTTCATCAGACTGACAAACGCCGACATACTTCCCGAAACCGAGACCGCCGCCGCATTTGCCGCGTCGTTGCCCGAGGGGAGAAGTATCCCGTACAGCAAGTCGCGCCGTGAAACCCTGTCGCCTTTTTTCAAGCCCATCGACGTGCCTTCAACCATTATCGCGAACTCATCCACGGTGAACTCCCTGTCCAAATCCCCCGCCTCAATCGTGAGGATTGCGGTCATAATCTTGGTTGTGGAAGCCATCGCGCGGCGCTCGTCAGCGTTTTCCGCGAACAGCACCTCGCCCGTTTCCGCCTCGATAAGACAAGAGCTTACCGCAGACGTGGAAACCGCTCCCGCACTTGTTGAAAACGCGGGAAGCAGTATCGCTGCGGCAAGCAGAACCGAAATCAATTTTTTCATAGCAATCACTCTCCGTAAAAAATGTTTTCAACGGATAGTATTGCTTGTTTTACGGGAAATTATACCAGATTATTCGGGCTTTTCCTCGGAGAGCTTCTCGCCCTCATCGGCAGCTTCGGCGTCCTTCTGAGCCTTCTTTTCAGCCTTCTGAGCCTTCTTCTCAGCCATAAAGCCCTTTATCTTCTCGACAACTCCGGGCAGCGCCTCCATAACTCCGTCAAACGGAGAACCCTTTGCGCCAAGTTCCATCAGGCTAACATTTCCGTCTGCCTTGATAACGATAAACGCAACCGGCTTTACGGTAACGCCTGCGCCCGAGCCGCCCGCGAATTTCTCGGCAGCCTGAGTCGGCAAATCGCTTCCGCCCGAAGCAAAGCCGAACGATACCTTTGAAACGGGGATAATCGTCACGCCCTCTGCGGTAATCGGGTCGCCGATTATCGTTTCAACATCCACCATTTCGCGGATTTTTTCCATAGATACACCCATAACGCCTTCAACGGGATGTGCCATTTAAAACAACTCCTTCCAGATATTCACATTTTGCTTTATTTAACGGGATTTCCCGTATTAAACAAGATTTCTGATAGCCGCTCTTGTGCGGTTGTGCGTGAAATAATACTTGATTGCCCTGCCGATAAACGTGAACACAAACGCAAGTGCCGCCGCAGCCACAAGGCTGATTTCGCAGTAGCAGTCGATTTTTGTTTCCTCGCTCTGAAAATCCGCCGTGATATTGATATCATCGGGCTTTTTAAGCGTGAAAAACGTGTCCAGCCAGCCGAGCGCGTTCCCGACAGCCATATTCATAAGTCCGAACTTTATCGCGGTTTTTGCCGCGTCCTCGCCGCCCACGCTTATCCTGAGTGCAAGATGCGCAAAAATCGTCCGCTTGAGTATCCTTTTAAGCGGCTTTCCGAGGCTGTCCAGCGCGAGCTTCAGCACCTCGAAAATATCCTCAAGAGACATCTTTTTCTTCGGCTTTTTCTCCTCGGTTTTTTCGTCCTTGGGCTTTTCCTCCGCGGCTTCACCCTCGGTTTTTTTCTTGGACTTTTTCTTTTTCGGGGACTTTTGCTTTTTCGGCTTTGTCGCGGGGATTGTCACCAGCGGCAAAAACATATATTTCACCTTAAATATAACGTCATCCTTGTAGTCGAAAATTATCTTCACTCTGCCCAATGTCAGCAGCAGAATAAACACAAAAACAGAGCCTGCAATTATCCAGCCCAAAGCCTCACCCCCTCGGATAAGCTCAAATCACTCCTCGGACTGCTCGCTGCCCTCCGAGAGCATTTCCTCGTATTCGTCAAAATCAATCTGGTCGGCGCTTCCCGGAATAGGCGGCAAACCGTCCAGACTGTTCAGCCCGAAGCAGCGCAGAAAATTCTCGGTTGTACGGTAAGCGATAGGTCTGCCGGGGACGTCGTTCAGGCGGCCGTGTTCCTCGAGCAGATTTCGCTCGGTAAGGCTCTTGACAACGCCGCCGCTGTCCACTCCGCGAACCTGGTCGATAAATCCTCTCGTCACGGGCTGGTTGTACGCGACAATCGCCAGAACCTCAAGCGCCGCCTGCGTGAGCGGAGCCTGTTTTCTCGTTTCCGCAGCAGCCTTTATGTAACGCGCAAAACGCGCTTTCGTCATCATCTGAAAACTATCGCCGAGCTTTCCTATCTCAAACGCGCTCTCCTGCTCCTTATAACGGTCGTTCAGCCGCTCGATTATTCTCAGCGCCTCGTCTTTGTCCATTTCGCAGGCAGCCGCGAGTTTCTCCAGCTCAATCGGCTCTCCCGACGCAAAAAGCACGGCTTCAACCGCCGCCATTCTCTCGCTGAATTTCATAAAAGCACCTGCCTTTTATCGGTTCTCGGAGCATTTTGTTCTCGTAGCGAAACGCTTTCGCCGTCCTCGGAGATGACAATTCTGCCCGCTTTCGACAACTCCAGCACCGCCAGAAAAATCGACACCCTGTACGAGCGCGGACGCCCCTTGTAAATCTCGGCGAGCGTTACTTTCTGCCTTGCGAGCAGGCTTTTCAGCACAATCACAACTCCCGTGTAAACCGTCACATAGCTCTTCGCCACAATCGGCGCGAGCGAGCGCGGAGTTTCAGATTTCATTTTCGCGCGCTTTGAAACCGCACTGTATGCAAACGGGATTTCCTCGGGCTGATGCGTGCCGTGATAAGCCGAGTCAATCTCAAGCTCAATCGGCTGCCGGACGTAAACTGCGTCGCCAACCCAGCGTTTTTTCAGCTTTTCCGCCATCGTCTTGCAAAGCGCGTACTCGATAAGCGCGCCCTGAAGCTCTTTTTTCATCTTCTCGGCTTCGTCGCGCGGGAGCAGAGCCGCCGATTTTATCAGCACAAGCCGAGCCGCCGCGTCGAGAAATTCCGCAGTAACCTCGATATCCGCCTCGGTCATTCGCTCGAGATACAGCAAAAACTGGTCGAGAAGCACCGTGATTTCGATGTCCTGAATGTTCAGCTTGTGCTTTTGTATCAGCAGAAGCATAAGGTCAAGCGGACCTTCAAACTCGAGGTTTTCCAGCTTAAAATTAAGTTCGGTCATTGTTCTACCTGATGAAACTCGTGGCGAAGCTGAAAAATTCCATAATCTTGTTTGACAGCCAGCTTATCGGGATTCCCGCATATCCCGACACAAGCAAAATCAGCAGCACGAGATGGATAATCTGCCCGTTTCGCTCCATAAATGCAAGCGCCTTTGCGGGAAGGAAGCTCGCCAAGATGTGATATCCGTCAAACGGCGGCACAGGGATAAGGTTGAACACGGCAAGAAACGCGTTCAGGTTGGCGATGTAATACACGCACAATGCAATCTGCGCCATAACGCTTCCGCCGCCGAACAAACAAATCAGCCTGAAAATTATCATAAAGATAAACGCCATTATGAGGTTTGAGAGCGGTCCTGCCGCCGAAACCAGCATATTTGCCGTTCTTATCTTCACTTTTGTGCAGCGGCGCAGGTCAACGGGCGTGGGTTTTGCCCAGCCGATACTGCATACAAACATCATAATCATACCAAGCATATCGATATGAGCAAACGGATTGAGCGTAAGTCTGCCCTTGCGCTCCGCCGTATCGTCGCCGAGCCGTTTTGCGACAAAAGCGTGCGCGCACTCGTGAACGGGGATACAAATAAACAAAAATGCAAGCACGCCGAAAATCGAAATAATAAACATCTGAATCGGCTCAATGCCTCTGAAATAATCGATAAGATAAAATAATGGGCCTCTCAAAACTGCCTCCTGTCAAACTAAAATGCAACAAGTACATTTTGATATACACTATTTATTATAGCACAACATCTGTCCATTTGCAAGTGGTTTGAGGAAAATTTTTTCTTGACAAACACGGGCTGTTCTGTTATAATAAATCTACTGTTATACAATAAGTTTACCCGTGGGAGTGAAAAATATGAGAATTATGGCAGTTGATTTCGGCGACAGCAGAACCGGTCTTGCGATGTGCGACAAGGGTGAAATTCTCGCTTCGCCGCTTGCAACCGTGTTCGAGAAGAATTTCGACAAATGCGCCGAAAAAGTCGCGCAGCTTGCCTTGGAAAACAAAGCGGAGATGCTGGTTGTCGGCGACCCCGTGAATATGAACGGAACGCGCGGCGAACGCTCCGAGAAATGCCGCACCTTCGCGGAAATGCTCAAAACGCTCACAAATCTGCCTGTTCAGATGTGGGACGAGCGCTCGACGACCGTTTCCGCAATCAACATTATGAACGAGAACAACCGCCGCGGAAAAAAGCGCAAAGAGGTTCTCGACCAAGCAGCAGCCGCGATTATTCTGGAGAGTTTTCTCGCTTTTCGGAAGAATCACGGTCAATCAACCCCTTGACAATTTAATGCTTTTATGTTATAATAGAGCAAAGCGCTGAAAGACGCGTTAATTTTATCGACAGCAAAGGCTGTCAAAAGGAGAAAAAATTATGTCAATGACGTTCAACAGGAAACTTCCCATTCCGAAGGAAATAAAGGAAATGTACCCACTGTCCGATGAAATCAAGGCTGTAAAAGCCGAGCGCGACCGCGAAATCGCCGATGTTCTTTCGGGTAAATCCAACAAGTTTATCTTGATTATAGGTCCTTGCTCTGCGGACAACGAGGACTCCGTTATGGATTACATCGGCAGACTTGCGCGAGTAAACGAACAGGTCAAGGACAAGCTCGTGATTATCCCGAGAATTTACACCGGAAAGCCCCGCACAAACGGTATGGGCTACAAGGGAATGCTCCATCAGCCCGACCCCGCAAAGCCCGAGGATATGCTCGAGGGCATCATCAAAATCCGTGAGCTGCACGCGCGCGCAATCAAGGAAACGCACCTCACCTGCGCTGATGAAATGCTTTACACCGAGAATTATCGTTACCTCTCGGATTTGCTGTCCTATGTGGCAATCGGCGCGCGCTCCGTTGAGGACCAGCAGCACCGCCTTGTCGCTTCGGGTATGGAATGCCCCGTTGGCATGAAAAATCCCACCAGCGGCACGCTTTCGGTTATGTTCAACTCAATTCAGGCGGCTCAGGCAAAGCACACGTTTATTTATCGCGGCTGGGAGGTTGTTTCGGACGGCAACCCGCTCGCTCACGCAATTCTCCGCGGCGCTCAGAACAAGCACGGTCAGACTATCCCGAACTATCATTTCGAGGATTTGAAGCTCTGCTGCGATATGTATCAGGAAAAAGGTCTGCAAAATCCCGCAATCATCGTTGACACAAACCATTCAAATTCCGGAAAGCTCTATCTTGAGCAAATCCGCATCGCAAAAGAGGTTCTGCACTCGATGCGTCACTCGCCCGATACTGTCGGAAAGACGGTCAAGGGCTTGATGATAGAGAGCTACATCGAGGACGGCGCGCAGAAAATCGAGGAGGGCGTTTACGGAAAATCCATCACCGACCCGTGCCTCGGCTGGGAAAAGAGCGAGAAGCTTATTCTCGAAATCGCCGACTTGCTGTAAAAAGCACTTGACAAACGCTTGAAGATATGATATAATGCTGTTAATATCGATAACTCAAAGCGTTGACGGGAACAAAGTAGTTTTCGGGAAATCCTTTTCAGAGAGCTGTTGGCGGGTGTGAAACAGCAGGAGCCGAAGATGAATTACCTCCCCGAGCGGCGGTGCAAAAGCGTTGGCGAGTAGTTCCGCACGGGTAAGCCCGTTAAAGCTGTTCAAAGGCGGGGGAAACTCCGTAAATTGAGGTGGTACAGCGGTTTTTCGCCCTCTTGCGTTTGGCAGGAGGGCGATTTTTGCTGAAAGGATAACCCTATGAAATCACTCAAAATCGGCGGCTTTTTCCTCGCGGGCGCGATAATTCAAACGGTGTTTTACTATGCGGAATATTTGGGAATTTTCGCGGGATATGGCGGATTGCTTGCCGTGGCTTCTTTCACCTCTGTTATCGGAGTTGTGCTCGGAAATAAGGCGCGCGATATCGCCGAAAAGAAGATGAAAATGTCGCCGTTTGTGTTGACAATGTGCTATGTCGCGGGAACGCTCGCGGCTATGGTCGCGCTGTACTTCATTCTCGATACGAAATATCCTTACCAAGACCCTGACGGTAGCGGTCTTGGAAATCTCCCAAATCTCGGGAGAGATATTTCCATTGGTATATTACTTTACGCAATTCCCTCGGCACTCGTCAACGCAGTCGTACAGATTGTTTTGTGCGTGAGAGAAAAAATAAAACTTAATAAGGAGAAACAAAATGGAACTTTATGACGAACTCGTTCAGCGCGGACTTATCGCGCAGGTAACCGATGAAGACGAAATCAGAAAGATGATAAACGCGGGCAAGGCGACGTTTTACATCGGCTTTGACCCCACGGCGGATTCGCTTCACGTTGGACATTTTATGGCGCTGTGCCTTATGAAGCGCCTGCAAATGGCAGGCAACAAGCCGATTGCGCTCTTGGGCGGCGGCACGGGTATGATAGGCGACCCGTCCGGCAAATCCGATATGCGCAAAATGCTTACGAAAGAGGATATCGAGCACAACATCGAGTGCTTCAAAAAGCAGATGAGCCGCTTCATCGACTTTTCCGACGGGAAAGCGCTTATGGTCAACAACGCGGACTGGCTGATGAACCTCAACTATATCGATGTTTTGCGCGAAGTCGGCGCGTGCTTCTCGGTAAACAAAATGCTCACCTTCGAGTGCTACAAGCAGAGAATGGAGCGCGGACTCACCTTCCTCGAGTTCAACTATATGATAATGCAGAGCTATGATTTCTATATGCTCTATCAGAAATACGGCTGCAATATGCAGTTCGGCGGCGACGACCAGTGGGCGAATATGCTCGGCGGTACGGAGCTTATCCGCAAAAAGCTCGGAAAAGACGCGCACGCGATGACGATTACCCTTTTGCTCAACAGTGAGGGCAAGAAAATGGGCAAAACCGAAAAAGGCGCGGTGTGGCTTGACGCGGAAAAAACCTCGCCGTATGAGTTCTTCCAGTACTGGAGAAACGTGGCAGACGCGGACGTTATCAAGTGCCTGAAAATGCTCACATTCCTGCCGATTGAGGAAATCGTTGAAATGGAAAAGTGGGAGGGCTCGCAGCTCAACAAGGCGAAGGAAATCCTCGCTTTCGAGCTTACAAAGCTGGTTCACGGAGAGGAAGAAGCGAAGAAGGCTCTGGACGGCGCAAAATCGCTCTTCGGCGGCTCGGGCAACACCGAGAATATGCCGACGGCAACGGTTGAAGCAGCGGACGGAAAAATCGGTATTCTCGACCTGCTTGTTGCGACAAAGCTTGCTCCGTCAAAGCGCGAGGCGAGAAATCTCGTTTCGGGAAAGGGAATTGCGGTTGACGACCAAATCATCGAGGACGCGAACGAAATCGTTGATTTGACAAACGAGATAATTCTCCGCAAGGGCAAAAAAGTATTCCTCAAGGTCAAGAAAGCGTGATAAAAAGCGGCGTTCAAAAAGAGCGCCGCATTTTTGTTATGTAGGCTTGAAATTAATTCCCGCTTTTCTCGCCTGACTGCACAAATCTCTTGTCTGGATTTTATATTGCTTTCCGTCCTTGATGAAATACGTTCCGCACTGTCTGAACTCAAACTCAACGTTTTTCCGAATGCACTGCTCACGGATATCCAGAACCCAGTCGTAATCAAGCGCACGCGCTTCCTTGTCGCTTTCTCCGCCGACAACCACAAGCTCCACATTGTCGAGATATTTCTCGATATCAATGCGTTCGAGAAGCGGCTGAGCCGTTATGCAGCGGTGTTTTATCGGCAGCTCGTGAAAAACGGACAGCTTTTTGTCGGCATTTTTCTGGTTTTCAATCGTGCAGCACACAACCACGTTTTCATAGCCCTCGCCCCAGTCCTCGGGAACACACTCGGAAAACCGCTCAATTCGCTTTGTAAGGAAAAGAAACGTGCAGTCGGGGCGCGATTTTATCATTTCCCAGCACTCTTTTCTCCACTCGTCCGCTTCTTCAATCAGAAAATCGGTTGAAAAGCACATATAAACAATCCCCGATTTCATCTTTAAATTGCCGTTTTTCAGCTTTGCGGCGGGCTTGTAAAAATCGTCGGTTTTCACGATTTCGCTTGTATTAACGCCGCGCTTTGCATCGCCTTTGTGGATATAACAGTGCAGGCAGCCCTCGCTGCACCTTTTGCACCCTCTCCACGGATTCCACATCGCCATAATTTTTACCTTGCTTTTCTCAGCTGTTCGGCGTCTGCCACGTTCCAAAGCCGACGCACGGGATTTTCACGCCGTTGTTCAACTCATAGCAATCGTTTATCATATTCATTTTTCCACTCCTTAAACCGAACTATAACTTTATTATAGCATAGTTTTCGCATATCTGCAAGTGGATTTTTCTCAATAATCCGTCCCGCGAACAGCTCTTGAAAGCGCTTGCAGAGCAGCTTCCTGCTCATCGTCGGGGATTTTCCCGCCCGTTCTGCTGCGGAATTTTGCGCGAACGCTCCACGAATGCCCGAAATTATCAGCCTCGTCAAGCACCTTAATCGAGTACGCTTCGCAGGTTTTCTCCTCGCCGTTGTAAACGTAATTCAGCAAAATGCGGTCGGTTTTTTGGCTTTTGAGGAGCAAACTTGTGGTTTGCTGTTGGTCAAAAGTACCGGTAAATCTGCCGTTTTCCAGCACCCGACACCCCGCCAGAACCGCCGTTTTCCCGTCCTCGGCAGAGGTCATTCCGCGCCCGTTTTCGGTTTGCCTGAACATCGGGATAAGTGAAACTCGTTTCGCGGACGCGTCTGCGAAAATATCGAGCAGCGTGGTTTTCGGGGAAACGCCGAGCCGGTGCGCGTTTTCAATCATCGAAAGCGGCTTTTCTGCGGAGGTTATGCCCTCAGTGAACTGCAAATCCGTGAGGAACTCGGCGTTATCGGCGCAGCAAACCGGCATATTCAAGCTGCAGCGAAGGTCATAATAAAGCGTGTTCAGCGCACTCGCCGCGCTCTCCTCGGAAAAACCGTCCCCAAGTACAAGCAGCTTGGTTTCGCTCATATAAATCCTCTTCCCGTCAACAAGGGAGAGGTTGTCGATAGCCTCGGAAAGCGTTTTTCCCGTTCCCACAACCTTAATTACATTTTCCTGCGACGCGTCGATTACGTCTGAGCCTGCTCCCCCGCTTGAAAAAAGCAGCGCGGAAACGCGATAGCCTTCATCAAAATCAATCGCGGCAGCCTGTATTATAGCACGGTTTCCGAGGTCTGTCGCGTCGGCGCAGCCCGTGAAAAGGAGAGCTGCGATTATAGCCAAAAACGGTATTTTTTTCATTTTTTCTCCTTAAGATAACGCATTTTTCAAATCCCGCAAATCGGCTCGGGAGTGGCTTCGCGGGGCGATTTCCGCAATTTCCGCAAATCAGCCCTCGCTCTTGCTTTGCTTTTTCTCACGCGCGGCGCGGACAACCGATATCATCACGCACACTGCCGCCAGCAGCATAAGTCCCGTTCTGAACGCGGCGCAAAGCTCCCAGACTGCCGCGCAAAGACCGTCAAGCCTCTTGAACAGCGCGATGTCGGCAAGCGACGCGGACGCGATAAACGGGTACTCGGCAAGCGGGTACATCTCCCGCAAAATCAGGTAATTCATCGCGCACATTCCCACAGAAACCACCGCCGACAGCAGCGCAAACCAAAGCACCGCATTCCCCGCAGAGCTTGGATTTTCGCGGTTCACATACGGCAAAAGCGCCGCGAAAACGAGGTACTCGCCGCCGTTCGAAAAGCACCGCAGAACATCCTTGAAAAACGTCCCGAAGCCGCTTTTTCCCCACATCGGTGAAATCTGCATATACGGAATGTCCGCGAGAAAAACCGCCGCCGTGATTATCGCCGCGGCAATCAAAAACAGCACGCCCGCGCGCGCCACCGCCTCAACTCCCATATAAACCGCGTACAGCGCAAACGCCGCTGCTGCCGCGAACACAACCCAAGCCGTGCCGCTGACAAGCAGGTTTTTATACGCGAAATCCGTGCCGTGGAACAGCGTTTTTGCCGCTGCTCCGACAAGCAAAATACACGCGAAAACTGCCGAAATCCAGCCGAGCACTTTGTTTTTTCGGTAGATTGAACGGTGAACGTTGTCGCGGCGAAACGAGTAAAATATCAGCGGAGAAGCAATCGCCAGCCTCACCATCTCCGTCACCGCAATCACACAAAGCGCTTCCACCGGCGACTCGGACACGGGCGGAGGCGCAATTACGTCCATCGTAAGCCGCGACAAAAGCATTACGCAAAACAGCTGCGCCGCGCTGATTTTAGGAAAATCACGTATCATTTTACTCACCATTTCCAACAAGTGCCTCCGGCGGCAAAGAACCTTTTTCTGAAGAAAAAGGTTCTTTGAACTCCAAAAAGACTTTATTCGCTTCGCGGTGCTTATTTACAACAGAGTGATGCGTCACGCTGCCTTCGCGGAGCTTGAATCCCGCTTTGTTCGCTTCGAGTGAAATCTTTCGCACGCAACCGACTCGCCACGATACAGGGTGCAGCGTCACGCTGCCTTCGCGGAGCTTGAATCCCGCTTTATTCGATTCGAGTGAAATCTTTCCCACGCAACCGACTCGCCACGATACAGGGTGCAGCGTCACGCTGCCTTCGCGGTGACTGAACACCGATTTGCTGAAAGTTGCGCCAAAAGTACTGCTTATTATCGGGAAATCCTGCATCATTTTACTCACCCTTCTCGAATTTTTCGTGGATTTGCAGCTCCGAAATCACAGCAAACGGCAGCGCAAGCTCGCTCAGATACGCTTCCTGCGGGAGAGCGGCTCGATTCGGGATAATGGTTTCCGCGTAATTTCCCATCGGTTCTTGCTTATCCAACCGCGC
Source organism: [Eubacterium] saphenum (assembly GCA_004555855.1). Taxonomy (GTDB): domain Bacteria; phylum Bacillota; class Clostridia; order Oscillospirales; family Ruminococcaceae; genus CAG-115. The sequence continues at coordinate 14,428 of SFJQ01000009.1, read as the reverse complement.
TCACCTCTTCATTTCCGTGCCGTTAAGCGACTGTACGGTAACGTCAGATTTCGCCATCTTCTTCCAGTTTGCCCGCACGAACATATCCCGACAAGCCTTCGGTGAAAACGGCGAAATCGGCGCCATATAAGGCACGCCGTAGGTTGAAAGCGAGCACATTTTTATCAGAACCGCGCCCGCTGCCAGAAGCAGTCCGTACAGCCCGAACACGCCGCCCGCGATGATATACACAAACCGCAGAATAACGATTTTTTCGTACATTTTCGGCACGACAAAGCTGCACAATCCCGAAAGCGCCACGATTAACACCATAGGCGCGCCGACAAGTCCCGCAGATACCGTGATATCGCCGATAACCAGTCCCCCGACAACGCCGATTGCGTGACCGATTGGCCGCGGCAGACGTATTCCCGCTTCACGCAGGATTTCGTACATAAAATGAATGAAAAGGCACTCCACCATCAGCGAAAACGGCGCTGTCTGCTCCGCGGCGGCAAGGTTCAGGATAAGCGACGACGGCAGCATCTCCGGATTGTACGAAGCGACAGCGACATAAAATCCCGGCAAAAACAGCGTTATCAGATAAGCTGCAAGCCGCACCGTTCTTATGAAAAACGCGTAAAACGGCTTTTGCGTGTAGTCGTCGAGCGTCTGGAAATTCTCGATAAACAAATGCGGCACAACCAGCGCAAACGGCGTTCCGTCCACAAGTATTCCGACGCGTCCCTCGTACAGCTTCGCCGCGAACACATCGGGGCGCTCGCACGTCCCGCACTCCGAGAAAAACCAGCCGCCGCGCCCCTCAAAATACGGCTGTATATAGCCGCTTTCGAGGATTGTGTTCAGATTTACCGATTTCAGCCGCTTCTTCACGTTTTCTAGCAGCTTCGGCGAAACCTTGTCCGAGATGTAGCAAAGGCAGATGTCCGTGTTGCTTCGCTCCCCGAACGGCGAAAGCTCGAAAACCAGCGTCGGCGACTTTATTCTGCGGCGGATTAACGCCATATTTGTCCTGATAACCTCGACAAAGCCTTCCCGTGAGCCGCGCACGTTAAGCTCGGAACTCGGCTCGTCGATACCGCGCGACTTGTACCCCTGAACGCCGATTGCTATCGCTCTCGTGCAGCCGTCCACAAGAATAATCGCAAAGCCCGACTGCAGTTTCAGCGTAAGGTCGCCGAGATTTTTGATGTCAAGCTGTTCGGCGGCGATTAGGAACACGTTGAAAAAACTGTCCATAAGCGCTTCCGGCGACAGAAGTCTGTCGTCCTCGACAAGGTTTAGTTTTGGATAAACAAGCTGCGCTAGCGTGTCCGTCGAAGTCATTCCCTCACAGGTAAGGACGGCAATTTTGTTCCCGCAGACAAGACCTTTTTTGATAATTACGTCCGAGGAATTGTCCGTGAATTTGAGCAGATTATCCAGATTTTCCTCAAGCGAACGGCTTATCGGCGTTTCGTAATCTTCCATTTTATCTCCTTTGTCCATTGTTTTTCAGAATTATTTTCTCACTTTGTCAACGTTTTATGCAATCAGCAAGAATTTTTGGTTGACAACAGAGCAAAAATATGGTAAACTGTAAGTTAGGCATACATTTTGATAATTTAAGGCGGTGAACTATTTGAAGATAAACTGGAATAAAAAATATACCACGATTGCGATTTACAGCCTGATTGTTCTTGCAGTAGGCGTACTTTTCGTGGTATTTGTGTTTAAGTTTGACTCGATTTCGCAGGGTTTTTCCTGGGTAGGCGCAGTTGCCGCTCCCGTAATCTGCGGCATAATAATAGCGTATATTCTTAATCCGCTGATGATGTACCTTGAGAAAAAGCTGTTCGGGAAGCTGAAAAGTGGGACGCCTCCCGAGAAAAAAGCGCTCCCGAAAAAGCTGCTCGAAATCGAAGAAAAAAATCCCGAAGCGCTCGCCCTTTACAAAAAGAAACGCGTAAGCCGCAGAAAATCTCTTGCAAGAGTGCTCTCGGTTATCCTGACTTATGTGATACTTTTGGCTGTGCTTGCGGGAATTGCGTTTGCGGTTGTGCCGAGCGTTGCAAAGAGCTTGGTTGACCTCGCGGATAAGCTTCCGGAATACCTCAAGCAAGCCGAAACATTCCTCAACGATTTCTTCAAGGACAACCCGCAGATTTCCCAAATCCTGTTCAAGGAGTTTACCAACATCTCGGACGCTCTCCAAAAATTCGTGTCCAACCTTGACCCGAATATCATAAACAACGTCGGAAGCAGCGTGTGGAATTTCCTGCTGTCGATGCTTATGGGACTGAAAAACGTTCTGCTCGGACTTATTATCGCGATTTATCTGCTGTACAGCAAGGAGCGCCTGCTCGCGCAAAGCAAGAAAATCTTCTTCGCGTTCCTCAAAAACGAGCGCTGCGAGCGGCTTTTCTCGGGGCTGAACAAGTGCAACAACATCTTCAAGAAATATATCATCTCAAATCTGCTCGACTCGATGATTGTTTTCGTGTTTATGGTTATCGGAATGTTCGCGATGGGAATGCCCTATCAGATGCTCATTTCGGCAATCTGCGCCGTTACAAACCTTATCCCGTTCTTCGGTCCGTTTATCGGAGCAATTCCGAGCGGTATCCTGATTTTGCTCGTTGACCCGTCAAAGGTTATCTGGTTTGCGCTGTTTGTGCTGATTTTGCAGCAGTGCGACGGCAATATCATAAAGCCGTTCCTTTTCGGCGAAACGATGGGTTTGCCGGCGCTTTGGGTGCTCATTTCGATAATTCTCGGCGGCGGCTTGTTCGGAATACCCGGAATGTTGCTCGGCGCACCCGTTTTCGCTGTGGTTTACCTGCTTTTCGCGGAATTTGTTTCGGGAAAGCTCAGGAAGAAAAATCTCCCGTCCGACACCGAACCTTACTTCAAGGACACGGCGGAATTTGCCGAGGAGTATATCGATGAACCGCCGAACAAGGTTGTCGAGAATTTCTCGATAAGCGTGGGAAATATCTCCGAAACGACCGATGAGAAAAAGACCGATATTCCCGTAAAATCCGCAAAACCAAAGCCGCGGAAATTCAAAAGAAGATAAAAAAAAGGGCGCTGATTTTGCTCAGCGTCCTTCTTTTTGCGTAAATCAGATTTCCGCGATAACCTCAACCTCGACAAGCGCACCCTTGGGTATCTGCAAGCCGCCTACGCACGAACGCGCGGGCTTTTCGGTGAAATACTCGGCGTAAACCGCGTTAAATGCCGCAAAATCGCCGATATCCTTCAGATAGCAGTTCGTCTTGACAACCTTTGTAAGCGAGCTTCCCGCCGCTTCAAGAACAGCCTTGAGGTTCTCGCAAACGCGCTTTGTCTGCTCCTCGATACCGCCCTCTACGAGATTTCCCGTTGCCGGGTCAATCGGGATTTGTCCCGAGCTGTACACAAGATTTCCCGTGATTTTCGCCTGAACGTAAGGTCCGATTGCCGCAGGAGCGTTGTCCGTGTGAATTGTTTTCATAAAAATACCTCTTTTCGTTTACTTTATGTAATCAACAAGTTTGTAACCCGCTTCGATAAGCGCACTGCGGATTTCCTCGAGATGCTCGGAATTGCGCGTTTCAAGGTGAATACGCAGGAAGCAGCCGTTGATGTCGGGGTTCTCATCGGCGCGCTCGTGACGAACAGCAGTTACGTTTCCGCCGTGCTGAGCGATAATCTGAGATACTCCGAGGAGCTGTCCGGGCTTATCGACAAGCTCGATGTTGAGCATTCCCGAACGTCCGCTCTTGACAAGACCTCTCCTGATAACGCGGTTCAGGATAGTAACGTCAATATTGCCGCCCGAAACCACGCACACAACCTTCTTGCCCTCAACGGGGATTTTGTTGAACATAACCGCCGCTACCGAAACCGCGCCCGCGCCCTCGGCAATCAGCTTCTGCTGTTCAATCAGCGCGAGAATTGCTCCCGAAATCTCGTCCTCGGAAACCGTGACAATCTCATCAACATACTTTCGGCAAAGCTCAAAGGTGTTCTTTCCCGGCTCTTTGACGGCAATTCCGTCCGCCAGAGTCGCCACGCTTTCAAGGCGCTCGATTTTGTTGTCGTGGATTGAGTTGAACATTGACGGAGCGCCCGCCGCCTGTACGCCGTAAACCTTGATTTTCGGGTTGAGCTGCTTTATCGCAAACGCAACTCCCGAAATCAGTCCGCCGCCGCCAATCGGCACAACAACCGCGTCCGCGTCGGGCAAATCGTCTAGAATTTCAAGTCCGATTGTACCCTGTCCCGCGATAACGTTTTCATCATCAAACGGGTGAATAAAGGTGTAGCCCTTTTCATCACGAAGCTGAAGAGCCTTGTTGTAAGCGTCGTCGTAAACGCCCGGTACAAGGCAAACCTCCGCGCCGTAAGCCTTGGTTGCCTCTACCTTTGAGATGGGCGCGCCATCGGGCAGACAAATCAGCGACTTAATCCCCGCCTTTGTTGCCGCAAGAGCAACACCCTGAGCGTGATTTCCCGCAGAGCAGGCGATAACGCCCTTTTCGCGTTCAGCCTCGCTGAGCTGGGAAATTCTGTAATAAGCGCCGCGAACCTTGAACGAGCCCGTAACCTGTAAATTTTCGGGCTTGAGATAAACCTCAGCTGCGGGGTTTATTTTGGGGGCTTTTATCAGGTCGGTACGCCTGATAACCTCCTTCAGAACGTGTGACGCTTTGTAAATACTGTCGAGCGTGAGCATTTTTCATACCTTCTTTGTACAAAATAAAATTTACCAAATTACATTATACAACGCTTTGAGGAATTTGTCAAGTGTTATTGACAAACAGCGAAAAATGTGGTACAATAAAGAGAGTAGTTTTTTGACGGAAAATGTCGGTTAATTTGAAATCGGGTATTAAAATGAAAAAATATATCAATGCACCAAATATTATAACAACCGTCCGCATTCTGGGAACGCTTGCTCTTGTGTTTATAGAGCCGTTCTGCGCGGCATTTTACATCATCTGGACAGTCTGTGGCGTGAGCGATGTGCTTGACGGCACGGTTGCCAGAATGCTGAAAAAAGAGAGCAAATTCGGCGCGCGGCTTGACAGCATTGCGGATATTATGTTTTACCTGCTGATGTTGTACAGGGTTTTGCCGACGCTTATCGCGGTTTTGCCGAGATGGATTTGGATAATTGTCTGCGTGATTGCGCTGACAAGAATCGCCGCTTATCTCACGGCTCTGATAAAATTCAAGCGCTTCGCCTCGCTTCACAGCTACCTCAACAAGTTGTCGGGCTTTATGCTGTTCCTTGTGCCTTATTTTATCAGTTTGAGCTGGTTCTGGATTTATTGCGTGGTGCTTTGCGGAATAGGTCTTGCTTCATCTTTCGAGGAGCTGCTTATTCACCTGCTCTCGCGGCATTATCAGGAAGGCAGACAAACAATAATCGGGCTGAAAATCGGGAAAAAGCGCACACGCATTAAAGAAAAAAATATCGGCAAGGCTGCCGAAAAGGACTGAAAAATCCGGCAATTGCGAAAGCAGCTGCCGTTATAAAAAGGAGATAATTTTATGTACATTACTTGTTTGGATTTGGAAGGCGTTCTTGTACCGGAAATCTGGATTGCGTTCGCCGAGGAAACTGGTATTCCCGAGCTTCGCAGAACCACGCGCGACGAGCCGGATTACGACAAGCTGATGAAATACCGCATCGGTATTCTGAAGGAGCACGGCTTGGGGCTGAAGGAAATTCAGGCGACAATCGCGAAAATCGACCCGATGCCCGGCGCAAAGGAGTTTTTGGACGAGCTGAGAGAAAACTCGCAGACGATTATTCTGAGCGATACGTTCACGCAGTTTGCCGCTCCCCTGATGAAAAAGCTCGGTCAGCCGACAATCTTCTGCAACTCGCTTGAGGTTGCTCCCGACGGTGAAATCACGGGCTACAAAATGCGCGTTGAGAAATCCAAGCTCACCACAGTAAAGGCGCTTCAGTCCATCGGTTATGAAACCATCGCAGGCGGCGACTCCTTCAACGACCTCGGTATGATTACCGCGTCAAAATTCGGCTTCCTCTTCCGCTCAACCGAGCAGATTAAGAAGGATTACCCCGATATCCCCGCGTTTGAGGAGTACGGAGATTTGCTCAAGTATCTCAAGGAGTGCCTTGCGAAGTAAAACAAAAACGCCTTCGGTTAATTCCGAGGGCATTTTTTGTGCAAAAATACCGCCCGACAAGTCGCCGAGCGGTGTTTTTATTTCACTAATCGAAAAACTCACTTTTTCTTGCTGCTGCTCGACTCCTGCTCAGGCTCGGGAGGAACGTACTCCGAAATTCTCACGGAAGTGATGATGATGTCCTCAACAGGTCTTGAAACCTCGCCGGTGTTGCTTGTGGTGAGCTTCACGGCGCTGATTTTATCCACAACGTCAAGCCCCTCGTAAACCTGCCCGAAAATTGTGTAATTTCCGTCCCAGAAAGGATAGCCGCCCGTTGTCGCGTACTTTGCGGCAACGTCCTCGGTTGCCTTTTCAAACATCTCCGCCATATTGTTGTAATAATTTGCCATAGCCGTCACGCTTGCTCTGTCGGGGTCTTCCTCGGACATTGTTTCAAGCTTTGCGGTAAATTCATCGGCTTTCTCCTTCATTTTCGCCGAATCATAGCCGCTCAAATCCTGCACTTTTTTGCAGTTGACGATATAGAACTGCGCGGCGATATTCCCGCTTGTATCGGAATAGCCGAGCGCGCCGTAGAAATTGCGCGCGTTCACGCTGGTTTCCGCTTCAAGATACTGCCCTTCGTTAACCGCAGGCGTTCCGCCCGTGCCATCGCCGTTCAGCGAGCCGCCCTGAATACAGCAGTCCGCAACAACCCTGTGAATTTTCAGCCCGTCGTAATAGCCCGCTTTTGCAAGCGCAACGAAATTCTCGACGCCAACCGGAGCGATATCGGGAAACAGCTTTGCCTTAATAACGCCATAATCCTCGATTGTGATTTCGGCAATCGTGTCGCCCGCTGCAAGAACCACATCGCCGATATTTCCCGGCTTGCCGCCGTTTGAACAGCCGCTTATGCACGCCGCCGCTCCCAGTGCGAGAATAACGCTTGTTATCTTCCTGAAAAGATTCATAGCCTTGTCCTTTCTGTCAATTTTGAAAAATCCGCTTTATTCAACGGTTGAAATCGTGATATTCTTGATAATGATTTCGGCAACAGGCTTGGACGCTTCACCCGCGCCGTTGTCCACAACCTCGACCGCAGCTATTGCGTCAATCACGTCAAAACCCTCGTAAACCTGTCCGAAAACGGTATAGCCGCCGTCAAGCTGCGGGGTGCCGCCGTTTTTGTTGTACAGCTCCTTGACGTTTGCGGGGAACGAGTTGTACTTATCCACAAGTCCTTGATAATAATCCTTGCCCTGCGTGAAATAGGTAACGTAATCGGAAAGTCCCTCTTCCTTTGCCTGCTTTGCAAGCTTGCTGCATTGCTCAACATTCGCCTTAAAAGCGCTTAATTCGCTGTCGAAAACTCCCTGCTTCTTGTTGTTGACGATATAGAACTGCGTGGAGTTGCTGCCCTGATAATTCGCGTAGCAGAGCGCGCCGTAAAAATGCCGCATATTGTCCGCGCTTTCCACACCAAACGAGCCGCCGTTCACCATCGCTTCGCCACCCGCTCCGTTACCGTTGAGCGAACCGCCCTGAAACATAAAATCCTGCATAACGCGGTGGATTGTCTTGCCCTGATAGTAGCCGCTTTCGGCGAGTTTCTGGAAATTCTCAACGCCGACGGGCGCTGCCTCGGGGAACAGCTTTGCCTTGATTGTCCCGAAATTCTCGATTTCGATTGTGGCAACAAGGTCGCCCGAATTTACCGTCACTTCTTCGATATTTCCGCCATTAACCGATTTGTCCGAGCAGCCCGTGAAGAGCGCTCCCACGGCAACCGCCGCGCATAAAATCATACTTTTCAGCCTTTTAAACTTCATCTCAAACCTCATTTTTTCTTGACAACAGTACCCTGTTTGGTTTCCTCAACAATATAGCCCATCTCGGTTATCTTGTTTCTGAGTTCGTCCGCAAGCGCGAAATTCTTCTCCTTACGAGCCGCTGCGCGCTGTTCAACAAGCGCCTTTACCTCGTCGGGAATTTCATCGTTATCTTTATTATATAACAATCCCAGCACGTTTGTCAATGCCGAAAATTCATCAAAATAAATTTTCACATCTTCTTTTGTGATTTCGGGCGCGGAAACGGCGGTGTTGATTTTTCTGACAAGCTCGAAAACTGCGGCAATCGCGTCCGCGGTGTTGAAATCGTCGTCCATCGCGCGGCAAAATTCCTCGCGCGCCGCCTTGACATCAGCCTTCGTTGTTTCACTCGCCGCGCCGTCCTTGGCAATCGGCAGCGTGCGCTCCATCAAATCCTTGCAGTTGTACAAACGCGTGAGCGCCGCCTTGCAGCTCTCGATAACCTCAACCGTGTAGTTGAGCTGGCTTCTGTAATGCACGGACAGCAGCATAAATCTGATAGGCTCATAGCCAAATTCCTTCGCCATATCGCGCACAAGGAAGAAATTTCCTGCGGATTTCGACATCTTTTTGTTGTCAACATTCAGCATTCCGTTGTGCATCCAGATATTAGCAAGAGCGCAGCCGGTCGCGCACTCGCTCTGAGCGATTTCGTTTTCGTGGTGCGGGAAAATGAGGTCAGCGCCGCCGCCGTGAATATCGATTGTGTCGCCGATATAGTGTCTTGACATTGCCGAGCATTCAATATGCCAGCCGGGTCTGCCCTTTCCGAAGGGAGAATCCCAGTAAGGCTCGCCGGGCTTCGCAGCTTTCCACACGGCAAAATCCATCGGGTCGCGCTTTTTCTCGCCGACTTCGATACGCGCGCCCGCCTGCAAATCATCAAGAGGCTGGTGCGAGAGCTTGCCGTACTCCGCGAATTTCGCGGTTTCAAAGTACACGTCCCCGTCAGCCTGATACGCATACCCCTTGTCAACAAGCGTCTTGACGATATCGATAATGATGTCCATATTCTCGGTAACTTTCGGGTGAACATCGGCTCTGCGAACATTCAAGCCATCTGCGTCGATGAAGTACTCCCTGATTGCGTTTTCGGAAACCTCGGTTGCCGTTTTGCCCAACTCGTTTGCCTTTTTAATAATTTTATCGTCAACATCGGTGAAATTCTGCACATAGAAAACCTTGAATCCGCGAAATTCAAGGTAACGGCGAAGCGCGTCAAAAACGCACAAAGCGCGCGCGTTGCCGATATGAATGAGGTTGTAGACGGTGGGACCGCAGCAGTAAATCTTGACGGTGCCCTCGGTAATCGGCTTCAAATCCTCTTTTTTGCGAGTCATTGTGTTGTAGATTTTCATTTTGTATCTCCTTTATCGTTTTTCATCTCGTCAACCTGCTTCTGAAGCTCGTCAACCTTTTTCTCGAGCTTCTCGATATACATCAGATGCTTGCACATAATCTCGGAAACGGGGTCGGGAATGTGAATCTGGTCGAGGTCGCAGTTGGAAACGCGCACGCCGTTCATCTTGACAACCCGCGCGGGCACTCCGACAGCGGTGCAGTTTGGCGGAACTTCCTCGAGAACCACGGCATTTGCGGCGATTTTCGAGTTGTCGCCTATCTTAAACGGCCCGAGAACGCGCGCTCCCGAACCAACCATAACGTTGTTTCCGAGCGTTGGGTGGCGCTTTCCGACGTCCTTTCCGGTACCGCCGAGCGTGACGTTCTGGTAAAGCGTGCAGTAGTCGCCGATTTCGGTTGTTTCGCCGATGACAACGCCCGCTCCGTGGTCGATGAACAGCCCCTTGCCGATTTTCGCGCCGGGGTGGATTTCGATGCCGGTTTTATGGCGGGAACGCTGGGAAATCCAGCGCGCGATGAAAAAATGTCCGCGCTCGTAAAACCAGTGCGCGCGCCGATAACTGCGAACCGCCTTGTATGACGGGTAGAGGAAAATAACCTCCCAGCCCGAACGCACCGCGGGGTCGCGCGCCTTTATGGACGCAATTTCTTCTCTAATCTTGTCAAACATAATTCTCTCCAAACAAAAAAGCCCTCGTACCAACGGCACGAAGGCGTCAACTAACGCGGTTCCACTTCGCTTCAGAAGAAGTCCGTAAGGACTTCCACTCTCTGACCCTTAACGCGGGAAACGGGCTTGCATTTCCTCAAGCCGGCTGCACAGCCGCACTTCGCCGCCGCCAAGCTCCGCGCTCTCACCAGCCGCGCGGCTCTCTGAACCTCGGAAAACGGTTACTCTTGCCGTGTAAACGCCTTTACACATTTATATTATTATACACCATTTTCGCGAATTTTTCAAGCGTTTTTCCGTAAAATTTGCACCTTAAAACGCCGATTTTTTGTACAATTTAACCTAAAAGCACAATCACAAGAGCCAGAATCAGCTTGAAATCGGCTTTTTCATTCATCAGAACCAAAATCAGACCCGCGACAAGCAGGAAATCCCTGTCGGAAAACAGCCTTGAAAGCGAGTCGTTTTTCGGGCAATTTTTGCAGACATTTTCTGTAAATTTCGGGCTTTTTTCGGCTGATTTTTCGGCACATTTTTCTCGGAAATTCGCGCAGTTTTTTCCCTCAGAATCACAGTTGTTTTTTGAGCAATTTCCGGTGCATTTTTCGGGCATTTTTTGAGCATAATTTTCGGGCATTTTTTCAGGTGTTTTTTCGCGGCAATTTTCGCCCGAAATTGCTCTCATATTATAATCGTCTACAGCCTTATACAGAGCCGATTGAGTGCTGTTCCAAACCATTGTTATCACCCCTGAAAATCAGTCCAAAAAAACCACAAAAAAGCCCTCAAAATTTGCCTTTTTTCAGCAAAAAATTAACGATGTTATTTGCCTTGGAAATTACCCCGAAAAACAGCCCGAAATTCAGCCTGTTTTTACGGTCAAATCATCTTGTCAAAAAGACCGCTTTCACGCAAAATCGGCAGCAGCGAAAACAGCTTCATCAGCCGCAGCGCCGAGTCGATTTTCGGGCGGTTTTCCTCGCGCAGAAGCGGCTTCAGCGCTAGCAAAAATCTCTCGTTGTCGTCGGGCTGGTTGAGCGTTTCAAACAGGCTCAGCATTTTCAGCAGCATCTCCGGGTCAAGTCCCGAGAACAGCCCCTCGGATTGCTCCGAACCCGCATTGTTATCAGCTTTTTCGTTGTCTTCATCATCAGAAAGCGCGCGAAGCAAATCCTCTATCCCGTCCATAAGCGCGCCTCCTCACACCTCGAAAACCGCTATTTTTTCCCCAAAGTCCTCAGCACATCGTCGGGTGTTGACGCGCTTTTCAGCTTTTGCATCAGCTCCTCGTTTCTCAAAACCGCCCGCAGCTTCTCCTTATCCGCTTTCGACAAACCCGCCGAAAGTGCCTTTAAATCGCCGTTTTCAAGCATTTGCTTCAGACTCTCGGGCGATGTCCCCAGTTTTTTGCTTGCGGCTGCAATCAGCTTGTCGTAATTATTGTTCATAAAAAACTCCCCCTAAATTTAGCAAAAATCACCAAAAAATCCGAAAACTACTTTTATTTTTTCTGGCAAAATGATATAATATTTTTGCAATCATTTTAATGTATACTCACGAAAGGTTGATTTTATGAAAATTCTTGTCGTTTCCGATACGCACAAAAATTATCAGGCGCTGAAAGCGGTTGTGGATAAAATCCCCGATTTCGACATTCTCATCCACCTTGGCGACGGTGAGCACGAGTTTCACGATATACAAAAGCTCCACCCCGACAAAGGTATGATTTATGTCGCGGGAAACTGTGATTTCGGTAAGCACGAATCCGTTCACGTCGCGAAAATCGGCGGCGTAAGGATTTTCTGCTGCCACGGGCACACGCTTCACGTTCACGACGGGCTGGAAAATCTGGTTGCCACGGCAAAGCAAAATCAATGCAACATCGCGCTCTACGGTCACACGCACCTTCACCGCACCGAAGTCATCGATGGCGTTATGGTGATGAACCCCGGCAGCCTCGATTCGCCGCGCGGCCATAATAAGCCATCTTTCGGGATTATAACGATTGAACCGACGGGCGAAATCAAGATGAACATCATCGCGGTGACTACGAAAACCGTATGAAAACGATTTTTTTAGACGAGGTCGATTCCACCAACAACTACCTCAAAGCGCATTGCAATGAGCTTTCCGACCAAACCGCCGTTACTGCGCTCCGACAGGTTGCCGGAAAAGGACGGCTTGGACATTCGTGGGAGGGCTGCGAGGAGATGCTCCCGCTGTCGATTTTGCTCAAAAACCCGACAGAGCCGGAAAACCTTTCCGCCAGAGCAGGTCTTGCGGTCTGCGAAGCGCTTGAGGAAGCGCTTTCGGGGCAATTTCGCGCGGGGATAAAGTGGCCAAACGACATAATCCTCGAAAATCACAAGGTCTGCGGTATTTTATGCGAGAGCGCGCGGGTTGGTGCGTGTCTGAATGTGATTTGCGGTATCGGCATAAATATTTCACAAAGCGAGGATTATTTCAGGCAAGCGGGACTTCCTAACGGCGGCTCAATCTTATCGCTAACCGGCTTATCGATTAACCGGAACGAGTTGTTCGAGAGGATTGCTGAACGCGTGATTTTTCGCTGTACAATGCCGTTTCGCGAGTGTTTTGAGGAGTACAGAAAGCGCGTCCTGAACATCGGGCGCGAGGTTAAACTTATTAGAAACGGCGCGGAAAAAATCGCGTTTGCCGAGGACGTTTCCGAGCAGGGATTTTTGATTTGCCGCGACGAAAACGGCGTCTTTGAGGTCAACTCGGGCGAGGTTTCCGTGCGCGGAAAAGAGGGTTACATCTGATGATTGAGAACGAATTTAAGGTAATGCTGAACAAAAATCAGTACGACAATTTGGCGAAAAGTTACAAATGGGACGAGGGAATTTCGCAGACAAACCACTATTTCGATACCGAAAATCTCGAACTTTCCGCGCGGCACATAACCTGTCGCGTGCGGGAAATTTCGGGAGAATTTTTTCTTCAGCTGAAGCTGCCGACAGGGGTGAATTTTTCGCGCGTGGAGCTGGAGAAAAAGCTGGATTTTCTGCCCGAAAAAATTGACGGAAAAATGCTTGAAACGCTTGCCGAAAACGCGGATTTCCCCGACGTGAAAAAGCTCGGTACGTTGTCCACAAAGCGGCTTGTGAAGCGGTTTGACGGTGCTGAAATCGACCTTGACGAAAGCCGATATTTCGGCAAAACCGACTACGAAATCGAGATTGAATTTACCGATGAAAACGCCGCGCGAAAACTGCTCGAAAACGTGCGGAATTTAATCGGCGAAATTGCCTCGGAAAGCGAAATTTGCACGGGAAAAATCCGCCGTTTTCTTGAGGAATTTCAAAGACAAAAATAGTAAAAACCCGCCGAAATCATCCGGGGGCTAATAAGGGATATGGACGCAAACCCGCATTACAAAAGGAATTGTAGTGCCGCAAAAATCGCAGACCATACCTGAATAACGAATAAAGGACGCTTTTCGACGAAAGGTGTCCTTTTTCTTTACAATAGAATAGAAGCATACCTATGAAAAAAGCGTGTCTAAACCAGATACCATATATAATAGGTGTAACGGAGAGTTTTGAAAGAAGCTCTCCGCTTTTTTTTATGCTCAAAATCCGACTGTGTAGAATAGCAAAGGCGCAAAAATCTAAAATCTATTTAATATATAAATTTCTGCTGATAAGCAATAGCGTTCCGACAATCGAGCTGAACAACCGTTCGGGTATTCAGCTGGGTGTATTCAATAGATTACAGAATATGGGCAGCGCCGTTATCAGAGATGACGGCACTGTTTCTTTTTCGGGAGAAATTCGCTGTGAGCGAAGAATGGATATTGTAATTGGTCTGCCTGCGTCGGGCAAGTCCTCTGCTCTGGTCGAGCCTATTTCCGAAATGTATAAGTCGAGGGTTATCGACAGCGACGAGGCAAAGAAGCTGCTGCCCGAATACAACGACGGTTGGGGCGCAGGTGTTGTCCACAAGGAAAGTCAGCGAATTTCAGAACAGCAGTTATTGACCGCACTTGAAAAAGGCGAAAATATCACCTATCCCCGTGTTGGCGGTGATACAACAGAACTTATCAACATAGCGGCTATTGCCAAAAGCAAAGGTTATTCCGTATATGTTCATTTTAACGAGCTTGACAGGAATAAGGCGCTCGGACGAATGATAAACCGCTTTCTTGAAACGGGTAGATACATAAAGCCCGAACTGATAACAAGATACGGAAACGATATTAACAACACCTATGAGCAGGCAAAGAAAGCAAACTCTATTGTTGACGGTTTCTCCAAATGGAGTAATGATGTTCCGCTGGGCAGCCGTCCGAAGCTGATTGAATACAGCGGCTCCTGTGAGGATATTGTCAGAGCCTTTAAGCCTACTATGGCGGAACGCTTGGAACAAAGCGAAAGTAATTGTCGAACCTTAC
>SFJQ01000074.1 GCA_004555855.1 [Eubacterium] saphenum | reverse complement strand
AGGTAATGATATAAAATGCACCGTTCTCATAATAAGCGTCTACATACCGCACATACGGCACTTCATCGCAGTTTGTCGCAAGAGCGATAACCGAATCCTTTCCGAAACGTTCCGCCAAAATCTCCTCAACCGCCTGATTTAGCTTTTTCATTGCTTTTCCCTTTTCAGATTAACGTTATGCCAAAACCGGATTACTTCTTTCTCATCGTAAGAGAAATTCTCCCGCGCTTCAAGTCCACGTCCAGTACTCTCACCTTCACAACATCGTTTACCTTGACGACTTCAAACGGATTTCTCACAAATCTGTCGGCAAGCTGCGAGATATGCACAAGCCCGTCCTCGTGTACACCGATATCCACAAACGCGCCGTAATCCACGACATTGCGAACCGTTCCGACAAGCTCCATTCCGGGCTTCAGGTCTTTCAATTCCATAACATCGCCGCTTCTCATCAAAGGCGGCGGAAGCTCGTCGCGCGGGTCCCTGCCCGGCTTTTCAAGCTCTTTCACGATATCGTTTAGCGTCGGCAAACCCGCTCCCGTTTCCTCGGAAACATCGCGAAGTTTTACCGCTTTCAGCTTTTCGCGGATTTTCTCGGCATTTCCAAGCTCCTCTACGGAAATCCCGCTCTTATCCATCAGCAGCTTTGCGGCATTGTAGCTCTCGGGGTGAATACCCGTGTTGTCAAGCGGATTTTTGCCGCCCGAAATGCGTAAAAATCCCGCGCACTGCTCATACGCTTTTGCACCGAGCTTTTTCACTTTCAGAAGCTGCTTTCGGTCGGTAAACTCGCCGTTTTCCTCGCGATAAGCGACAATGTTCTTGGCAACAGCCAAATTAATGCCCGAGATGTACGACAAAAGCGAATAAGAAGCCGTGTTCAAATCCACGCCGACCGAGTTCACGCAGTCCTCGACAACACCTTTCAGCGCGTCGTCAAGACGGGCTTTGGGCATATCGTGCTGATACTGCCCGACGCCGATTGCTTTCGGATCGATTTTGACAAGCTCGGCAAGCGGGTCTTGAAGTCTGCGAGCGATTGAAACGGCGCTGCGAAGCGAAACATCGTAATCGGGGAACTCCTCAGCAGCGAGCTTTGACGCGGAATAAACCGACGCGCCCGCCTCGGAAACCACCATATACTGAACCTTGTGCGATACCGATTTTATCAGCTCGGCGGTGAACTGCTCGGTTTCGCGGGAAGCCGTGCCGTTGCCGATTGCAATTGTTGAAACGTGGTGTTTTTCAATCAAATTGGAAAGCACTTTTTTCGCGGTTTCCGCCTCGTTTTTAGAGCGCGTGAGGTACACAATCGCGGTATCCAGAACCTTTCCCGTGTTGTCCACAACCGCGCATTTACAGCCGTGCGCGTACCCCGGGTCAAGCCCGAGAGTAACGGTATTCTTGACGGGAGGCGCCATAATTAGCTGCTTCAGATTTGAGGCGAAAACCTTGATTGCTCCCTCGGCAGCGTTTGCCGTAAGCTCCGAGCGAACCTCGCGTTCAATTGACGGGAAAATCAGCCGCTTGAAACTATCCTCGCAGGCGTTTCTTACGAGATTTCCGCAAAGGCTCGTGTTCTTCACAAGCTCCTTCACGCACATCTTCTCGCCAACGCCCTCGGGCAGCGTTACCGCAACCTTCAGCGCGTCCTCTTTCTCGCCCCTGTCCAGCGCAAGCACGCGATGTCCCGCGATTTTCCCGACAGGCTCGGAGTACTCGAAATAGTTTTTGTACACCTCGTCCGCTTCCTCGGAGGCAGCAGTTGACGAGATAACGCCGTTTGCGAAAATCTCCTCGCGCAGCTTTTTGCGAAGTTCCGCGTTGTCCGACAAATCCTCCGCGATTATATCCAGAGCGCCCTGAACGGCTTCCTCAGCAGAATTCACGCCCTTTTCGGCATTGACAAAAGCCTCGGCTTCATTCTCGGGAACAGTCGCTGTGTTTTGCTCCAGAATTATCTCGGCAAGCGGCTCCAGCCCCTTTTCACGGGCAACCGAGCCGCGGGTTTTGCGCTTGGGCTTGAACGGGCGGTAGATGTCCTCGACCTCGACCAAAGTTTCCGCTTTTTCAATTGCAGCGGCGATTTCATCGGTCATTTTCTCCTGCTCGGTTATCGATGAAACAATCTCCTCCTTGCGCTTTTCGAGATTACGCAGATAGGTCAGCCTGTCGGAAAGCTCGCGCAAAATCGTGTCGTCAAGCGAGCCTGTCTGCTCCTTACGATAGCGCGCGATGAACGGGATTGTCTTGTCGTCGTCAATCAGCGCAACCGTGTTGTCAACCTGCTCGCGCCGCAGTTTAAACTCTTTGGCAAGTTTTTCGTTAATATCCATAAAAAATCTCCTGTCGTTTAATATAGTTATTTTACCATATTTAACGGAAAATTTCAAGTGATTTTTCTATATTTTGTGCTTCAAAAAAATGCTCTCACTTTTCAGCAAGAGCATTTTTCATTGTTAAGTTAATGCAATCGTTCTTTATACTTGAAAAACATCACCCAGAACAGCACGCCTGCTCCCGCAAGAGCGCAGCCGAGTCCCGTGTAGAACACCGCGATGAACACCTCGGGAACCAGCCCCGAAAAGCGCAGCCAAATTCCTCCGCCCATCATGAAAATCATTATGCAGTAGGCTTTCAGGTCGAAAAAATTCCAGAAAGGGCGCGTTTTTTCGGGATAACCGCAGATGCGCTTGTTGTGTTTAACGGACATTTTGCAGAACATCAGCCCGAAAGCCGCAAAAACTGCAATCGAAACAAGCGGCTGCCAGAACGCGAACTCCGTGTTCGTATAAGCGATTATGCCGAGCCGAGCAACGTTTCCTCCCGCCGCAAGCCACACGCACCCCGCAATCGCCAGCAGCGTGCGCTTTTTGACATGATAGAACGGCTTGTTCATTCAGCGTCCTCAGATTTCGCGCTGCCCTTCAGCGATACAATCAGAAGAATTATTCCAATCGCAAGAACAATGTGGCTCAATCCCGCAATTCCCGAAATAGCGGCGTTTGCTGCACGAGTAAGTTCGAGATTAAGCACCTCGGTCACTCCGCGAACCGCCAACATAATCGCCGTCATCGTCACGCCGATGTTGTACACAACCATAAACGCTTTGAAGGTCTTGCGCTCGGGAAGGCACTTGAAGCGCGAGCAAAACAGCGCGGTTATCAGGAAAACAATCATTCCCAGCAAAAGCAGATGCGTATGTACCTTTCCGAGAGCCGTTACCCCGTCAAAGCCGTTCATCTTTGTAAATTCGCGGTAGAACACGCCTCCGACCAATCCTGCAATCGCATAAACAAGCGAAATGTTAAGACATTTTTTCATACTTTTCTCCTTTCAGTTTCCTTTGTAAATTGCGCGCCCGATGACCTCGATAAACGCGTCGCAGGGCTTGTTTTGCATTAACAGCATTACTATACTGTCCAGCACAAGCTCAACAAAGCTTTCCATCGTCAGCTTTTCATCGAACGCTTCGGATATAACCGCTTTATCCTCCCGCAAAACCGTCAAGAGCGTCCCGCGGATTTCAGCGGTACATCTCTCCATAGCGTCCAGAGCGCGGGATTTTCCGTTGTTCGCGATAACGGCTGAGTGGGTTGTGAAAAAATCGGGATACTCGGAGATGTGCTCCCGCACATTCAAAAACATCAATTTGACATACTCGGTAAACAGAAGATTTGCTTGCTTTTCCGACGCAGACGGATGAAAAAAATCCTGCCAAAGACTCGAAATCGTCGAAATAAGCAGCTCTTCCTTGTCCGAGAAATAGTTGTAAAGCGTCCCGAGCGCAATCCCGCACTCGCCCGCTACCGCTCGCATATTCAGCGCCTTCAGCCCCTTTTCGGCGGCTATTTTCCGGCTGATTTGCAAAATCGCTTCCTTTGACGTCCTCTCCGGATTAATGGCTGTCGCCTCCTTTTTAAAATGAACAGTGTTCATCTTGAATATATTATAGCGCGAATTTTGTCGTTTGTCAAGCGTTTTACACAAAAAAGAGCGGGAAAAATCCGCCCTTTTGTACGATAATATTCATCAAATCTTTTCCAACAGCAGCGTATCAAAGCCGTAAAGCAAGCCCTCGGGCACTTTCATTAAGGTTTTCAGCGCGAAGTCGGGTGTAAACTCAAAAATCATCTGGTCATCTTCGCGTATTCCTCAAAATCCTCCGTATCGGAAAGCGTTTCGGGAGTGAAGATTTTTCGATGTCCAAAGTTTAACCTTCCATTTTCCGATGATTTCTAAAATTTACCTCTTCATTATGCCCATGGGTCAGCCGATTTCGGCGTTTTCACACCTGTCAGCAGGGACTGCTCCCGCAAAAACCACTTTCCGTCGCTGCCGCGCTGACGGAGCTTTATAGGACGCGGCGAGTCCGCTCCCCCGCACGGAATGAAATGCTTCATATATCCCGCTTCCTCTGCGGAAACGTGATTGCTTTCAACAGTAATCGAGTACGGTTCGGTTGGCGTGTAGTTGTTTTCGGGCGTTGAACCCGCAAAATATGTAAACGGCACTCTCTCGTTTCCCGAAGACTGAACAGCCGCATTTACCGCAGTATTTTTAAGTTTGTCAAAAATGCCCATATCTTTACCTCCGTTATTGATTTACCGCACAATTTCACAATACAATTTTTCAATTAGTTTTACCATATCTTATTGTAATAGTCAAGATAAAATTTCAATAATTATAAAAAAATCAAATCAAGCGCTCTTGACAACCGCTTTTAGATAAGTTATAATATAGAACAAACGGGCGTTAGCCGACAAGGAGGAAATATGAACAATATCAAAGACAGCGAAATTGCCTTGTGGAATGCCGCAAAGAGCCGAAATCCCGCGCGTTTTCTGGAGATGGTTTGCGCAAATGCCGTGATGGTTTGCGGCGGATTCAGGTGTACGGGCGCGGAATACGCTGAAATTATCAGGGATTTTGATATCGCGTCATTTGAGATATCGGATTTTGAAATCGTGTGCGAAACCGAGGAAATTCTTCAGGTTTACTACGTGATTGAAACAAAGGTCAGCAAAGCCGAAAATAAAGACCTTGAAGGCGTTTTTCACGTCACAACAACGTGGAAAAATTTCGGCAGCAGGTGGAAGGTTGTTTTCAATATGGACAGCCGCGTCAGTGGTTAAATCGGAGAGAAATATGCAGCTTAAATCGCAAAAAGTCAAACTGAAAAACAAGGACGTCAAAAAAATCTATTTTGACGCTTTTCCGAAAAATGAACGAATGCCGTTTCCGATGATGGTGGCGATGTCAAAGCTCTGGAACACGGATTTTCTCGCGTTTTACGATGGCGAAAAACCTTGCGGATTTATTTATCTTGCCCACAACAGAAAGCTCGTTTTTGTGATGTTTTTCGCGGTGGACAAGGAGCTGCGCTCAAAAGGCTACGGGAGCGAAATTCTCCGCGAAATTCAAAGGAAATACCCCGACAAAAAAATTATCATTTCCATTGAACCCTGCGAAGAGTCCGCTCCCGATATTGATATACGAAAAAAGCGCAAGGAATTTTACCTGCGAAACGGCTGCAAAGAAACCGGCTATATGATTAAGCTGAGCGGTGTTGAACAGGAAATTATCATCGCAAACGGCGACTTTTCCAAGAAAGAATTTCGCATTTTCTTCGTGCTGTACAGCAATCTCACGATGTGGCCGAAAATATGGCGGAAACAATAATCACACCACAATTTCAGCGCTGCTTCCGCCGCTCTTTGTTTTTTTCACGACAATCTGCTTGTCAATTCGCTGCTTTAAATCGGCGACATGCGAGATAATTCCTACAAGACGATTGCCTTCAACCAGCCCCGCGAGCGCTCTCATCGCTTGTTCAAGGGATTGCTCGTCGAGAGAGCCGAAGCCCTCGTCCACAAACATCGCGTCAAGCTTTACGCCGCCTGCCGACGACTGAATTTCATCGGAAAGCCCCAGCGCAAGCGACAACGACGCCATAAACGATTCGCCGCCCGAGAGTGTTTTTACGCTTCGCTCGCTTCCGTTGTAGTGGTCGATGACATTAAGCTCCAGCCCGCTCTGACTTCGCATATTTTCAGCCTCGGCACGCCGTTTCAGCTCGTACTGTCCTTGCGTCATAACCATCAGCCGAGTGTTTGCCCGCCGGATAATCCTGTCAAAATACGTCGTCTGAATATACGTTTCAAGCATAATTTTTTCTTTGCCCTTGATAGTGCCGTTTGCGGTATCGGAAAGCGCTTTCACCCACGAATAACGCTTTTCTGTTTCGCAAAGATTTGCCGATTTTGAGCGTATCCCGAGCAGCGCGTTTTCGTTTGCGGAAAGCCTTGCGTGAACCTGCTTTGACCGATAATCGACATTCCTTTTCTCCTCGGAAAGAGCTGCTTTTTCTTCGTTTAACGCGTCCTTATCAAGCTCGTCCGCCTCGGAAATCTGCGGCTCCAGTCCCAGAATTTTCGCGTTCAATTCACCGATTTTCTTATCGCTTGAATTAAAATCCACTTGGGCTTTTTGCAGCTCATTTTTCATCTGAACGACTATTTTTCCAAGCTCGCTGATTTTTTCCTCGGCGGTTTTCCTGCTGTCAAAGCTCAGCGTTTCCCTTTCCTTTTCGAGCGTGATTTTTTTCGACTCAATCGCCGAAACAAGCCCGCAAATATCCGATTTCAACGTTTCGATACTGCTCGCAAGCTCTGACAACGCACGTTCCTTTTCGGGCAGCTCCCTGTCCAAAAAAGCCTTTCGGGCAAGCCTTTCGTCCTCTTTTGCAATCGCCGAATTTATGCTTTCAAGCGCGATGTTCAGGCTTTTTATTTCCCCGTCAATCGCTTCGTTTGCGTTGTCCAAAGAAACATTCTGCAAAAGCGCGCAAATCTGCTTTTCGATATTTTTAAGCAGCACATCAGCCGCGGATTTCGCCGATGCGCACGCTTCGCTTTTGCTTTGAGCAGCCTTTCCGGCATTCTCCGCGTCCTGCTTTGCCTTTTTGAGCTGCGCTTCCGTGGGCGCATTCTCGGACTTTTCCGCAAGGCAAGGGTGTTCCAGCGAACCGCACACGGGGCAAGGTTTTCCCGCAGTCAGATTTTCGGCGATAATCCCTGCCTGCTCGTCCAGAAAAGCCTTGTTCTGCGCTTCATAAACCGCGGATAAACCGGTGCTTTTCTCCGACAGTTTAAGATATTCCTCGCGCAGTTCTCGGAGCTGATTTTGCTTTTTGCCATACTCCTTCAGCAAGTCCAGAAGTGCTTCAAGCCGCGACTTTCTGTCCTCGG
>SFJQ01000008.1 GCA_004555855.1 [Eubacterium] saphenum | reverse complement strand
CTTTCCCGTTTTTGTAAAACGCTTGTCAATAATCGGCGAAGGCTTATTATGAAAAATCCACTGCTCCGTGTGTTTCATATATCCGTGCAGACTTGTTAGAATCAGGATTAAGGGCTACGAGCACGGCATTGTTGACGCCGCTGCCGCTAAGATTGTTGACGCTGCAAAGCGCAGCGGAGCAAGAGTTGCAGGCCCCATTCCGCTCCCCACGGACAAGCAGGTTGTTACAATCCTGAGAGCGGTTCACAAGTATAAGGACTCCCGCGAGCAGTTCGAACTCAGAACTCACAAGCGCCTTATCGATGTTATCCGCCCCTCTCAGAAGACAATCGAGGCTCTCCAGAGTCTTGAGCTTCCCGCAGGTGTGGAGATTTCCATGGATATTTAAAGTTGAAGGCATAAGCTTTTGACTTTGAGTTATGTTGGGGGATTTACCCAACGGTTCCCCAACCGCTAACCGAACGCCGATTCGCGGCGCGAGGTCATGTTGAGAGCAATCTCAACCAATAACCAAGAAGGAGGAAAAGCTGATGAAAAAGGCTATCATCGGCAAGAAGGTCGGCATGACGCAGATCTTCGACGAGGCAGGAAAGGTTGTTCCCGTTACCGTTATCGAGGCGGGTCCCTGCGTTGTAGTACAGAAGAAAACAACCGAAAACGACGGCTATGAAGCTGTTCAGCTCGGCTTTGGCGATGTTTCCGCTAAGCACGTTAACAAGCCCGAGCAGGGTCACTTCAAGAAGAATGACGTGGCTTTCAAGAAAACTCTTAAGGAATTCCGTCTTGACGACACCGCTTCGCTTAACACGGGCGATATCGTAAAGGCAGACGTTTTTGCTGAGGGCGACGTAATCGACGTTGTCGGCACCAGCAAGGGTAAGGGTTTCACAGGCGCTATCAAGCGTCACAACCAGCACAGACTGAAGGAAACTCACGGTTCCGGTCCTGTTGCAAGACAGGCAGGCTCCATGGGCGCTTGCTCCAGCCCTTCGAGAATTTTCAAGGGCAAGGGTATGGCAGGTCACATGGGCGCAGAGAGAGTTACCGTGCAGAACCTCGTTGTTGTCAAGGTTGACGTCGAGAACAATCTCATCGCAGTTAAGGGCGCTGTTCCCGGTCCCAAGGGCGGCGTTGTTACAATCTGCGACGCGGTTAAGGCTTAAAAGTAAGGAGGACGATACGATATGTCAAAGATTAACGTAGTTGATATGGCGGGTAAAGTCGTTTCCGAGCTGGAGCTTAACGACGCGGTTTTCGGCATCGAGCCCAACAAGACCGCTATGCACACCGCGGTTGTGAATTACCTCGCAAATCAGCGTCAGGGCACCCAGTCCACGCTTACCAGAACTGAAGTAAGCGGCGGCGGCAAGAAGCCCTATCGTCAGAAGGGCACAGGTAATGCCCGTCAGGGTTCGACAAGAGCTCCGCAGTGGAGACACGGCGGTATCGCGCTTGGCCCGAAGCCCCGTTCATACAGATTTGCTATGAACAAGAAGGTAAAGAGACTGGCTATTCTGTCCGCTCTTTCCACAAAGGTCATCGACAATGAAATGATTGTTGTTGACGCTATCACAACGGACGAGTACAAGACCAAGACTATGGTCAATATGCTCAACGCAGTCGGCGCGCAGGGCAATACCCTCATCGTTCTCGACAGCGCAGACGCTAAGGTTATCAAGTCCGCTGCCAACATCGAAAAGGTTAAAACGGCGCAGGTTAACTCCCTCAACGTTTACGATATCCTCAACTGCGACAAGTTCGTTATCGTAAAGGGCGCTGTTGAAAAGCTCGAGGAGGTGTACGCATAATGGAAAAGGTTGCACAGGACATCATCATCAAGCCCATTATCACCGAGCACAGCACCGAATGCCTTCAGAACGGCAAGTACACTTTCAAGGTTGCTAAGAATGCCAACAAGATTGAAATCGCAAAGGCTGTCGAGACTCTCTTCAAGGGCGTTAAGGTTGCTAAGGTAAACACAATCAGCGTTCGCGGAAGAAAGAAGAGAATGGGCAGAAACGAGGGTTACACTTCTGATTGGAAGAAGGCTATTGTCACTCTCGCAGAAGGCTCTAAGACCATCGAGTTCTTCGACGGAATGATTTGAGTAAGGAGTGAAACGAAATGGCTATAAAAGTTTACAAGCCTGTCAATAACAGCCGCAGAGGTATGACTGTTACCGATTACAGCGGGCTGTCCAAGGTCGCTCCCGAAAAAAGTCTTCTGGAGCCTGTTAAGAAGACCGCAGGCAGAAACAGCTACGGCAGAATTACCGTTCGTCACATCGGCGGCGGCAACAGAAAAAAATACCGCGTTATCGACTTCAAGAGAGATAAGCGCGGAATGAACGCAACGGTTATGACGCTCGAATACGACCCGAACCGTTCCGCTTTCATCGCTCTCGTTCAGTACGAGGACGGCGAGAAGAGATATATCATCGCTCCCGACGGACTTAAGGTCGGCGATACCGTAAGAGCAGGCGCAGACGCGGACATCAAGCCCGGAAACGCGCTTCCTCTCGAGGCAATCCCCGTAGGTACCGTTATCCACAACATCGAGCTTCACCCCGGCAAGGGCGGTCAGCTCGTTCGCTCGGCGGGCAATATGGCTCAGCTGATGGCTAAGGAGAACGGCTACGCGCTTCTCAGACTTCCTTCCGGCGAGCTGAGAAACGTTCAGGCGAGCTGCTACGCTTCTATCGGTACGGTTTCCAACCTCGACCACGAGAACGTAAACCGCGGTAAGGCAGGTAAGACTCGTCACCTCGGTATCAGACCGACGGTTCGCGGTTCCGTAATGAACCCGAACGACCACCCGCACGGCGGTGGTGAGGGTAAGTCCCCTGTTGGACGTCCCGGACCTGTAACTCCTTGGGGCAAGCCCGCTTTGGGTTACAAGACTCGTTCGCTCAAGAAGGCGTCCGATAAGTTCATCGTAAGAAGAAGAAACGGTAAATAATTAAACCCGACAGTTGCTGTTAATAAGAACGGCGCGGCGGAAACGCAAAAGTCGCCGTTCATTAACTTGCAGCTCAACTTGAAAGGATATTTTAACAATGGGAAGAAGCATTAAGAAGGGGCCTTACGTTCAGGAAGCTCTTATGAAGAGAGTTCTCGATATGAACGAAAAGGGCGAGAAGAAGGTTCTCAAGACCTGGAGCCGCTCCTCGACAATTTTCCCCGATTTCGTAGGTCACACTTTTGCTGTTCATGACGGCAGAAAGCACGTTCCGGTATATGTTACCGAGGATATGGTAGGACACAAGCTCGGCGAGTTTGCTCCCACGAGAACCTTCAAGGGTCACGCAGGAAGCAAAACCACGGGTAAGAAGTAAGGAGGGGAGAATATGGAAGCCAGAGCAGAACTCAGACAGGTACGTATCTCTCCGCGCAAGGTTGGAATCGTGCTCGATTTAATCCGCAACAAGCCCGTAGAAACAGCTATGGCGATTCTCAAGAATACGCCTAAGTCCGCTTGCGAGCCGCTTGCAAAGCTGCTTAAGTCCGCTGTTGCAAACGCAGAAAACAATCACAATATGGATACTTCCAGACTTTATGTTTCTCAGGCTTATGTCGGCGCAGGCATCACGCTCAAGCGCATCAGACCCAAGGACCACGGCAGAGCACACAGAATTATGAAGAGAACGTCCAACATCACGCTGGTTGTTAAAGAAGCTGAATAAGGAGGAGAATTACAATGGGACAGAAGGTTAATCCGCACGGTCTTCGCGTGGGTGTAATCAAGGATTGGGATTCTCGCTGGTTCGCGGGCAAAGCAACCTTCGGTGATACACTTGTCGAGGATTACAAAATCCGTGATTATCTGATGAACAAAAGACAGTTCACCAAGGTAACCGGCGAAAAGACCGGCCAGCTGCTTTCAAGAGCTGTTGGCATCGCAGACATTCAGATTGAGCGCACAGGCGCTGATAAAATCAAAATCTACATTCACGCCGATAAGGTGGGAATGCTTATAGGCCCGAAGGGCGCGGAGATTGAGAAAATCCGCGGCGAAGTTGAGAAACTCATCGGTAAGACAGTTTCCATCGACATCGTAGAAATCAAGGCTCCCGACCTCAACGCACAGCTCGTTGCAGACAGCATCGCTCAGCAGCTCGAAGGACGCGTTTCCTTCAGACGCGCTATGAAGCAGGCTATCGGCAGAACTATGAAGAGCGGCGCAAAGGGCATCAAGACTATGGTAAGCGGACGCTTGGGCGGCGCAGAAATCGCTCGTTCCGAGAGCTACCACGAGGGTACAATTCCGCTTCAGACTCTCCGCGCTGACATCGAATACGGCGTTGCGAGAGCAAATACCACTTATGGTGTAATCGGCGTTAAGGTTTGGATTTACAACGGCGAAGTTCTCAAGGGCGAAATCCCCGCGAACAAGCCCGCTCGTACCGAAAGAAACGAGCGTAACGACAGACGCCGCAACGACAGAGCAAACGGCGCGGGCAGAAACGGCGACCGTCGTCCTCCCCGTAAGCCCAGAACAGAAGCAAAAAAAGTTGAAGGGGGTAACGAATAATGCTGCTTCCTAAGAGAGTAAAGTACAGAAGAGTGCAGAGAGGCCGCCGCAAGGGCGTTGCTACAAGAGGCAACAAGGTTTCTAACGGCGAATACGGTCTTCAGGCACTCGAGGCTGCTTGGATTAAGTCCAACCAGATTGAGGCAGCCCGTGTCGCTATGACGCGTTATATCAAGCGTGGCGGTCAGGTTTGGATTAAGATTTTCCCCGACAAGCCCGTAACCACAAAGCCGCTCGGAACTCGTATGGGTTCGGGAAAAGGTTCTCCCGAATACTGGGTTTCCGTTGTAAAGCCCGGCAGAGTTATGTTTGAAATCGCGGGCGTTCCCGAGGAAACCGCAAGAGAAGCTATGCGTCTTGCTATGCACAAGCTTCCCATCAAGTGCAAATTTGTTAAAAAGGAAGACGGAGGTGAGCTTTAATGAAGGCTTCGGAAATTAAATATCTTTCGGAAAAAGAGCTTGAAACAAAGCTCGCCGAGCTCAAACAGGAGCTTTTCAACCTGCGCTTCCAGCTCGCTGTTAACCAGCTTGACAACCCCACAAGAATTAAGGCTGTCAAGAAGGACATCGCCCGCATCAAGACCATTCAGCGCGAGCGTGAACTCACAGCGGAGAATTAAGGAAGGAGGATAAGAACTAAAAATGGAAAGAAATCTGAGAAAGACAAGAGTAGGCAAAGTCGTAAGCGACAAGATGGATAAGACAATCGTAGTCGCTATCGAGGACAACGTTCGTCATCCTCTTTACAAGAAAATCGTAAAGCGCACCATCAAGCTCAAGGCTCACGATGAGGAAAACACCTGCAAGATAGGCGACAGAGTTGAGATTATGGAAACAAGACCGCTCTCCAAGGATAAGAGATGGCGCCTTGTTAACATCATCGAGCGCGCTAAGTAATTTCTGAATTTTTCGTCGGAATTGAACGTCAATTTCCGACAGGGAAGGAGTATTAGCCATGATACAAATGCAGACATTGCTCAAGGTTGCCGACAACACCGGCGCTAAAGAGCTTATGTGTATCAGAGTTCTTGGCGGAACAAGAAGAAGATACGCAAATATCGGCGACGTTATCGTAGCTTCCGTTAAAAAAGCTACACCCGGCGGCGTTGTTAAAAAGGGCGACGTCGTTAAGGCTGTCGTAGTGCGTTCCGCTAAGGGTTTAAGACGCGACGACGGCACATATATCCGCTTTGACGAAAACGCAGCGGTTATCATCAAGGAGGACAAAAATCCGAAGGGTACTCGTATTTTTGGGCCGGTTGCAAGAGAGCTGAGAGATAAGGATTATATGAAAATCCTGTCCCTTGCTCCCGAAGTTCTGTAATGGAGGTGCCGCGGTATGAATATTAAAGTCGGCGACACGGTTGCCCTTATGACGGGCGACAAGAAGGATAAGTTCACAAACGGCGAGAACGGCAAGAGAAAGACCGGTAAGGTCCTCACCGTTTCCCCCAAGGAGGGCAAGGTAATCGTTGAGGGTATCAATATGGTTACCAAGCACGTTAAGCCCAAGCAGCAGGGACAGCTCGGCGGCAGAGTTCAGGCTGAAAGCCCGATTTACGCTTGCAAGGTTATGCCTGTTTGCCCTAAGTGCGACAAGCCCACAAGAGTGGGTCACAAGATTGAGGACGGCAAGAAAATCAGAGTCTGCAAGCACTGCGGCGCAGAGCTGAAGTATTGATTGCCCAGAGGTCGGGTATAAGTAGTGTACGAGGCGGTTTGCTCAGGCACTGAAACCCGGCTTAAACGGAGGAAAAAACGATGGCAAGAATGAAAGAATTCTACAAGGAAACCGTAGCTCCCGCTCTTTTTAAGAAATTCGGTTACAAGTCTGTTATGCAGATTCCGAAGCTCGATAAAATCGTAGTGAACGTTGGCTGCGGCGAGGCAAAGGAGAACGCGAAGATTATCGACAACGTTATGGCTGAGCTTGCTGCTATCACAGGTCAGAAGCCCGTTGCCTGCAGATCCAAGAAGTCGGTCGCGAACTTCAAACTCAGAGAAGGTCAGGTTATCGGTGTTAAGGTTACACTGCGCGGCGACATTATGTACGAGTTCCTCGACAGACTCTTCAACGTAGCGCTGCCCCGTGTACGCGATTTCAGAGGTATCAACCCCAACTCCTTCGACGGAAGAGGAAACTACTCTTTCGGTCTTAAGGAACAGCTCATCTTCCCCGAAATCGAATACGATAAAATCGACGCCGTTCGCGGTATGGATATCAACTTCATCACTACCGCTAAGACCGACGAAGAAGCCAGAGAGCTGCTCACTCTTATGGGCGCTCCTTTCGAGAAGTAATTAGGACGGAGGAAAGCTATGGCTAAGATGTCACTCAAGCAGAAGCAGCTCAGAACGCCGAAGTTCTCGACGCGTTCCTACAACAGATGCAAGATTTGCGGCAGACCTCACGCGTATATGCGCAAATTCGGCATTTGCAGAATCTGTTTCAGAGAGCTTGCTTACAAGGGACAGATTCCCGGCGTTAAGAAGTCAAGCTGGTAAGCAAATCGCTTCTGCAAAAATCCCTCGCCGGACGGGTTTTTCAGATGTCCGGCTCTGTATCGACAAGGCGCTTAATTGCGCGAAATATGCGAGTACGACGAACGGGCTTTTGCCGATGGAATTCGTAACGGCTCAGCGTTAGGAGGTAAATGAATGCAGATTACAGATACTATCGCGGATATGCTTACGAGAATTCGCAACGCCAATTCCGCAAAGCATGCAACTGTTGACGTTCCCGCTTCCAACCTTAAAAAGCAAATCGCTCAGATTTTGCTCGACGAGGGCTACATCAAGTCCTTCAAGGTTGTTGACGACAACAAGCAGGGCGTTATCAAAATCACACTTAAGTACACCGACAGCAAGGCGCAGGTTATCACCGGTCTTAGAAGAGTTTCCAAGCCCGGTTTGAGAATCTACTCCAACTGCAAGGATATGCCCAAGGTTATGAAGGGTCTCGGTATCGCTATCGTTTCCACTTCCAAGGGCATTATGACGGACAAAAAGGCTCGCGAAATGAATGTCGGCGGCGAAGTGCTGGCATTTGTATGGTAAGGAGGAATAGTAATGTCAAGAATCGGTAGAATGCCTATTACTGTTCCCGCGGGCGTTGACGTTAAAATCGACGGCTCCGTTGTAACCGTAAAGGGCCCCAAAGGTACAATCACAAAAGAGTTCAATCACACGATGAAGATTACCCAGGACGGCGCTGTTATCACAGTTGAGCGTCCCAACGACGAGAACGTTTCCCGCTCGCTTCACGGTCTTACGAGAACGCTTATCCACAACATGGTTGTAGGCGTTACCGAGGGCTACAAGAAGGAGCTCGAAATCAACGGCGTAGGCTTCAGATGCGAAAAGCAGGGCAAGGACGTTATCCTCAACCTCGGTTATTCGCACAAGGTTGTAGTTTCCGACACCGAAGACTGCAAGCTCGAAGTTCCTTCCCCCAACAAGATTATCGTTGTTGGTATCGACAAGCAGAAGGTTGGCCAGCGCGCTTCTGAAATCAGGAGCAAGCGTCCTCCCGAGCCTTACAAGGGTAAAGGTATCAAGTACGTTGACGAGTATATCCGCCGCAAGGAAGGCAAGGCAGGAAAGGGCAAGAAGTAATATTGATTATATCGGAGCTTTGCTTCGTGAGATATTAATTCTGTTGAAGGGCTTTTCCCGCAATACGCGTCGCTGCGCGTACAGGGAGAATGCTATGAAAGGATAATAAGATGGTTAAAATAATCGATAAGAACAAGAGCAGAATGCGCCGTCATAAGCGCGTTCGCGGCAAGGTATCGGGAACTCCCGAGTGCCCCAGACTTAATGTTTTCCGCTCTTCTATGCACATTTACGCGCAGATTATCGACGACGTAAACGGCAAGACTCTTTGCGCTGCTTCTTCCACCGAAAAGGGTTTTGATATGTACGGCGGAAACTGCGAGGCTGCCAAGAAGGTTGGACAGATGATTGCTGAAAAGGCAAAGCAGGCAGGAATCACCGACGTTGTTTTCGACAGAGGCGGATATGTGTATCACGGTCGTGTAGCGGCTCTCGCTGAGGGCGCTCGCGAAGGCGGACTCAATTTCTGATAAGGAGGGAAATGACTTGGCTAGAATTGAACAGACAGAAAACGAGCTTTCTGAGAAGGTTGTTTACATCAACCGCGTATCCAAGACCGTTAAGGGCGGACGTATTATGAAGTTCTCAGCTCTGGTTGTTGTAGGCGATGGAAACGGCACGGTTGGTTTCGGTATGGGCAAATCCAACGAAGTTCCCGATGCAATCCGCAAGGGAATTGACGATGCGAAGAAAAATCTTCACAAAATCGCTCTCAAGGGTACAACCATTCCTCACGAGATTACAGGCAAGTTCGGCGCAGGCGCAGTTCTGATGCGTCCGGCTCCCGAAGGTACCGGCGTTATCGCAGGTGGCCCTGTTCGTGCGGTTATCGAAATGGCAGGCATCAAGAACATTCGTACAAAGTCCCTGCGTTCCAACAACCCCTGCAACGTTGTAAGAGCTACTATGCAGGGCTTGATGGCTCTCAGAACCGCAGAGGAAGTTGCGGCTCTCAGAGGCAAGAGCGTCAAGGAGCTTTGATTTAAGAGCTTATAGGAGGAAAACACAATGGCAAGTTTAAAAATCACTCTTGTACGCTCTTTGAACAGCTGCAAGAAAAATCAGATTGCCACAGCACAGGCGCTGGGTCTTCGCAAGATTAACTCCGTTACCACTCAGCCCGACAACGATGCTACAAGAGGCAAAATCAAGACTATCGCTCACCTTGTTAAGGTTGAAGAAGTCTGATAAGCAGAAATTCTGCAAGCTATCAACTAAAAGAAATGGGGTGCAATAGTTAATGAAACTTCACGAATTACAGCCGGCATGCGGCGCTACCAAGGAAGTTAAGCGTATCGGCAGAGGCCACGGCTCCGGCAACGGCAAGACCGCAGGCAAGGGACATAAGGGTCAGAAGGCTCGCTCGGGCGGTTCTATCAGACCGGGCTTCGAGGGCGGTCAGATGCCGCTTCAGAGAAGAATGCCCAAGAGAGGCTTCAACAACATCTTCGCTGATGAATTCGCAACCGTAAACGTTTCGGAGCTTGAAAAGCGCTTCGAGGACGGCGCAGTGGTTGACGCTGAGGCTCTTATCGCTTCGGGCGCTATCAAGGACGCGAAGGACGGCGTTAAAATTCTCGGCAACGGCGAGCTCACCAAGAAGCTCACTGTAAAGGCGGTTAAGTTCACGGCTTCCGCTCAGGAAAAAATTGAAAAGGCAGGCGGAAAGGCTGAGGTGATGTAATTGAACGGAATGTTAACGGTCTTTCGCAACGCGTGGGTTGATACCCAGCTGCGCAAAAAGATTCTGTACACGCTGTTTATCATCATACTGTTCCGCTTAGGTTCAAGCATTTTTGTTCCGTTCCTCAACAACGAGGGAATTGGGCAACTCATCGGCGACGCTTCGCTGCTGAACTACCTCGACACCATGACGGGCGGCGCGCTCTCAAAAGGAACGCTGCTGGCGATGTCCATCACGCCCTACATCAACGCGTCGATTATCATTCAGCTGCTGACGGTTGCCATTCCTGCTCTCGAGAGGCTTTCCAAGGAAGGCGAAGAGGGAAGGAAGAAGATAAACAAAATCACAAAGTTCACCTCTCTCGGAATTGCGCTCATTCAGGCGATTGCGTTTTACTTCACGCTTCGCGGCGGCGTTCAGGACGAGTTTGGCGTAACCACCGACCTTCTGAAGTACGGCGAGGGAACGGATACGTTCGCGCAGGTGCTTTCGGCGATTACCATTGTAGCTTGCTTTGTTGCGGGCGCGTCGGTTATCATCTGGCTCGGCGACAGAATTAACGAAAAAGGCATCGGAAACGGTATCTCGATGATACTCTTCGCAGGTATCGTGGCGCGCTTCCCCGACGACGTGAACACTTATATCAAGCTTTGTCAGACGGACGCGAGCAAAATCCCCTTCATCATCGTTATTCTTGTGATTTACGTTGTAATGATCTGGTTTGTTATCTTTATGACAAACGCAGAGCGCAGAATCCCCGTTCAGTACGCGAAACGCGTTGTCGGACGCAAAATGTACGGCGGACAATCAACACACATTCCGATTAAGGTTGCTATGAGCGGCGTTATGCCGATAATCTTCGCGATGTCGCTTATGTCGCTTCCTCAGACAATCTGCTTCTTCTTCGGAATAAGAGGTACGGGAGATACCTTCTGGGACGGCTTCGTTCGTTTCTTCAGTCAGAACTCTCCTCTTTACGCGGTCATCTACTTCCTGCTCATCATCGCGTTCAACTACTTCTATGTCGCGATTTCCTACAATCCTGTTGAAATTGCGAACAACCTGAAGAAGAACAACGGCGCTATTCCGGGTTATCGTCCCGGCAAGCCCACATCGGATTTCATTCACAACTCGCTCAACAAGATTACGCTCATCGGAGCGATTTTCCTGGGAATTGTCGCGATTTTCCCGATAATCTTCTCAATGGTTTCGCGCATCGACGGTCTGGCACTCGGCGGTACAACAATGCTGATTATTGTCGGTGTTGCGCTCGAAACGGTTCGTTCACTCGAAAGCCAGATTATGATGCGTCATCATCCCGGATTTTTGGATTAATTTACAGACGTAGGATAGCAAGCGGCATGGCTGCTTGTTATCCGAAATCGGTAAACTGCTAATACAGGAGATTGACTTATGAATATGATATTCTTAGGCGCTCCCGGCGCCGGCAAGGGCACGCAGGCAGAGGTTGTCTGCAAGGAGCTGAACATTCCCGCGATTTCCACGGGTAATATGCTCAGAGAGGCAGTTAAAAACGGAACCGAGGCAGGTCTGAAAGCGAAGAGCTTTATGGACGCAGGCGAGCTTGTTCCCGATGAAGTCGTAATCGGCATTCTCAAGGACAGAATTGCTCAGCCCGACGCTCAGAACGGCTTTATCCTTGACGGCTTCCCGAGAACGGTTGAGCAGGCAGAGGCTCTCGACAAGATGGGCGTTAACATCGACAAGGTGGTTGAAATCAATGTTTCCGACGAGGCAATCACCGCGAGAATGAGCGGCAGACGCGTTTGCGAAGGTTGCGGAAATTCTTATCACATCGAGTTCAAGCCCACAAAGGTTGAGGGAATTTGCGACGCGTGCGGCGCGAAGGTCGTTCAGAGAATTGACGACAAGCCCGAAACGGTTCAGGCACGTTTGAAGACCTATCACGAAAAGACCGCTCCTCTCAAGGATTACTATGAAAAGAGAGGCAAGCTGGTGACTGTCGAGGGTCAGAACGAAATCGCCGAAACTTCAAGGCTCACGCTCGCAGCAATCAGAGGTTAAGCAATGATTCAGATAAAAAATCCCGCAGAGCTAAAAGGTATGATAAAGGCGGGCGAGCTTGCAGCGCAGGCTCTTGCGCTTGCGGGAAAAAATATCAGAGCGGGGATTTCCACCTGGGAGCTGGACAAAATCGTTGATGATTTTGTTCGTTCAAGAGGCGGACACAGCCCCTGCTATGGATTTCAGGGTTTTCCGGGGCACAACTGCTTTTCGATTAACGATCAGCTTATCCACGGAATTCCGAGCAAGAAAGCTATCCTTAAGGACGGCGATATCATTTCCTGCGATATAGTAGCCGAGCTCAACGGCTTTATGGGCGACAACACGCGGACATTTATGGTCGGAGAAGTTTCCGAGGAAGCGAAACGGCTGTTGAAGTTCACGGAGGAAGCGCTCTACAAGGGCATCGAGCAGGCTGTCGCAGGCAACCGCATAGGCGATATCTCAAACGCGATTGAAACTCACGTCAAGAGCGGCGGATATGCTGTTGCGGAAAAGTTCATCGGTCACGGCGTCGGTCGCGAAATGCACGAAGACCCCGAGGTTCCGAACGAGGGAAAAGCCGGTCACGGTCCGAGGCTCGTTCCGGGAATGACGATTGCCATTGAACCGATGGTAAATTCTCATAACCGCAGAGTTAATATTCTCGGCGACAAGTGGACGGTTGTCACAACCGACGGCAGCTTGTCCTGTCACTTTGAGCACAGCGTTGCCATTACAAACGGCGAGCCGCTGATTTTGACATTGGAGAGCCACTGATGAATATTACGGCAGGAACGGTTGTTATAAGCCGCGCAGGTCACGACTGCGGAAGGGCGATGCTGGTCGTCCGAATTGACGGCGGGTTCTTATTCGTCGCCGATGGCAAAGAGCGAAAGCTCGAAAAGCCGAAGAAAAAGAATCGAAAACACGTCCGAGCAACAAGTCGGGTTATCGAACCCGCGGGGCTTACGGACAAGAGTCTGCGGCGGACGCTCAGAGAGCTGTTCGAGCAGGACAGCGCGTTACAGGAGAGTGAATAAGCTTGTCTAAAGAAGACGTACTGGAAGTGGAAGGCACAATATTGGAGGCGCTGCCAAACGCACAGTTCAAGGTGGAGCTTTCAAACGGTCACCAGATTTTGGCGCACATCAGCGGAAAACTTCGTATGAATTATATACGGATTCTCCCCGGCGACAAAGTTACCGTTGAAATGTCGCCCTACGACCTTACAAAGGGCAGAATTACCTGGCGCGCCAAGTGATTTTGCTTATGGTTTCGTTTAGTTGAGCGTTAAAGCGCTCAGAATGGAGGTATTACAATGAAAGTCAGACCTTCGGTAAAGCCTATGTGCGATAAATGCAAGGTTATCAAGCGCAAGGGCAAGGTTATGGTTATTTGTGTTGAACCTAAACACAAGCAAAGACAGGGTTAATTCCCGGACAGGAGGAAAGAAAGTATGGCAAGAATTGCCGGCGTGGATCTGCCCAAGGAAAAGCGTGTAGAAATAGGTCTTACCTATGTTTACGGCATCGGCAGAAAGTCCGCAAATGATATTCTGGCAAAAGCGGGTGTTAATCCCGACACACGCGTTCGCGACCTCACAGATGAGGACGAGGCGAAAATCCGTGACGTTATCGACAAGGACGGCTATGTTGTAGAAGGCGACCTCAGAAGAATGGTTGCTCTTAACATCAAGCGTCTGGTTGAAATCAACTGCTATCGCGGCACTCGTCATCGCAAGGGTCTTCCCGTTCGCGGTCAGCGCACCAAGACCAACGCCAGAACTCGCAAGGGTCCCAAGAAGACTATTGCAAACAAGAAGAAATAATAGGAAAGGCGGTAAATAAATGGCACAAGCTAAAGCAAAACAGGTTGTTCGCAGACGCCGTGAGCGCAAGAACGTTGAAAATGGCGCAGCTCACATTCAGTCGTCTTTCAACAACACCATCGTTACCATCACCGACCTTCAGGGCAACGCGCTTTCATGGGCGTCCGCAGGCGGACTCGGCTTCAGAGGCTCGAGAAAATCCACCCCGTATGCTGCGCAGACTGCTGCTGATGTTGCGGCAAAGGCTGCTATGGAGCACGGACTGAAGACCGTTGAGGTTTATGTAAAGGGCCCCGGTCAGGGACGTGAGGCAGCTATCAGAGCGCTTCAGGCTGCCGGTCTTGAGGTTAAGCTCATCAAGGACGTAACTCCCATTCCTCACAATGGTTGCCGTCCCCCCAAGAGAAGAAGAGTCTGACCTTTTGGTTGGAACAGGAAAAGTCGAGCGCAACGTTTGCTCGGCGTCGGTATTAGCCGATATTTGATTAGATTAACGGAGGAAAATTTTTATGGCAGTAAATCGCGACCCGATTTTGAAAAAGTGCAGAAGTCTTGACATCAGCCCCGCAGTTCTGGGCTATTCCGAGAACAAGAAGTCCAAAAGACACCCCGAAGGCAATCGCCGCAAGAAGGTATCCGAGTATGGTCAGCAGCTCAAGGAAAAGCAGAAGCTGAAGTTCGTTTACGGCGTTCTTGAGAAGCAGTTCTATCACTACTATGAGCTGGCAACCAAGGAAGAGGGTATCGCCGGTGAAAACCTCATCAGAATCCTCGAAAGCAGACTTGACAACATCGTTTTCAGAATGGGACTTGCAACAACCCGCCGCGAGGCTCGTCAGCTTGTAACTCACGGTCATTTCTGTGTGAACGGCAAGAGAGTTGACATTCCCTCTTACAGAGTTAAGGTAGGCGACGTGGTTTCTCTTCGCGAGAAGAGCAAGAAGAGCAAGAAATTTGAGCAGATTGCTGAGGTTGCCGGCGGCAGACTCACACCTATGTGGCTTGACGTTGACAAGGAAAAGCAGTCCGCAAAGGTTACCCGCAGTTTTGCACGCGAGGATCTCGACTTCGAGATTGCCGAGCACCTGATTATCGAGCTGTATTCTAAATAATTGCCGTGGAAATCCGAGCCGCTTCGGTTTTTCGGATTGCGGCGTAAATTCGGATTTCATAGGTGCATACAGATATTTAGTGCAGTTATTTTTAATTCATACTCGGGTTTTCGATTAAGATTAAGAAAAACCGTCAATACTGTGTTTGACTTATGTGAGCGTGATTTAAAATTAACAGGAATACGGCGAGCCGAACGCCGAAAAGGCTTTTGGCGCTGCACAAAACGGATAATTTAGGTAAACGGCGGAGAGGATTTTCCTCTTTACCGTGACAGACAAGCTTGCGGGGAGGGTTACCAATGCTTGAAAAAATCGAAAAGCTCAATATCGAGACCTTTAAGCTAAGGTCGGACGGAACTTATGGAATGTTCGTTCTGGAGCCTCTTCAGAGCGGCTATGGAAACACTTTGGGTAATAGCTTACGCAGAGTGTTGCTCTCCTCATTGCCGGGAGTTGCGGCGACGTCGGTTAAGATTGACGGCGTTCAGCACGAGTTTTCAACCGTTCCCGGTGTAAAAGAAGACGTAACTGAAATAATTCTTAATATCAAAGGATTAAGAGCAAAAATGTACGGCGAAGCTCCCAAGACGCTTTATATCGAAGCTGAGGGCGAGTGCGAGGTTACTGCCGGCGATATCAAAACCGACAGCGAGGTTGAAATCCTCGACCCCGGAATGCACATCGCGTCGCTTGGCGCGGGCGCAAAGCTGTATATGGACATCACTCTCGACAGAGGCAGAGGCTACGTTTCGGCGGAGCAGAACAAAAATCAGCTCCAACCCGTTATCGGCGTAATCCCGATTGACAGCATCTATACACCCGTGTTGAAGTGCAATTATACGGTTGAAAATACCCGCGTTGGTCAGAGAACCGACTATGAAAAGCTCATAATCGAAATCTGGACCGACGGCACAATCTCCGCGAAGGAAGCAGTTTCCTACGCGGCGAAAATCCTTATCGAAAGGCTCACGCTCTTTGCTGAGCTTTCCGATGAAACCAATCCTCAGGAGCTTATGGAAACGCGCGAGGAAAGCCGCAAGGACAAGGTTCTCGAAATGACTATCGAGGAGCTGGAGCTTTCCGTTCGTTCGTTCAACTGCCTGAAGAGAGCCGGAATCAACACCGTCGAGGACCTTGTAAACAAGTCGCCGGAGGATATGATGAAGGTGAGAAACCTCGGAAAGAAGTCGTTTGACGAGGTTAAGGCAAAGCTGCAGTCGCTCGGCTGCGAGCTTATGAACTCCGAGGAGAGCAAGTAAAAATTTTAACATTTCCCGAAAGGAGAAGATATTATGCCCGGTTCCAGAAAACTCGGCAGAGCGAGTGACCACAGAAAGGCAATGCTCAGAGGTATGGTTACTTTCCTGCTTGAAAACGGAAAAATCGAAACCACAGTTACCCGCGCAAAGGAAGTTCGCGCGGAGGCTGAAAAGATGATTTCGCTCGGCAAGGCTAACACGCTTCACACCAAGCGTCAGGTATTCTCGTACATCACCAAGGAAGACGTTGCGAAGAAGCTCATCGACGAAATCGCGCCGAAGTATAACGGCAGAAACGGCGGTTATACCAGAATCTACAAGCTCGGCCCGCGTCGCGGCGACGCAGCTGAAATGGCTATTATCGAGCTGGTTTGATAAGGCAGCGTCTGATAAAGGTCAGATGATGACAAAAGTGAAAAAGGCTCTCCTTCGGGGGAGCTTTTTTGCTGCGGAATTTGATTTCCACGAAAAATCCCGAAGAAATTTCGCTTTAAAGCAAATTTCATAAAATCTACACAGGATATAGGTTGAAAAATTGAGTGAAAAGTGTTATAATATAATAGAGGAAGTATATTCGTGAAAGGAATTGCTATGAACAGATTTGAAAACAAGCTATGCCCGATTTGCAGGGCGCGTTTTACAGATAAAGCGGACGTTGTAGTCTGCCCGATTTGCGGCACTCCGCACCACCGCGTTTGCTATGAAATCAGGGGGAAGTGCGGGCTGGAGAACCTGCACGAGAGCGGATTTGTGTGGAACGGCAGACTTCCCGATGAGCCCGAGCCTTCTTCCGCTCAGCAGACAAGCGTTTTCGAGAACAGCGAAGCGGCTGCTCAAAATACCACAAATGAACAAGATGTTGACCCGATGATGGAGATGTTCGGGGACGCGGACGCCGGCTTCAACAGCTTTTTAAAGAAGCTCAGCGACCCCGCTCTCGGCGAGGACGGCGTGAGTATGAAGGAGCTTACCGCTTACGCGGCGACCTCGTCTTTTCACTACGGCAGAGCG
This sequence comes from [Eubacterium] saphenum, assembly GCA_004555855.1. GTDB lineage: Bacteria > Bacillota > Clostridia > Oscillospirales > Ruminococcaceae > CAG-115. The sequence continues at coordinate 15,948 of SFJQ01000008.1, read as the reverse complement.
TTCGATATTTTCCGCACAAATATCGGCGGCAAAAAGCGCAAGGTTTTCTTCAACCTCGCGTCGGGATTTCTTGCGCCCGCGTTTCAGTTTTATCGCAAAATGGACATTTTCGGCGCAATTTCGGGGATTTTGCTTTTGATACCGGTTTTGATTGCTGCGTTATTCCCTGATTTTGTCCTGAACAATGGCTTTTCGTATCTGCTGAATTTGTACAATCTCGCAGGACTTGTTATTCTGAGCGCGTTCGGAGATTATTTTTATTACAAGCACGCGGTCAAGAGTATAATCAAATTCCGCGGCAGTTTTCAGGGTGACACGATGTCGGACGAGTATTATCAGGCGCTTGCCGAAAAGGGAAAGCCGTCCGTTCTCAGGGCGATAATCGGCTGTCTGGCGATGGTTCTTTGCGTGAGCACGATTTTGTGGCTGTCGGGATATTTCAACGAGCCTATTGGTATAATTTAATGAAGGAAAAGGGTTTATGAAACGTCGGCTGGAACAATTTTATGCAGCGTTCGGCGACAAGGGCGTACTGTTTATACTTTACGCCCTTTCCGTGGTTGTGAACGCGCTTATGACAATGTGTATGGAATTACCCGCGGTTTTCCCCGAAGAAATAAGCGCCGCGGGCATTGCCGCGTATTATTCGGGGAAAAACTGGTCGGGCGTGCTCGGGCAAATCGGTATTCAGGGCGGCTATATTCAATCGCTTTTTTATATGCCGCTGTTTCTGGTTTTCGACAACCCATACGTTCTTTACAAGGCAATGCTTGTCGTAAACGCGCTGATTGTGAGCTTTATCCCGATGATTTCTTATCACCTTGCGACAAAGCTGGGTGTTGAACGGGTTCGGCAAAAGCTCTTGGCGGCGCTTTCCTGCGGAATGTACGTTTCCATGCTCACAGGCTCGAAATTCATCACAAGCGACGCGATGTCCTGCCTTATGGTGTGGATTTTGATTTTGTGCGTGTTTGCTTCATGGGACAAGAAAAACCGATACACGCGCTTTACGATGTCAATTCTCGCGGGCTTTTTATGCGCCGTGGCATTTGCGGTAAATTCTGCGCTTATCGCGGCGGTTCTGGCGGTAATTCTGACGGTGGTTATCGCGAGGGTTTGTCTTAAGGAAAAGCTGATGAACATTCCCGCGTTCGGATTTTCGCTTGTCGTATCATTTGTCGCGGAATTTTTCGCCCACAATCTCTTGATTCGTTCCGTGGGAAGTTCGGTTGATGAAACGAATTATGTTCAGACGAATTTCTCGGGTGCGGCGGAGCGGATTTTCGGTGAAATCTACACGTTTATGACAAACAGCTTCGGAATGGGCGCGCTTGCGCTGGCACTTTTCGCGGTGATAATATACGCTTGGATTAAGGAGGGCGTCAAGAACAAGGAAACCGTTCTCGAAAACGGAACAAAGGTCTATGAGCCTGAAAAGCATAAATACAGCAGACGCCTGACAATTCTGGCGCTTTATCAGTTCATTTCGGTAGCTTTACTTACAGCGGTTCTGCCGATTATCTCGTTCACGAGGCTGAACACCTCCGCGGGAATAGGCGAGCGCACGCAGATAATCGCGCCGGTTGTGTTGTTTTTCCTGTTGGTTTTCGTATTCAGATACGCGATTGACCTCAGAAAGCTGCTTCTTGCGACGGGAATTTACGCATATTCGTGCTTGTGCTTCTGGCTTACGAACAGCTATGAGTATATCTCGAAAATCGGCGGAAAACTCCCCGAGCTTACGCCGTTTCGATTTGGCGAGGACGTTTTGTCGCAGCCCGCGGGAATGAGCTATATCATAATGTCCTCGTGCGTTTTCTCGGTTTTCGTTTTGCTGATTGTTTTTACGTCCTGCGCTAAAAAATACATCACGCGGTTTGTTTCGATAACAATGCTGGGAATACTCATCTACAACACCGCTTATGCGGCATTTTCCTATCTCCCGAGGACAGCTGAGCATTTTTCCGAGGAACGAGAGCCGTATAAAAAGGTCGGCGAGCTTTTGTACAACAGCTCCCAGTCGCCGCCTATTATTGTGTATGAAACCGATAAGGAGCTTGGCGCAGCGCTTCAGTTTTTGAAGCTTGAAACCTCGGTTAAGGTTATCAAAAAGACCGACAAGGTTCCCGAGTCCTGCCTGCTTGTTGTCAAAAATGGCGTAAAAGCGCCGTTTGAGGGCGGCTCTTATGACACGGTTGGAAAAACCGACGTGTACACGGTCTACGCTTACGGCGAGAGTGCGCGCGATTTCATTCGATACAGCTCGGCGTCGGCGGGAGGTTCTCCGCAGATGTCAGCTGCCAATTCTGATAGAAAAGAGTGATAAAATGCCTGTTTTCAAAAAGGCGAAAAAAGAATTTCCCGCAAGAACGCTTGTGCTGGGATTTCTTATAATTATTGCTGTCGGTACGATTTTGCTCTGCCTGCCCATATCATCTAAATCCGGAAAATTCACGTCAATTTTCGACTGCCTTTTCACGGCAACCTCAGCGACTTGCGTTACGGGACTTGTTGTCGTGGACACATGGGCATACTGGTCGATTTTCGGGCAGGTTGTGATTGCGCTGCTGATACAGGTCGGCGGACTCGGATTTGTCACGATAATCACGTTTTTCAACATTGCGATGGGCAAAAAGCTCGGCTTTCGCACGCTGAAAACCGCGTCCGAGGACTTGACCGAAAGCAGCTTCGCAAACGGCAGAAAAATCTTCATAAGAATTATCAAATATTCGCTGATTTTCGAGGCGGCGGGCGCGACGATAATGTCGTTTGCGCTTTTCCCGAAATACGGCGGCTATGGCATCTGGATGGCTGTTTTTACCAGCATTACGGCTTTCTGCAACGCGGGCTTTGACCTTGCGGGAATGGAAGGCGAGTTTTCGAGCCTGATTTCGTTTCAGGACAACCCGCTGATGCTGATAACGATTGCGGTGCTGATAATTGTCGGCGGACTTGGATTTATCGTGTGGGAGAACTTCCTCACGTTCCGCGAAACGAAAAAGCTGTCGCTCCACACAAGAGTTGTTCTTGTGATGACGGGCGCGCTTATTCTTGCGGGTACGCTGCTTTTCCTGTTTTCCGAGTGGAACAACCCGAAAACTCTCGGTAGTATGAGCTTTGGAGAGAAGCTGCTGAACGCGTTTTTCTCCTCGGTAACGTCAAGAACTGCGGGCTTTGACAGCATTTCGATGGGCGATATGTCGGAGTTCTCGCAAATGGGAACGATACTTCTGATGTTTGTGGGAGCGGCTCCCGGTTCAACGGGCGGCGGCGTGAAGGTAACGACGCTGATGGTTGTGATAATGACGGTTGTTTCTTACATACGCAACAAAAACGATGTGGAGCTTTTCCGCCACAAGATAAGCAAGCTGGTTATCTATCGCACGGTGGTAACGATGGCGCTGTCCTTTGCGGCAGTCGGAATATGCTTCTCGGCGCTCTATTTCTCGATGCCGAGCGACGCGGGTGCGGGCACGGGCGCGGTGCAGTGCCTTTTTGACGCGGTTTCTGCGTTTTCGACAACAGGGCTTTCTGCGGGCGCGACAGCCGAGGCGAGCTTTTTCGGGAAATGCGTTCTGATTGTGACGATGTTCTTGGGAAGAGTGGGGCCTGTTTCGGTGATAATGTCGCTTGTGATGAACACGCAGAACCGAAAGAATATCGTAGTCCCCGAGGGAGAAATCTTAATCGGCTAATCGATTTGTGGGTGAAAAGATGTACGAAACCTTTGATTTGGGAAGAATTAAGATGTATGTGTCGGACGACCACCGTTTCGGTACGGACGCGTTTTTGCTTGCGAAGTACGCGAACGTGCGCCGCGACAGCGTTGTCGTTGACCTTTGCACGGGCTGCGGGATAATTCCGCTGATTTTCTGCAAGAACACGCCCCCCGCGAAGATTTTCGCGATTGACATTCAGGAAGAAGCAATCGACTTGCTCAAAACAACCGTTTCGGAGAACAATCTCACAGACACGATTTCCCCGATATTATGCGATTTGCGGGAGCTTTCGCAGGACCTGATAACGTTTGAGTGCGCGGACATCGTGACGGTTAATCCGCCGTATATGACGGACGGTTCGGGAGCGGAGCGGCTGTCGAAAGCGCAGGCGATTGCGCGTCACGAACTGATGTGCAACATCAACGATGTGTGCAAAGCGGCGGCAAGGCTGCTGAAATACGGCGGACTTCTCAAGATATGTCACCGTCCCGAGCGGCTTTCGGACGTGATTTGCGCGATGCGGGAAAGCGGAATTGAGCCGAAGCAGCTGACATTTGTGCAAAACACCGCGCGCGAAAAGCCGTGGCTTATTCTCGTGAGCGGGAAAAAGGGCGCGGCTTCGGGAATGGTTATCGAAAAGCCGATGGTTCTGCGCAACGATGATTTGAGCTACACGGAGGAATATTCGAGTATATATGAATGATTTTGGGAAGCTGTCGGTTGTGGGAACGCCGATTGGGAATTTTTCGGATTTCAGTCCGCGCGGCGAGGAAACGCTCAGAAATGCCGATTATATTGCCTGCGAGGACACGCGCGTGACGGCGAAGCTGCTCGGGAGATTTGACATCAAGAAGCCGCTTTTGTCGTACTACAAGCCGAAGGAACTTGAAAAGAGCGAGAAAATCATCGCGCTTTTGCTTGACGGGAAGAACGTCGCGCTGGTTTCGGACGCGGGAATGCCGTGCGTTTCCGACCCGGGGTTTATTCTGGTGAAGAAGTGCTATGAGCTGGACATTCCCGTTGAGGTTATCCCCGGCGCGAATGCGGCTGTCTGCGCGGTTGCGCTGAGCGGACTAGAGGCGGCTCGGTTCACTTTTGAGGGATTTCTCCCCGTTGAGAAAAAGGAGCGCTTCGAGCGGCTGAATGAGGTGAAAAATCTCCCGCACGCGCTTGTTTTTTACGAAGCGCCGCATAAATTGAAGACAACTCTCGGCGATATGGCGGAGTTTTTCGGAGAGGACAGAAACGCTGCGCTTTGCCGTGAACTGACGAAAATCCACGAGGAAACGCTCCGCGGCACTCTCGGCGAGCTTTTGGCGCATTATGAGGAAAACGAGCCGCGCGGCGAGTACGTTATCGTTATTGAGGGGAAGCCTCCCGAGAAGCGGACTTTTTCGGTTGAGGAAGCGGCTGTGGTTGCAAAAAAGCTGATTGCGGAGGGCGCGAAAACCTCGGACGCTTGCAAAGAAGCGGCAGAAATCACGGGCGTATCAAAGCGCGAGATTTACGCGGCGGTGCTGGGGGAAGGCTGAGTTGTCGAAAATGCGCGCTTGACATATTTCACAAATAGTGTTATAATAAGTTTAGATTGATTAATCCGAAAGGAGATTTTTATGAAAACTATCAAAGAAGCAAAAGAGAATTTTGGACCTACGGCAAAGGTTGTTGTGCCGATAATCAGCGCGGTTATCGTCGTTGCGGCGGCTGTCGCGTACATTTGCCTGAAGCTCGCCGACGAGGTTCGCTACAACGAAAAGTGGAAGGATTACGACGAGTGCGGTTGGCACTGATTGTTTGCGATGAAAACTATCAGGCTGCCCGATGGGCGGGAGATTTCCTATGAGCTGACGCGAAAGCGCGTGAAAAACATAAATTTTCGCGCAAAGGAAAACGGGATTGTCGCGGTTTCGGCAAATTCCCGCGTGAGCGTTCGGCAAATCGAGGATTTTCTCATACAGCGCGCGGATTTTTTCTTTAAAGCCTTTGAGCAAATCCAAAAGCGAGCTTGTGAAAATAATACAAATTCCCGCCTTGTGCGTTATCTCGGGCGGGATTTTCCTGTGAGAGTTATCGAAAATTCGCGGGAAATCGCCGTGCTTGACGAGAACGAGCTGCGCGTGTTTACAAAAAGCACTGATGAGGAATACATAGCGGCTCTGCGGGAAAAGGCGGTTTTGACGCGGTTTGCGGCGCTTTGTCGGGAGCTTGACGGCGAAGTCCGTGAGCGGCTTCGGGAAAAGGGCTTTCCGCCGCCGATGACGCGAATTTCGATTAAGGATATGAGTTCGCGCTGGGGGAGCTGCTCGTACACGCGCGGACATATTTCGATAAACAGCCGTCTTTCCGCATTTCCCCGCGAAACGATTTTGTCGGTGTTTTATCACGAATACGCGCACTTTTGGCGTCACGACCATTCAAAGCAATTCTATGATTTCCTGCTCTTGCTTTACCCCGACTATTACGTTCACAACGCCGTTTTAAAGCATAATTAAAACCCGCCTTCTTGCTGAAAGCGGGTTGAATTTTGCAAAAATCCCGCCTTCCGGAGAAAGCGGGATTTGTTTGTTAAGAAATGACCTTTGCCGCAGAGTTTGCGTTGTTCTTTGCGGTAATTATTGTCGCGTTTGCGTTGTTGTTGAAGGTTGAAGCAGAGGTCTTGGGAAGGCTGGTGCAGATTTTGAGGAAGGAGCTGATAGAATTATACGCATTGTCGATATTGTTCAAAGCAGAGCTGTAACTGCTTGAAACGCCCTTGAGCATAATCGAGTAAGCCTTTGCTCTCATCGAGTAGCTCACAGCCGAAGCGTATGCGGAAACGTCCGCCGACAGGGTGCTGAACGCCTTTCTTTCAAACGGGTCGATACCCGAGAGTTGGCTCTGGACAGCGGAAAGCTGTGTCGCGCAGTTCTTTATTGCGGAAACCGCGTCGCTTACCATTGACTTATACGCGATGTTTTTGTAGGCTGCCGTGTAGCTTGTGGTAAATTTGCTGAGGTTGAGGCTGTTCAAAGCGGAAGTAACCATCGTGTAGTACGACTGGCAGTTCTTGGTAAACGAGGAGTATCCGCCGTTGGGCGATGTTATGAAGTTATAATATGTATCGTATCTGGTTTTAAGCGTTTTAAGCGCCGTGTAAAGCGAACTGAACTCGCTGTTTTTGGGTGAAGCTGAGTTTATCGCGCGCTCAACCGCTGACTTGCCGGTTTTGAGGTTGCTGACCATATTTACGGCAAACTTCGATTTATAGAATGTCTTGATTGCTTCCTCGTTGCTTGCGGTTGACTCGTTCATTGCGTAAACGACGTGCTGTGAAAGCGCTTCCATTTTACCGACTTCGCCCGCAATCAGCTCGGCTGCGTTCATAATCTTCTCGCGGTCCTGTTCAAGCGATTTCAGCTTTGTATCGGCTGTAACCACGGGTTTATTGCTCGATGATGAAGATTTGGTGCTGCTGCTCGTCTTGGTTGATGACGACGATGTGCTATCGGAAGAAGTTTCCGTGCTGCTTGAAGAAGCGGAGGATTCGGTGCTTGACGAGGACGAAACCACTCCTGAATTATCGGAGCTTGAGGAAGAAGTGCTTTCGCTCGTTGAATCAACGCTTGAAGAGATGCTCTGGGAGCTGCTGTCGGGTTTGGGGTCGGGGCCGGGCTGCGGCTTCTGCTGCCACGGCTGAATAAGGAAGAGAACTAACGCTGCTGCGCCGACAACGCCCGCGATTGCTCCAACGAACTTCGTGAGCGGAATTTTCCCGAATACCATACCCTGAGGCTTCTTGTTGTCGGACTTTGAGGGAGCGGTTTTCGGGGGAATGTAAGCGCCCTTGTATGTAGCTCCGCAGTTCTTGCAGAATTTCTCGGTATCGTACATATCCTGACCGCAGGTTCTGCAGTAAACGAGATTTCCCTTGTGGGGAACATCTTCGGGATTTTGCTCGGGAGCGTTGTTTCTGGGAGCGGAGGGACGTCTGAAGTCGAAATCTTCAACGGGCTGTCTGGTTGCCGCAGCAACAGCCGCGGGAGCAGCCACGGGCTGTGTTTCCTCGGGAATGGGAGAAGTTTCTGCGATAAAGCCCATTTCTTCCGGAATAAAGTCGTCTTCCGGCTTGAAAGCAGGTTCTTCGGCGGGAATTTCCTCTGCGATTTCCTCAACAGGCTGAATTTCTTCGACCGCCACAGGCTCTTCCGCGATTTCCTCAACAGGCTGAATTTCCTCGACTGCCACAGGCTCGTCTGCGATTTCCTCAACAGGCTGAATTTCCTCGGCAGCCACAGGCTCGTCTGCGATTTCCTCAACAGGCTGAATTTCCTCGACCGCCACAGGCTCTTCTGCGATTTCCTCAACAGGCTGAATTTCCTCGACTGCCACAGGCTCGTCTGCGATTTCCTCAACAGGCTGAACTTCTTCGACAGGCTCAGGCTCGTCTGCGATTTCCTCAACAGGCTGAATTTCCTCGACAGGCTCAGGTTCAACCGCGGGAGCTTCAATATTTACTGACTCAACGGAAGGCGTTTCCGGCTCTTCCATAGAATTTCCAAGGAAAGTGTAGGGGTCGAGAGAAATATCCGCGCTGGGGTCTTCTTCCATCGAACCGCCCTCGATAACAGGCACTGCTCCGTCGGAAATCGGAATTTCTTCATCGGAAACATCGCTCATCGAGAAATTCTCAACCTTGCGGGTTTCGCCGTCCTTAGGCTCCTGCTGACGAACTGCGCCGGATGATTTGCTGATTTCGGGCATTTCGCTTGCGGTTGCGCCGAAATTCGAAATTTGCTGGTTGAGGATAGCCATATCGTTTGCTGAATAGCCGCCCGAGCCGAACAGGCTCTCGGTTTCCTCGGCATTTTCAAAAGCCGACGGCATACCGCCGCCGATAAAGTTGTCAAACTGATTTCCGCCGTTGGAGAAAATATCGCCGATACCTCCGCCTGCGCCGCCGAAAGCGTCAAAGCTGCCGTCAAGACCCATCGGCGTGTTGTTTATAAGGGGAACGGAGCTTGTGGGTTTATCGCTGATTTTCATTCCGCATTTTTCGCAGAAATCGAGGTTATGCTGCATTCTCATTCCGCAGGACGGGCAGAAAACAAGCGTACCTTCGTCCTTATTCGAGCCAATCGGCTCAATTCCGGGCATCGACGCCTGAACATCGCCGGCGATTTTCTCGGCTGCTTTTTCGGTTTTCTCGGAAGTTTCCTTCGCGTTATCTGCCGCTTCGCCGCTTCTTCCGGGCAAACCGCCTTCTTCAAGAACCTCGGGAGGCACAGGCGACCCGCATTCAATGCAGAATGAATATCCTCTAATCAATTGTTTACCGCAGTTTTCGCAAAACATATAATTCCTCCCGCTGTAAAATTGACGGCTTTTCTGCCGCAGAATAATCATAATTTGACCTGTCTGTAATGTTTTCCCAATTTAACATACAGAATTTTCATTCAAATACATATTTTATTATACAATAATTTTTGCCTGTTGTCAATTCTTTTTATAATAATTGTACAAATAATGCAATATCACGCCTTGTTTTTGTGCTAAACAACGGAAAAATACAAGCCCGCGAAAACGCCTGCTGCAATCGCGCAAACGGCGGTTGAAACCAGACACATTATGATGTGTTTTATCGTATATTTGCGCTCAAAATCTTGTTTTTCCTCGGGAATGTCGTTTTTCATCGGAATGTTCACGTTTTGCACATTCTGACCGGTTCTCGGCGCGCAGGAAACGCCTTGCGTGTTAATCGGCAAAGGCTGCGGGTAAGCGTAGGGGTTTGCCGAAATTCCGCTCACGGGAGCAATCGGTGAAACGGGCGCGGAAACGTTCGCGGAATTATGTGCGGAAACATCGGTTTCGTCAAAATCAAGCTGACCGTTTTCGGCGGGATTTTCCGAGATTTTATCGGTTTTTTCCTCAACGAAGTCGGGCGGGATATTTGCCGAAGCCCCGCAGAAACAGCAGAATTTCACGCCATCGGGATTTTCTCTTCCACAATTCATACAGTACATAAAAACAACTCCTTTTTATCAATTAACCGCAGCTTGCGTCAAGCCGTTATTGTTTCTCACATAGTCGAAAAGATACTGCTGGGCGATGCCCTCGATACCCTTTGCGCAGTTGGGCAGCCCGTTCGGATAAAACTGCGCCATAAGCCGCTTCACCCAGACGTCTTTCGGGAACGAGTCCGTTTTGTGGAACGCGAAAAGCAAAACGCAGTCCGCGACCTTGTCCCCGACGCCCGTGATGATTTTCAGCTTTTCGCGCGCCTGTTCAAGCGGAAGCGCGTCGATTTTTGCGAAATTTATCTCTCCGCTGTTCACCTTTTCAACCGCGTCCGCTATGTAACGCGCGCGAAACCCTGCCCGAAGCGGCGCTAAATCCTCGGTTGTTATCCCGCGCAGTTTTTCGGCTGTCGGAAAGGCAAAGCCGCCTTCAATTTTCTCGCCGAAGTTCTCGCAAAGCCGCCCGATAATCCCCGAAATGCGCGGAATGTTGTTGTTCTGGGAGATGATAAAGCTGATGAGCGTTTCAAACGGCTCCTGCCGCAAAATCCTAATTCCCGCCGAGCATTTGCATGCCTCACACAAAGTTTTGTCCTCGGAGAGCCTTTTTATGTACTCCGAGTAATTTGTTTCCAAATCGAAATACCGGAGCGCTTCTTTCTCGGAAAATCCCGAAATTTCGGCAAAATCTCCGTTTTCTCGAACCGTTATTCTTTTCCCGAACACAATCCCCGAAAAATCGCCGTTTTCGTCCTCGCTCCAGCGAAAACACTGCCCGCAGAGGAAGGTTTTTCTTGGATTAAATTCGGATAATTTAATTTTTATTTTCATTTTTTTCAAAAACCCCTTGATTATTTACTTTAATTATAATACAATAGAAGATAGAATGCAATAGTTTTAGTTTATTTTGCGGAGGAAATATGAGAGAAAGTCTGCTTACGATACCGATAAACGAGGTTTTTGAGCCGAAGTGCGGCTGTCCGATTTGCCTTATGAGAAACTCTGTCGAGGAGCATATCTGCGAGTACATAATGGGTGCTGCGATGATGGAGCCGGACGTCCGCGAGGAAACAAACGAGCTTGGTTTTTGCCTCACGCATTTCAATATGCTTCTGAAACAAAACAATCGTCTGTCGCTTGCCCTTATGCTCAACACGCATCTCGCGCAGCTCCGCGAGGAGGTTTTTGAAAAGAAGGACGGCGTGTTCAACAAGGGCGCAAAGGCAAAGAAAATCGCCGAGGCAAAGGAAACCTGCTTTGTCTGCTCAAAGGTTGACTGGGGCGTTAATCATATGCTGGAAACCGTTTTCACGATGTTCAAGAACGATGAGGGCTTCAGAAAGCTCTATTCCGCGCAGGAATATCTTTGTATCCCGCATTACAGAAAGCTCATCACAGCGGCTCAGAGCAAGCTGAAAAAGGACGATTTGAAGGCGTTTTGCGACGCAACGGACGAGCTTGCGGCAAAGTACGCGAAGGCTCTCAACTCCGATGTAAAGGAGTTCTGCGACAGCTTTGACTATCGGAACGCGGGAAAGCTCCACAACGAGGATATGGAGCACGTCAGAAGCTCGATTGAGCGGGCGATTGAGTTCCTCACGTCAAGAAAACCGAGCGAAAAATAAAGGAAGAATTTGGATAAATGGATATTTTGGCAATAGAAAGCTCCTGCGATGAAACCGCTGCGGCGGTTGTCCGCGACGGGCGCGAGATAATTTCGTCCGTTGTGGCAACGCAGATTGAGGAGCATAGATTATACGGGGGAGTTGTCCCCGAGATTGCTTCAAGACGGCACTGCGAGAGCGTTTCGGCGGTTGTCAAGGAGGCTCTTGAAAAGGCGGGAAAAACGCCGGACGAAGTTGACGCGATTGCCGTGACTTATGCGCCGGGGCTTGTGGGAGCGCTTCTGGTCGGCGTGAATTTCGCGAAGGGACTGGCTTTTTCGACAGGCAAGCCGCTTGTTCCCGTTCACCACATTCGCGGTCACATCGCGGCAAACTACCTCGCCCACAAGGAGCTTGAGCCGCCGTATATGTGCCTTGTCGCTTCGGGCGGAAACAGCATAATAGTGCGGGTTCTCGACTACACGAGCTTCGAGCTTATCGGGCAGACGGTCGATGACGCGGCGGGAGAAGCCTTTGACAAATCCGCGCGCGCGATGGGCTTTCCGTACCCCGGCGGCGCGTTTATCGACAAAGCTGCGAAAACGGGCGACGCGGCGAAATACAAGCTCCCGAAACCGCACACGGTAAACCCGTATGATTTCAGTTTTTCGGGGCTGAAAACCGCCGTGATAAACCTTATCCACAACACCGAGCAGCGCGGCGAAGAGCTTGATATAAACAGCCTTGCTGCGTGTTTTCAGAAGACCGTGAGCGAAATTCTCACGGATAAATTCATCGGAGCAGCGCGCGAGTTTGACTGCAAGAAAATCGCGCTCGCGGGGGGAGTTGCCGCAAACGGCGGGCTTCGCGAAACCTTGCAGAATGCCGCCGACAAAAACGGAATGGAGCTGTTTATCCCGCCGATTTCGCTTTGCGGGGACAACGCCGCGATGATAGGCTGTCAGGCGTTTTACGAGTATCGTGACGGAAAAATCGCGAAAACTGACCTGAACGCTTACGCGACAATGCGGCTTGACAACCTTGTGTGGTGAAATGAGAAGATTTTTCAGACTATTATTTGTGATGTCGGGGAACGAGGTTATGGAAGCGGGCAGAGAGCTTTGCCGAACCGCCTCAACTCCCGAGGAGAAGAAAGCAGCGGCGGCTTTTCGCAGAGTGTTTTACGGCACGGTAATTCTCGCGGTTTTGCTTGCCGTGGCGCTTTTGGTTGTGATGTTCTTGAACAATCCGTTTCTCGCGAGCGGCGACAAGCGTTATGGCACGGTTCAGAGCGATGGCAGTATCCGCTACGTTCAGAACGTCAACAAATACGCGGCTGCCGAACAGCTCGGACTTTCCGATTTCGAGCTGAAAAGCGGCGACAAAATCATAATTTTCTTCGACAAGGACGACAATATAAAAGCGGCTTATCCGAAGTTTTTTTATGAAAGCTACACGGAAAACCGCGTTATGATAATCGTTTGGACGGCTTTGCTGGGACTTACGGTACTGCTTGTTTACGCGTTTGTGATTTGTCGGGTGACGCCGTTTGGCAGAGCTTGGTATCTCTATTGCCGAGAGAAAAAATCGCTCGGTCAGCCGAAGCTGTCGAAAGCGCAAAACGCGGTGATTTACGCGGTTTCGGTTATCGCGGCGCTTGCGATTTGCGCTCCGCAGATTATGAAGATTTCCGATGAAATCCGCAGATTGCGGGAAATCAACGAGTTCGGTGCGAAGATAAAAGCGGTGCAGCAGGCTGCCGAAAAAGCCGGCGAAATAGCCGACAATCTCAACAGCGCGGCTGAAAATCTCGCTGAAAACAGCGCGCTTGAGGACGCGAAAAGCGCTGCCGAGAAGATAAACGAGATTAAGAATAATCTTAAAAATACGCAGTCGAGGTGACTTTTTTGAAAAATATCGTTTTGATAGGAATGCCCGCGGCGGGAAAATCCACAATCGGCGTTATTCTCGCGAAAACGCTTGGTTTTGAGTTTATCGACACGGATTTGATTATACAAAAGCAGACGGGGCGGCTGCTGCAGGAAATCATCGACAAGGACGGTCTTGACCACTTTTGTATCTGCGAGGAACGCGCCGTGATGTCGGTGAAAAATAAGGAAAACGCTGTTATTGCGACAGGCGGGAGCGCCGTTTACAGCAGGGACGCGATGAAACACCTGAAGAAATCTTCGGTGATTTATTATCTTGCGCTGCCGACGGAGGAGCTTCTCGCGCGGCTTCACAACATCAAAACGCGCGGGATTGCGATGCGCCCCGATGAAACGGTTGACGAGGTTTTCGCGCACAGGAAAGCGCTTTACGAGGAGTACGCGGATATCACCGTTGACTGTTTCGGCAAATCAACCGAGGAGCTTGTCGCGGAGATTATGGATTATCACAGGATTGTGGGGGCGGTGTGAAATGGCTGAAATTGTCGAAAATTCCCCCGAAAAACAGCCGAGCCTGAAAGCGGGCTACAAAAGGCTTTGCATTCGGCTGGGGCTTATGATTATCGTGATTTTCGCGTCGCGCGGAATAAGCTCGATTGTTCTTTCGCTTATTCAGCCGTCGCTTGCAAATCTCGGCACAACGGGCGCTTATCTTGTACAGACGGCGTTTTCGCTGGTGTTTTTGTACTTTATCCCGATGATTATAACAGCACTGCTGCTCAAAACGCCTGTTCGCGAGATGAACAAAAATATCTACAAAAAGCCGAAGTATTTTGGCAGCGCGCTCGGAATGTTTCCCGCGATTTACTCGCTTGCGATTATCGTGAATTTGCTCACGATGTGGATTACGAGCTTCTTCAAAAACATAAATTTCAACGACTCGTTCAACACGGTAAACGAGCTTTCCGCGCCGAATTTCATCTGCGGAATAGTTCTTTTCGTGCAGATGGTTGTGATTGCTCCGCTTTTCGAGGAATTCTGGTTTCGCGGAATGGTTCTGGAAAGCCTGCGCCCTTATGGAAACGGCGTTGCGATATTTATTTCGGCGTTTCTTTTCGGGCTTACTCATGCGAATTTCGCGCAGTTTTTCTACGCGACATTTATGGGAATTTTCCTCGGATACATCGCCGTTTCAACCAAAAGCGTCGTCACGACAACCATTCTTCACGCGATTTTCAACTCGTTCACCGCAACGACTTTGCTTTTGCTCACGAATACGTCGGTTCAGGAGTTTCTCAGCTTAGCGCTTCGCGGCATAACGGGAGAGTTCACGCCCGCGGTTGTCATTTATCTTGCAGTTGTGTGCGTGATGCTTCTGACGGCGGCGGTGGGGCTGGTTATGGCGTGTTTTAAGCTCGCGAAAATCAAAAAGTACAAGGTTCCCGTGGTTCAGGAGGAGCTTTCCGCGAAAAAACGCTGGGCGATTTTCTTCACGGCGGCGACTGTAATTATCGGGCTTGTTCTTGCCGCAGATTGCTTTACAATCCGGTTTATTCCAACACAGATTTATAAAATTTTGAACAACATTTGGAGGTAATTTTTATGGATGAAAATCAGCAAAAAGTCAGCTTGAAGAAAACGCAGAGCCAGAGCTGGACAGACTCCGCAACGGGCGAAATTTACCCCGGCGGCAACCCGAACGCAGTTCCTCAGCCCACTCCTCAGTCTTATCCGCAGAACAATTTTGCACAGCCGCAGCCTATTCCTCAGCAGAACATCTCAATTGTTCCGTCGAGCAACATCGAGGTTTACCCGAACAGCGCTCAGGACTTTAAGAACGGGCTTCAGCAGGGAATGAAATTCTGCAAGTTCTGCGGACAGCAAATCCCGATGGAAGCGGTTTTGTGCGTGAAATGCGGACGGCAGGTTGAGCAGCTTCAGGGCGCGCAGAACGTAAACCCGCAGGTTATCATCAACAACGGACCGCAGCCTGTTGTAGTCCACTCCGGCATTCCCAAGAACAAGTGGGTTGCGTTTGTGTTGGCGTTTGTTCTGGGCTTTTTGGGCGCTCACCGTTTCTACGAGGGCAAAATCGGCACGGGACTTTTGTGGCTTTTCACAGGCGGACTTTTCGGGATAGGCTGGCTTGTCGATTGGATAACCATTCTCACAAAGCCAAATCCCTACTACGTTTAACAAAAAAACCGCAGTCAAAGCGGGGATCTTTCATAAAAAAATCGGCTCTCGGAAATCCAAGAGCCGTTTTCTTTATTCGGTTTTTCGTCAGACAACCGTTGCTGTCGCATCTTCAAGCGCCTCAACAGCGAGCGCGAAAGCCTGCGTGGATTTTCTGTATTTTCTCAGCAGCGAGAGGTTCAGATTGTCTGCCTTTAAGACATCGTAGAAGTTATTATAATCTTCCGTTGCCTTTTCGTATGCGTCGGACGCTTCCTTGGCAAGCGCATAAATCCGGCTGTCGTTTTGAAGTAATTCGTAGTTCTTCATAACAACCGCTTCAAATCTTGCGTAGTATTCCGCATAGAGCAGGGAAACTTCCCTGTGCTCAAGCGACATAAAGTCGATTTCCTCAGCCTTTGAACCGTTGGTGATGTTCGGGAACTGCGGGTTTACGCTCTCGTATTCCTTCTGAAGCGCGTCTTTTTCAGCCGTGAGAGTAGCGAGAGTATTCCGGAAACCGTCAAATTCCTTCTGAGTCATATCGAAAATCTTATCGGTAATCGAC
>SFJQ01000007.1 GCA_004555855.1 [Eubacterium] saphenum | reverse complement strand
ATCGCCTCGAGAATTGTCATCGGGAAAAGTTCCTCGAAGGACGGCAGGAACATAACGTCTGCTGCGTTGTAAATCTTGTTCATATTCTCACGGTCTACAATGCCGAGGAATTTTACGTTTTTCGGGGGATTTTTCACAATCTGCTGAAGCTCGTCATAGCCGTCCGTCAGGCGTCCGAAGCTGAAGCCGCCCGCCCAGACAAACTGTACGTCGGGCAAACGCTTTGCACATTCAAGGAAGTCGAAAATACCTTTTCTCACCTGAAGCTGCCCCGCACACATAACCGTGAATTTATCCTCGGGGATATTGAGCTTGCGCTTGATGAACTTTTTCATCTCCGGCTTAACCGGGTGGAATTTTTCGGTATCGACATAGTTCGGGATATAAGTCACCTTTTCGCGCGGAATGCCGTGTTCCTCGAGCGCGTCGATGAAATAAGGATTTACAACAACAAGGTGGTCCATGATGCTGTAAAACTTAATCATATACTTGTAGAAAACGGCTCTCGCGGGCTTGGGCAGACGCAGACTCTCATCAACGGTTGACGGGAGCATGTGAACGTAGCAAACCGAGGTTCCGTTCTTGCAGCGGCGCTTTTTGTTGATGAAGAAGGAAGGGTTTATGGTGTGATAGTGCGTGATATCCGCCGCCATTTTCGCGTTCTCGAACACATCAAACTTATCCGAAAGCCCCTCCTTAACCAGACGAACCTGCTCCATATAAGCCGAGCCGACGCCCTGACCTTTGACGCTGGTTGCCTGCGAAATCATATTTATGGTTTTCTTTTTCATAAAAAGCTCCTCTCAGAATTACTTATCCTAAAGATATATTACCGCAGTTCAGACTGCAAAATACTGCACATTTTTGCCAAAATTGTCCGAAATCACCTCTTTTTGCAAAGCAACAAACAAAGTAACAGGCAAACAACAAAAAAGCAACAGACAATACAACAGTCAAACGGCACAAAAAGCAGCACGCCCGAACGCTTTTGTACAAAGGCTTCGCGGGCGATTTATGGCACAAAAGCCGGCGCGAAATCAACAGACAAAGCAACAGACAAACTGCAAAATTCAACAAACAAATCAACAAACCTACATATTAAAAAGAAATATAAAAGAAAAAAGAATAAGAAGAAAAAGAACCGCGCGCCAAAAACGCGCGGATTTTTGACAAAAATTTGATTTTTTTGATTTGAAAACAATTCTCTGCTTTTTGAAAATTTGCAGTTATTTGCAGTTTGACTGATGTTATAATTTCACTAAAGCAAAAGAAATGTTTACAGGCTGACGAGAAAGGTGCAGATACGAGGAAACGGCACGGTGGCTAGGCTTTGTGCCTGCCGACCGTGACGATGACGAAGTAGATGCGCCTTTATCGACAGACTGCTATTTATCCTCGAGGTTCTTGAGAGCCTTTATTTCATCGCGGTTGAGCTTAATCTGCGCGTCTTTGATAACCTTGACTTCTTCCTTGTTGACAATAAACGGCACATCGGGCTTTTTGTCAAGCTTTATCGTGAGCATACCCGTGAGCAGATTTGCGTCCTGAACAACGCCGCGTCCCTCCGCGGTATCGACAAACGCGCCGACCTTCGGCGTGGTTTTCAGGAAGTCCTCGTAGCAGTTCTGCTCGTATTTCAGACAGCACATCAGCCTTCCGCAGGTTCCCGAGATTTTTGTCGGATTAAGCGAAAGCGACTGCTCCTTTGCCATTTTGATGGAAACAGGCTGAAACTCGCCGAGAAAACTCGAACAGCAGAACGGTCTGCCGCAAATCCCAAGACCGCCGAGCATTTTCGCTTCATCTCTCACGCCGATTTGTCGAAGCTCAATTCGTGTGCGGTAAATCGCAGCCAAATCCTTTACCAAATCGCGGAAATCAACTCTTCCCTCGGAGGTGAAATAAAACAGAATTTTCGTTCCGTCAAATGTGCAGTCCACGTCAATCGGCTTCATATCGAGATTATGCCGGCGGATTTTCTCGGAAAAGGTTTTCATAATCTCCTTTTCCTTTTCGCGGTTTTTCTGTGCTTGAAGAATGTCGTTCTCATTGGCTTTTCTCAAAACCTTTTTCAGCGGCGAAACCAGCGATTTCTCGGCAACCTTTCTGTTTGCAAGAACGATGTCCCCGCACTCCACGCCGCGCGATGTTTCCACGATAACCTTATCCCCGTGCTTAAACGAAATCCCGCAGGGCGAGAAGTAATAAACCTTGCCCACGTCCTTGAACCGGACGCCGATGATTTCCGTCATTCCGTCGGCGCTTTTTTCGGGAATTTCGGGCGCCTTTTTAGCCTTTGCCGCGTTATCGGCGTTCTTTTTCGGAGAAATTTTCTCCGTGTAATAATCCAAATCTTTATCCATTATAGTCCTTTCTATTTTGCGAAAACCGTTGTAAAATAAGCCGCTGTGAGGGCAGCGTTTAAGTTGTAAATCTCGTTTGCGGATATCTCAAAAGCCGCGTCAAGTACCGCCAGAAGCTCTTCCTCGGTGAAATTTTCGGCAGCCTTTTTCGCGGTTTTCTTATCAAAAAACTCAGCTTCCGCGCCCGTTTTCACGGCAAGCGCGTCGCGGAAAATCCTTGTGAAATACCCGAAAACCGCCGAAAGCTCAGCCCTGTCCTTTGCCTCGGAAAGCGCCGCGGCTGTTCCAAATCCGTCCTTGACCGCAGCCGCCGATGCCGCTTTTTTCGCGGTTTCGATGACGCGCGTTTCGCCGTCGCTGTCGGAAAGCACCGCCTTGCATTCCCCGATATTTCCCGAGAAAATGTCGGCAAGCTCCTCCGCGCGCTTTTTGTCCGCGCCCTCCTCGACAAGGCACTTCACGCAGCTCTCCAAGTCGGTTTCCGGCACTTCGTAAACCGTCACCCTCGACATCACCGTTATCGGAACGAGATTTGTGTTCTCGCAGGTGAAGATAAACCGAAGATGCGCGGGCGGCTCCTCGATGAGCTTCAGCAGCGCGTTCTGGTGCTGGGAAATCATCGTGTCGCAGTCCTCGAAAACGTAAACTTTGAGGTCGCCGTTGTTGGGCTTTACCACAGTCCCGCGGATAATCTCCTTTAGCGGCTCCATCGAATATTTCCCGCCAAGCGTTTCCTTGACAAAAATCACATCGGGGTGCGCGCCCATATCGATATTCCGACAGGTCGGGCAGTTCCCGCAGGCGTGGTTTTCGCACAGGAAAAGCCTTGCCGCATAGCGAGCCATAACCTTTTTCCCCGAGCCTTTTCTCCCCGAGAACATAATCGCGTGGGAAAGTCTGCCCTTGCGCGCGGTTTCGTCAAGGGTTTCCTTCAGCTCGTCCTTACCGTATAGCTTCGTCATACCTTTTCAAATTTCTCGATGTTCGTGACAAAAACCGTAGCTCCGCCGACGGTAACTTCAACGGGAATGCCCGTGAAGCTGCTGTTGATATAAGCGGAGGAATTAGGCACGAACTGCTTTCTTTTATGAGAATGTTCCTTGATTACTTCGATTGCCTCGTCAACCTTTTCATCGTCCGCGCAGACCATAAAAGTGGTGTTCCCCGCCATCAGAAAGCCGCCTGTTGAGGAGAGCTTCGTGGTCTGGAAACCGCCTTTTGTGAGCGCCTGCTGAACCGAATGGCTGTCGTCGTTGTTGATAATCGCGAAAATCAGCTTCATAAATCAATCACCCTTCAACTTATAGCATTGTAGGACTTGCCATACTATATCATTATATATTATACAACATTTTTTGAAAAATTGCAACAGGAAAAATAAAATCCCCGCTCGGAAAAACCAAACGGGGATTATTTATGTAGCCTCGAAGAATTACGCCTGCTTGGGAGCGCCAACAGGGCAGGTGCCTTCGCACGCGCCGCAGTCAACACAAGCGTCTGCGTCGATAACATACTTGCCGTCGCCTTCGGAAATAGCGTTTACGGGGCAGCCGTCTGCGCAAGCGCCGCAAGCGATGCAATCGTCGGAAATCTGATATGCCATAGTGAATTACCTCCTAACAATATTTCGTGACTATCACACTATCACATTATTTATTTTAACATATTTTCAGAAAAAATCAAGTGTTAATATATAGAAAATTCGCGTTGATATTTGTACATTTTTGCCAACAATTATTTAACAGAATAAATCCCATCGTTCCCGCGAACGAGAAAACCGCTGATTTCAAGGGAAATAAGCGCTTCGATTGCCGTGCCATAGTCAAGTCCCAGTTTCTCCATCAGATTTTCCACATTGTCGGGACTTTCCGCAAGCGCTTTCACAACCAACTTTTCGATATCGCCAAGCTCCGCAAGAGTGCTTTCCTCAAGAATTTTCGCAGATTTTTTCTCCTCGGGAATTTTTTCGGATTTCTCGGGAATTTTCTCGGATTTTGTCTTTTTCCGGAAATTTTCGCTTTTCTTTTGTTCAACAGCCTCATTCGCGGCTTTTTTCAGCTTTTCGGCAAAATCCGCGCTGTCGCTCGTTTTTTCGAGAACGTCCGCGATGTCCGAAAAATCGAAAACCGAAACCGCTCCCGAGCGGATAAGCGCGGCGTTTCCCGAGAAATTTCCCGAAATAATGTCGCGCGGCGGTACCGCAAAAACCGTTTTCCCTTGATTTTTCGCGCACTCCGCCGTGACAAGACTCCCGCTTTTTTCCGCAGCCTCGACAACGAGCGTTCCGTGGGAAACCCCCGCCAAAACCGCGTCGCGCCGCTTGAAATACCACGAAGAAGCCTTTGCGTCGGGAAGCAGCTCGCTTATAATCGCGCCGCCGTTTTCGATGATTTTTGCTTTGAGGTCGGCGTTTTCCGCAGGGTGAGTTTCAAGCACCCCGCACCCCGGAAACGCAAGCGTTCTCCCGCCAGCGTCAATGCAGGTGTTATGGGCGGCTTTGTCCGTTCCGAGAGCCATTCCGCTCACGATAACCACGCCCGCTTTCGCCAGCGGCTTCGCAAGGTAATCGGTGACGGAAATCCCGTAATCCGACACATTCCGCGTTCCCACAACCGTGAGCAAGGGCGCGCGGTTAAGCCCGTCAACATTGCCCAGAGCAAACAAAACCGCGGGCGGATTTTCGATTTTGCGGAGATTTTCGGGGTAGTTTTCGCTCTCATAGGAGATTATCGAAACGCCGCTTTTTTCGCAGAATGCCGCGAACTCGCGAACCGTGCCGAGCCTTATCGCCTTTGCGCGGGAAATCTCGCCCGCCGTTATCGTTGAGTCGCGCCCGTCGCGGATTATCACGCCCGCTTTCGCCGCGTTGAAACCGCTCTCCGAGAGGATTTTCCCGAGGCGCGGGTTATTCGGCTTCATCACCATCGCAAGCCAAAGCCATATATCAACGTTGTCGGACAAGATAATCACCTCCGATGTGAAAATTCACGCAAAAGGGGTTTTTCGGGGAAATTTCGCGGATTTCCCGCCGTTTTCAGGGTTTGCGACGTTTGACTGAAAGAGCAATCAGCAATCCCATCGCAGCTTCAACCGCATATACAAAAAATCCAATCGCCACGGCTGCCACAAAAACATCTCCGAGCGAGGACGAGTGCTGAGAGCCGAGCCGGATAAACAGATAAATCCCCGGCAAAGTCATCGGAATTACGGCAGCGCAGCCAAATGCCACTTTGTTTATGTAAAACCTCTCCCAATGCAAATACACCTTTTTCAGCAGAAACGTGTGTCCGACTGCCGCCGCAAGCTGAAGTGGAATTGCGAAAAGCAAAATCACTATTGAAAACGCCATTAATTCGATAATTTTCGCCAAGACGAAATTAACGGCAAGAGAAATCCAGAAATCTGCCGCAATTAACAGAAAAAACGCAAGAAATTTCTTCATAGTTTATACATTAAACCTCCAGCACCATTGAAGAATACCCTTCGAGCGTCAGTCCGCCGAGCCCGACTTTTTCACCCGTCAGGAGATTTTCCGCTTCGCCGCCCATATTGAGGTTGAACGTAAAGGGAGCCGCGTCCGCGTTTATCACGGTGACGAGCGTTTCTCCATCGGCAGAGCGCGAGAAAGCGTACTGTCTGTTCGTGAGCTGAACCTGCTTGTAATCGCCCATAGCCGCCGCAGGGTGATTTTTCTCGATATCGGAAAGCTTGCCGATAAGCTCCGTCAAATCGCGCAAGCCCTCGTTTTTCATCTTTTCGAGATTAAACTCGGGACGCAGCGCGTCATCACCGCCGCCGCGCTTGTCGCCCTCGATACCGAACTCGCTTCCGTAGTAAACCGACGGAATGCCCGGCATCATAAACATCAGCGTGTAAATCAGCGGCAGATGCTCTTTTACCTTCAGAATGGAAGCAACGCGCGTTACATCGTGGTTATCGACAAAGGTGTAGAGGTGCTTGCCGCGGTAAATGCACCAGTTTTCCGAGCCGAACTGACGGTTAATCGAGTGCGCGATTTCAAACATATTCATATCGTTAAAGCTGGAGAAAAGCCCCTTGTAGCACTCGTAGTTCGTCACGCTGTCCAGCATCTGGTCGTTTGCCCAGCGGTTGTAGTCGCCGTGAAGCGTTTCGCCGAGCAGGAAAAAGTCCTCGGAAAGCCACTTGCAGTGTCCGTGAAGCTCCTTTAAGAAATTCTCGTCAAGGCAATATGCAACGTCAAGGCGCAGTCCGTCAATGCCGAACTCGTTCTTCCAGAATGTTATCGTATCCTTGAGATAGCCCTTTACTTCGGGATTGTAGAGGTTGAGTTTAACCAGTTCATAGTGTCCCTCCCAGCCCTCGTAGTAAAAGCCATCGTTATAGCAGCTGTTGCCGTCGCGCAGATGGAACCAGTCTTTCTTTGCACTCGAAAATTTATGCTCGCGCACGTCCTTGAACGCCCAGAAATCGCGC
This sequence comes from [Eubacterium] saphenum, assembly GCA_004555855.1. Classification (GTDB taxonomy): domain Bacteria; phylum Bacillota; class Clostridia; order Oscillospirales; family Ruminococcaceae; genus CAG-115. The sequence continues at coordinate 26,275 of SFJQ01000007.1, read as the reverse complement.
CCGACGTGATTGAAAACGCCGTCAAGGACAACCTTTATCCCGTTTTCGTGAAGAGCCGCGCAGACCTTCTTGAAATCATCGTTTGTGCCGAGACGGCGGTCGATGGTTCTGTAATCAATTGTGTCATATCCGTGTGCAACGCTCTCGAAAACAGGTCCAAAGTAAATCGCGTTACAGCCAAGCTCCTTGATATGGGGAATGTCGTCGATGAGCTTCAGCAGCTTGTGCGTAGGCTCGCTTGCCGCGTCGTTTACACGAGGGCAGCCAAAGTAACCGATGGGATAAATGTGATAAAACACCGCGTTTTCATACCACTTCATTTTTATACCTCATTTTGTTTATATTTAGAGTTAAACTCCAACTTATTTTATCACAAATGTGGTTTTTTGTCAAGATAATATGAAAAATTTAATGGCAACTTATGACAATTATGTTACAAAACTATTGTGAAATACTAACAATTTTTTTAAGAAAAATAGGCAAAAATTGAAAAAATGCTAAAAAGGGCTTGAAACCGTTTACATAATTTGGTATAATGTTAGTATGTAATATGATGACTCATCAGGGTTCGGGAGGATTATATATAATGATTTTGGGAATATCGTCGGAAGTAGCGGTTTCCGCCTTATTTTCTGCTGAAAATGCTTATGTGTGGATTGCCGTGGGCGGAGTGTTTACGGTTCTGCTGGTTGGAATAATCATCTTTTTCTCGGTCAGAAACCGTCATTTTCAGGACACAGACCCGATTACCGGCGGAAAAAACAAAAGCAGATTTTTCCGCGACTGTGCAAAAATCGTCAGGAAAAACCCGCCGGAGAAGCTGGCGATGGTGGTTCTTGACATCGACAAATTCAAGTACATAAACGACCGCCTTGGCTATGACGAGGGCGACCGTATTCTCGCGCGTATCCACAAAACGCTCGCCGACTGCCTCGACAAGGAGGAGCTTTTTGCGCGCATTTCCGAGGATAATTTCGCGTGCCTTATCAAAAACTCGCCCGATAACGAGATTGAAAACCGTCTGCACGAGATTTTCACGGAGTTTGACAGAAGAAATTCTTTCTTTATAAAATATCCCGTGAATTTCAGCGCGGGCATCTGCCGTCTGGGACAGTGCCTCGGGAAATATGAAGCGGTTGATTTCACGATGGCTGTGGACCGCGCAAAGCTCGCGAAAAAATCCATCAAAAACAAGCACAACAGCGACGTTGCTTTCTATGATGGGAAAATCCGCGAGATTTCGCTGCGTGAGAAGGACTTCGAGAACGCGATGCCTCAGGCGCTCAAAAATCGCGAATTTGAATGCTATCTTCAGCCGAAATACGGCACAAATTCCCGCGAAATCGTCGGCGCAGAGGCGCTTATCCGCTGGAACAGCAAGGAGTTCGGGTTCGTTTGCCCCGGCGACTTTATCCCGCTTGCCGAGAAAAACGGGTTTGTTGTGGAGCTGGATTTCTTCATTCTGGAGGAAGTCTGCATAATGCTCCGCCGCTGGCTTGACAACGGGAAAAAGCCTATCGTCATCTCCGTCAACCAGTCGCGCCTGCACATAAACGACGACGACTATATCTGGCGTCTGAGAGAAATTGTCGATAAATACGAAATTCCTTATGAATACATCGAGCTGGAGCTTACCGAAAGCGTTTTCACCGAGGACGCGGACCGTATGATTGCGATTATGCAAAAGCTCCACGAGATAGGCTTCAAGCTGTCGATTGATGACTTCGGTTCGGGCTATTCTTCGCTCAATCTGCTCAAGGATATCCCCGCGGACGTGCTGAAAATCGACCGCGAGTTCTTCAACGGAATGGTAAACTCCAAGAAGGGCAGAGCCGTTATCTCATCGGTTGTCGATATGGCGAAAAACCTCGAAATGAACGTTATTTCCGAGGGAGTGGAAACGCAGGACCAAATCGACTTCCTGAAAGAAATCGACTGCAATATGGTTCAGGGCTTCTATTTCTCGAAGCCGATGAAGCTAAAGGAATTTGACGAATTATGGGAAAAACAGAGTTAAAGCTGAAATTATCGGCTGAAATTCGGAGGTGATATATTTGTCCGAAGAAAAAGAATTTGAAATAGAACGCCTGAAGCGCGCTCTTTCCGAGGAAAAAGTGAAAAATTCCATTCTTTCGGAATATTCCCGCTTCGGTCTTTGGGAATATCACATCGCCGATGATTTGTTTTATCAGTACAACACGATGTTCTGCAAAATCAACGGCACAAACGACCCGATTTCCCATTTCAGAGAAGCCGTTATCAGCAACGGAGGCGTTTTTTCGGAGGATTTGCCCGAGTTCAGCAATTTTTGCTCCGCGATGGAGCACGGCGAAAACGAGGTTTCCTGCGAAATCCGCGTGGTTAACGAAAACAGCGATACCGTTCGGATAAAGCTCGAGGGAAAGCTGGTTCGCGATGAAAACGAGCTTCCTATAAAATATATCGGAAGAGTTCTTGACGTTACCGGCGAGCAAACCGCCAAAGACAGGCTCTCAGAAAAGCTCGACCCGCTCACCGAGGCATATAACCTCAACGCTTTCCGCGAGATTATCGAGGAGAAGCGCAAGGGCGCAAACTGCTACACTTACGCAGGACTTCTTGCCGTGGGAATTGACGATTTTCGCGGAATTATGGCAAAATCCGGAACGGAATACACGGATTATCTCCAGAAAACCGTTGCAAAAATCCTTTTGGGAATAAGCGTCTGCGAGCGCGACTGCTTTATCGCAAGAGTTCGCGACGGTGAATTTCTGATATTCGTGACATTTGAGGAAAATTCGTTTCTGGACAATCTCGCAAAGCGTGTTATCGTGAACGTCAAAAACTATATTTTCGACGGCAACACCTGTACCGTCAGCGTCGGCGTGTCCACATTCAAAAACGCGCACCGTCTTGAGGACGTTTACGCGGAGGCTATGGCGGCTCTCGGCGAAGCGCACAGAAGCGGCGGAAGATGCTATATGAGCTACTCGCCCGCGATGTCTATGAGCGCCTATCAGCACCTCTCGGAGGTTTCCTCGCCCGATTTGTACAGCAATGTTAGCGGCTCTTCCAAGGTTTACGCGCTCGTTTTGCAGGCGTTTTGCAGCAAGAGCGAGAAGGACAGAATGCTTTATATGAAAGAAGCGTTCAAAACGGCAGGCGAGCTGCTCGGCGCTTCTAATATCTTCGTGTACAGCGACGACCACGGAAAATTCTTCCGCAACCTCACCTATAACGCTACAGGAAATCCGCTCGAAACCTGTCCGATGCTCAAAATTGACCTCTCGGACAACGATTTGAAGTCGATTTTGTTCAACAAGACAAAGCTGCGTATCCACAGCGGCGGCGAAAAAATCAACGGAGTTTCGCTGGCTAACGGAGCAATCTGCGCCGAATGCCGCGCAATAAAGTACGAGGGACTTGTCTGCGAGTTTTTCGCGATTATCTTCAACAGCAGCTTTGAGCTGAACGCGCAGGATATCCAGATTATCGACGCGCTCGAAAATGCCCTCACAAAAATGTACGGCGAGTACAGAAACAATACAAATGAAATTGCGGTAAAACGCCTCAACAGAACGATTATCAACGACCACAGAATTGAAGGTTTTTCAATTGTGCCGGGCGAATACAGGGTTGACCTCGTTCAGGACGCCGCGCACGAGCACTACGGTCTGGAAACGGGCGATATCTGCTACAAGAAAATCCGCGGGCGTGACAAGCCCTGCGAGGAATGCCCTGCGAAAAAGCTCGAAAAGGGCGAGCTTTACGCGTCAAGCGCATACTATGCTGCCGATGAGCGCCGCTGGCTTGACATCGCGGCTTCTATCGATACAAACACAAACGGTGAGCCGCGCTATCACATCAGCTCAACCGATATCACCGACTGCCTCGGAAAAGTCAATATGTCCGATACTCTCACGGGACTTATGACTTTTAACGTATTTTCTGCGGAAGCGCTTCAGCTTACAAACGAGGAAAAGAACGTCCACCGTTTTGTAACTATCATCAATATCGCGGATTTCCGCCGTTTAAACGAGGAAAAGGGCTACGAAACAGGAAACTCAATCCTCATCGCAGTTTCCGAGATTTTAAAGGATTCAGTCGTCGCGGGCGAGCTTTTGTGCCGCTCCGAGGGTTCTCGGTTTGTAATGCTTCTCAAAAACGAGAGCGCCGAGGAGTTCACCGACCGGCTTACTCTGATTATGCAGGAAATTCAAAAACAGGTCCTGCGAAAGCTCAGACTTACGATTTATCTGATTGCGGGCGCTTATGATATGGAAAGCGACAGCGTCGGCGTTATGGGCGGCGTTGACCGTGCCATCAGAGCGCAGAAAACTGTCCGCGACCGCGCTTATTATCACGAAAATCTCATCGCGTTCTTCGACGATGCGCTCCGCGAGAAAATCAAGGAGCGGCGCTATATCGAAGCGAATATGTTCACGGCGCTTGAAAACAACGAGTTTCAGGTGTTCTATCAGCCGAAAATCAGCATCGAAACCGGAAAGGTTGTCGGAGCGGAAGCGCTTGCGCGTTGGATAAGACCGAACGGCGAGGTTATTTCTCCGGCAAAGTTTGTGCCGATTTTCGAGGAAAACGGCTTCATCACCGATATGGATTTTGCCGTTTACCGCCGTTCAATCGCCGATATCAGACGCTGGCTGAGGATAGGCATAGACGTGCCGCTGATTTCGCTCAACGTGAGCCGTCATCACCTCGGCGACGACACCTTCTGCGAAAAGCTGAACGCGCTGATTGACAACATCGGCGTTCCTCACAAGTATATCGAGCTGGAAATTACCGAGAGCCTGCTCACCGACCACATCGAAAAGCTGATTGAAACGGTAAGCTGGTTCAAGGAGCGCGGCTATCGCATTTCCGTGGACGATTTCGGCTCGGGCTACTCCAGCCTTAACCTGATAACAATGCTGCCGTTCGATACGCTGAAAATCGACGGCGGGTTCTTCCTCAAAAACGACCTCACCGAGAAAAACCGCAAGGTTATCACCTCGGTTGTAACGCTCGCGAAGAGCCTCAATCTCGAAACCGTTTCCGAGGGCGTCGAAACCCAAACGCAGGTTGACTTCCTCAAGGAGCTGGGCTGCGATATGATTCAGGGCTTCTTCTACTACAAGCCGATGAGCTGCGAGAAGTTTGAGGAAATCCTCAGAAATCAGACGCCGAGCCTTGCAAACACGCAATAAAATAACCGCCCCCGAATAAAACCGAGGGCGGCTTTTTTTGTCCGAAAACGAGATTTTTCGGCGAAAATTTATGTTCATTTTTTTGCAGACAGTTTTCACATTATCAACATATCTTTCAACAGAAAAAAGCCGTTTTTAATGCCGTTAGCTTGACTTTTTCGGAAAAATTGTTGAAAACAATGCTGAAAAGTTTGAAATTCTGCGGTTTTCCACACGTTTCAAACAGCATTCAACGTGGAAAATGTTGAATAATAACCCGATTTTTTTACAGAACGTAAAGGGAAAAAATGTTATTTTTCGGGAAAAAATTGTCAGATGTTTGCCTTTGCTTCATCAAGAATATTTGCAAATTTTTCCATCTGCGCCTTGGAAATTGTCCTGCCGCTTTTGTATTCGGTGAGGAAGCGCATAAGCTCCCTTGTCCCGAGGCAAACATAATCGTTTTCACGGAGATTGAGCTTCAGGCGGACATTCGGGTTTGAAAAGTACAAAACCGTGTCCACCCAAACGTCCTCGCCCGCCGCATTGAAAATGCTCTTCACTATGTCGCGCTGTCGGCGCATTTGCTTTATGGGATTGTCCATATCGGCAGACGTGGTTTTTCCGTTTCGATAAAACTTATGCTGAACCCATTTCTCGGCTTTCCAGTTGCCCGAAATCGTCCCCGAGTGGTTTTTGACCTCGATTATCACAACGCCCTTCGGGCTGATTATCAGCATATCAACCTCGGAGCGCCCGCGTTTATAGCGAATGGGGAGATTTACGAAAATTATGTTGTTCCCCTCGAGCTTTTTCACCGCTTTGTATAAATTTTTCTCGCCGTTTCTGCCGCTGTTCAGGATATTGTATCTCCGAGCAAATATCATATATGCCGCGTTGCAAGCGAAAATCAATCCGATTATGACAAATCCCAGCGGCTTTGTTTCGTACATCTTGAACATCACAAACGCAATCAGCAGCAGTACCGGCGCAACTCCGAGAATGACCTGCAAAACCAGAAGCACTGCGATTTTCCTGTTGTTTGCGTTTTTGCAGCGAATTATTCTATTCACCGTTCACTCCCTCACACGTTAAATCTGAACAGCGTCACGTCGCCGTCCTGCATAACGTATTCCTTGCCCTCAAGCCGAACAAGTCCCTTTTCCTTTGCCGCAGCCATCGACCCGCAGCTCATCAAATCCTCAAAGCCGACAATTTCCGCGCGGATAAAGCCCTTTTCAAAGTCCGTGTGAATTTTTCCCGCAGCCTGAGGAGCTTTCGTGCCTTTGGTAATCGTCCAAGCTCTTACCTCGGGCGTGCCCGCCGTGAGGAACGAAATCAGCCCGAGCAAGCGATAGCCCGTCTTGATAATTCGCGCAAGTCCCGAGCTTTCAAGGTTCATATCCGCGAGAAACAGCTCCTTGTCCTCGTCGGGCATATCCGCAATTTCCGCTTCAATCTGCGCGCAAATCGGAAGAACCTCGGCGTGCTCCTCGGCAGCGATTTCCTGCACCGCTTTATACTGCGCGTTATTTTCAACGCCGTTCTTGAAATCCGCTTCGGACAAATTCGCCGCGTAGATAACCGGCTTGTTCGACAAAAGCGGCGTGTCGTGGAGCATCTCGCGCTCCTCGTCCGAGAAATCATAGCTTCTCGCGGATTTTCCCTCCTCGAGATGCGCCTTCAGGCTCTCGAAAAAATCAACCTCTTTTTGCAGGGATTTGTCGCCCTTGACAGCCTTTTTCGCGCGGTCAATTCTGCGGTCAAGTATCTCCAAATCCGAGAAAATCAGCTCCAGATTTATCGTTTCGATATCGCGCGCCGCGCCGATTGAACCGTCAACGTGAATGATGTTGTCGTCCTCGAAGCAGCGCACAACGTGTACAATCGCGTCAACCTCGCGGATATTCGACAAAAACTTGTTTCCAAGACCTTCGCCCCTTGACGCGCCTTTTACCAGTCCCGCGATATCGACAAATTCAAGCGTTGCCGGAGTGAATTTTTCGGGGTGATACATCTCCGCGAGCTTGTCCAGACGCTCGTCCGGAACGCTTACGATGCCCACGTTCGGCTCAATCGTGCAGAACGGGTAATTCGCAGACTGCGCGCCCGCGTTTGTCAGCGCGTTGAACAAAGTGCTTTTGCCGACATTCGGCAAACCGACCATTCCAAGTTTCATTTCAATTCCTCACTTTATTTTTTTGAGTACCCGAAAGCGTGCCGTTAAAACTCCAGTGCTTCTCCGCCGCCAAGGTACATTATTCTGTCACCGAGCATTTCGTCCATTAAATCAAAGCCCTTAAAGCCCGTGCAGTGACAAGCGTAGATTTTCTCCGCGCCCGAAAATTTGAGCGCTCTCGCGGTTGCCGTGACGTAATCAGCCGTGCAGTTAAGCGATTTCGGATTGTTCCCCGAAAGGTGAAACCCGCCGATTACCGCAAGAATGGGTATCCCCGCCCAGCGCCGCTGAACCGTTTGAAGCATATTTTCCGCGCCGCAGTGAAAGCACCCGCCGACCAAAATCAAGCCGTCCGATTTGCGCTTTTTCGGGAAAATCACCGCGAAGCTCTCGTCCGAAAAATCGGCAATTTGCGGCTTTTTCTCGCCCTCGGGAACTACAAAATAGCTCTTGTCGGGATTTTCGCATTTCTCTTCAAAATCCTCGCAGCTCGCAAGATAAAAGCCCTCGCAAACCTCGGAGAAGTTGTTGAACAAAATCAGATTTTCGGCGTATTTTTTGAAAAAACCTTTCCCGATACCCGCGGGCGTTTTGAAAAGCCCGTTCTTTCGGAAAACCTCAGCCTTTGCTCCCGCACGAAGATAAATCGGCGCGTTCGGATTCAGGCGCATTATGCTGTCGATACCGCCGATGTGAGCGAGATGATTATGCGTGATGAAAACGCCCGAAAGCTCGTCTATCGGCAATCTCATTCGCCTTGCGTTTTCGACAGCCTTTCCCGTGAGTCCCGCGTCAATCAGGTAATTTTTCCCATTGTACTCGACAAAAAGCGACAGCCCTTCCTCGGAAAACAGCTTGTCATTCACGGCAGTATTTTCAATCAGACAGACAATCTTCAAATCAAAAACCCCCATTAAAGTCCGTGCTTTTTGATGTAGCTCTTAATCGCCGCAAAGCTCTCCTCGCTTAAACAATGCTCCATTCGGCAAGCGTCCTCGGCGGCGGTTTTCTCGGAAATTCCCATCGACATCAGCCACTCGGTGAACAAAAGATGCCGCTCATAAACGCGCTCGGCGATTTCCCGTCCCTCGTCGGTCAGGGTAATTTTGCCGTTTTCGTCAACGTTTATGCAGCCCTCCGCCCGCAAATTCTTCATCGCAACGCTAACCGACGGCTTGGAAAAATCCATTTCAGCCGCGATGTCAATGCTTCGCACCTCGCCGCAGCGATTTTGCAGAATTAAAATCGTTTCAAGATAGTTTTCCTTGGACTCCAGAATCCTGTCTTTCATACGCTCCCCCAGTCAATAACTGCCCATACTCAACATTCTTGCAATAGTGCTTCCCTCGCTTACAATCGGGTATTCCCTCAGCGAGAAAATCACACCGCTTTCGGGCGCGGTTATCTTCTGAACCACCGTTCCCGTAATCGGAGTGACGATTTCGCCGATTTCGCTGCCCTTTGCAAGCCACATATTATGCTCAACCCGCGGAATAAACACGCCGGCGTCCGAAGCGTGGACAATATGCACTTCGCCGTCCGTCGATACCATCGGGTGAGAAATTCCGTGCTCGGCTACCGTCCAGATACCGAGATTATTCATCAGATTGAAAATACCGTGGAGCAGCTGCTCGCAGTATTCCGTGTTTATCCGTCCGCCAACGCCCATCTCAACCGCAAGCGTCGGCACACCCTCGTTTATCAGCGCCTCGGCAAGCGAACCTCCGCCGACAGCGCCGCTTTCGTGTACCCACACCAAGTCCGTGTTGAGCATTTTCGCGTAACGCATAAGATAGTCGCTGTCGCGCGGCAAAATCCTCACCTGAGGTATTTCGCGAATGAAAATGTTGCTCGCGTGAATGTCAACGCAAGCCGCCGCGCCCTTGATGTCCTCGACAACCTTCTGCGCGATTATTTCGGAAATCGACGCGGGGTCGGGTGCGGAAAAAACGCGGTTCATATCAAGCGCAGAAGTCGGAATTTCACGGCAAGCGCTCTCCAGTCCGAGCGGGTTTATCGCAGGATAAATGTCCACTCTTCCCTTTAAATTCTGCATATTCGCCGTTATCGTTTTCACCAGCTCATAGCAGATATACTGCCCCTCAAGCTCGTCGCCGTGAATGCCCGTGACGATAGCAATTCTCTTGTTCGTTTCAGGATTTACCGCGCAAAGCGAGTTTCTCTTGATAGTAAGCTCCTCGTCTGTTGCCAGTTTTACCTTAACAATGTTTTCAATCATTTCAAATCCACCATTCCGGAGTTAATTCTCCAAGGGTTACGATTTTATTGTTTTCATAGTCCAGCATTATTTCAACGTCCTTGTATTTTGCAGGGCTAAGCTGAACCATAAGCTCACGGCAGGCTCCGCAGGGCGCGCCGGTTTTCCCGTCGGGAAGTATGGCGAGCACCTTTTTTATCTCGGTTTCGCCGTTTGTGAGCATATTGAAAATCGCGTTTCTCTCGGCGCAAATCCCAAGCGTAGAACAGGTATCCACGCAAATTCCCGTGTAGATTTTCCCGCTTTCCGACAAAATCGCCGCCGAAACCTCGCCCGCCGTGACGTATTCGGAGATTTTCCGCGCGTTTTGCACGGCTTTCGCGGCTTCATACATTTCCTTCCAGACCTTTTCCAATTCAATTAGCCTCGCTTTTATTCAACCGATTTCAGCGACTCAACCATACTGATTTTCTTGAGCACGCGCGACATCAGGAGATTTACAAGTACCGAGAATGCCGCCGTTACCAGAAACGCCCAGAGATATGACAGCGGGTGAATTGTCCGCCCGAACATAACCTCGTCGATTTCGGCTGTTTGAATAACGAACATACAAAGCGCAGTTCCAAGCCCCAGCCCGACAGCGCCGCCTATCAGCGACAGCACGATATTTTCGCGGAAAACGTACATCGAAACCTCTCTGTCGTAAAATCCGAGAACCTTCAGCGTTGCGATTTCGCGTATTCGCTCGGTGATGTTGACGTTCGTGAGGTTGTACAAAACAACCAGCGCAAGCGCTCCCGCCGATACAATCAGCACAATCGTCACCAAGTCCATAATCGACATTACATCGTGTATTCTCGACATTGAAGACGCGTTTATATTGACCGTGAGAACCTTGTCGGTTTTCAGCATAAATTCGCTGAATTGCTCGGAGTCGCTGCCCTCGCTCGAGATGCCGTTCTTGAAATAGACAATGTTGTAAACCGGCACAGCGCCGAAAATTTCTCTGTAAACGTCCTCGGAAAGATACAGATAGTGGCTTGTGTAATGCTCGGTTATTCCCGAGATTTTTACGCTCCTGTACTCGCCGTCCCTTATCTGAATTGAGATTTCATCGCCCGTTTTCGCGCCGAGAAGCGTTGCTGCTTTCTCGGAGATAATCGCGCCGTCCGTGAGCGAGAGCGGCTTTCTGGAAACGCGCTCTCTGAACGCAATGAAATCGCCGAATTTTGCGGCTTCCTCCGCGCAGGTGATGTAGCACTGCACGGCTTCATCGCCAAACTTCGTTTCATACTGCTTGATATAAGCGCGCGTGTACTGCGTTTCGGGATTGTACTCCTCGAGCGCCGCGTAGATATTTTCAACCTCGGACGGCTTCGCGTCACCGTCATAAGCGATAAATCCGCTGTAATTGTTGATATCGAGATACTGCAAATCCACGATATCCGAAATCGAGTCCTTCAGACCAAATCCCGTCAGCGAAAGCGCCGTGCAGCCCGCAATTCCGATTACCGTCATAAACATTCTGCGCTTGTAACGGAAAAGGTTTCTGCCGCTGACCTTCGCGAAGAAGTTCATTTTGTTCCACAAAAACGTGATTTTCTCGAGGAAAACGCGCTTTCCCGCTTTCGGAGCTTTCGGGCGCATAAGCGAAGCGGGAGTTTCCCGAAGCGCTTTACGACAGCTGAAGAACACCGTCAGAGCAATCGCCGCAGTCATCGTGCCTATCGAGAAAAGCATATTCCACGGCTCGTAGAGGTAGTGGAATTCCCTGATTGTGTACATCATCGAGTATGCGAACATTATGACCGTTGGGAACAAAACGCACCCGCCGAATGCGCCGAGAGTTCCGCCGACAACCGCTCCCGAAACCGCATAAATCATATAATGCCGCATTATCGCGCCGTTTCCATAGCCCAGAGCCTTGATTGTGCCGATTTGCGTGCGCTGCTCTTCGACCATTCTCGACATTGTGGTAAGGCAGACAAGCCCCGCTACCAGCAAAAAGAACACGGGGAAAATCGCCGCGATTTTGTCAATTCGCTCGGCATTGCTCCCGTATTCGGAATAGCCGACGTTATCGTCACGCGTGAAAATATACCACTCGGCTTTTCCCGCGTCCGAGATTTTCTCTTTTGCGTCCGAGATTTCCTTTTCAGCCTTGGCGATTTCCTCGTTAAACTCGCGAACTCCGTCTTCGTACTCAATTTCGCCGTCCGCGAGCTTTTTCTTCGCTTCTTCGATTTTCTGCAAGCCGTTTTCGTAATCAAGAACGCCCTGCTCATACTCAGCCTTTTTCGCGTTAAACTCGGCAAGTCCCTCGTTATAAGCGCGCTCGCCGTCCGCGATTTTCTGTGCGTTTTCGTTATATTCGGCAAGCCCCGCGTTGTACTTCTCGAGATTTGCCGCAAAAGCTTCCTCGAAAGCCGCAAGTACGCCCTCCGCGGTATTCAGGTCTTCCTCGTTCTTGTCAATCTGCTCCTTTGCCGCTTCAAGCTCGGCTTTATTCTGCGCAAGCGTGGCTTTTGCCGCCTCTAATTCAGCGCGCTGAGCCGCCATCGCTTCTTTGCCGTAAGCCTGCTCCGCCGCAGAAAGCTGCTGTTCCTTTGCGGAAAGCTCTGCGAGAGCCGCATTATACTGCGCCAAACCCGCATTATACTGCGCTTTTGCCGCTTCAAGCTGCGCGCGCCCGTCAGCAAGCCCCTTTTTATTTGCGTCAATTTCGGCTTGTCCCTCGTCAAGCTGCTCCTTCGCTTCGTCAAGCGTTTTCTTGCCCTCGGCAAGCTGCGCCTTTCCGTCATTCAGCTCGGCAAGCGAGTTGCTGAGTTTTTTCTCTCCATCGGCAATCTGAGCCGCTCCATCGTCCAGCTTTTCTTTCGCTTCGGCAAGCTCTTTCTCGCCGTCCTCGATTTCCTTCTTGCCGTTTTCAAGCTCGGCTTTCGCGTCATCGAGTTCCTTCTGCCCGTCAGTTTTCGCCTGCGCCAAGTCCTTTTCACCGTCTGTGATTTTCTCCTGAGCTTCGCCGAGAACCTCGTCATAACGGATTACGCTGCGCTCCTTACCGAGTTCCGTGAGTTTATCGGAGAGCGTTTTGCGGTAATTTTCGTACTCCTCGGAGTAGCTCGACATCGCGCGCAAGGTTTCCGACTGAACGTAAATTTCCGTGTAAACGTCCTGTGTAAAATCGTCCTCGGCAACTATCATAAACGCGTCAAGCGCGCCGTCGCCGATTGTTGTGCTTCCGCGCTGGCTCATCGAAACGTACATCGGCGAGTTATACCGACCGACAACCTTGTACTCCGCCCTTTTCAGCGGGAACTCGTCCGCTTCCGCCAAATCGACAAGCGTTATCGTATCGCCGACATTTATGGTTTCGTGCAGCATATTGCAGCTTATCAGGCATTCGCCCTCGTTTTCGATATCGCGTCCCTCGAGAATAACGGGCGTGTTTATGCTGTCGGGCAGCTTGGAATAAACCCGCGTGAGATACTCCCTGTCGCCGCGCTCAACCGCCAAATCCGTGTATTTTGACGTGTAAACCGAGCAGTCCTCGGGCAAAACGCTTTCAATCGCCGATTTGTCGCCGTCCGTTAAGCCAAACGTTGAAACCGCGCGCAAATCAAACAAATTCTGCCTGTCGTAATAATCATCGGCGGAGGTTTTCATATCGTTACAGGTTGCGCGGACGCCGCTGAAAAATCCAACTCCGATTACGCAAATCAGGAAAATTGACAGAAAACGGCTCTTTGTGCCCTTGATTTCGCGCAAAGTGTTTTTAGTAATTGCCTTCATTTTACCACTCTATTTCCTCAACAGGAGTCGGATTTTCGTTCAGAATAACCTCGCTTACCTTGCTGTTTTTGATTTTGATAACGCGGTCTGCCATCGGAGTAATCGCGGTGTTGTGAGTGACGAGAATAACCGTCATTCCGTCCGCGCGGCAGGTGTCCTGAAGCAGCTTCAAAATCATCTTTCCCGTGTTGTAGTCAAGCGCGCCCGTAGGCTCGTCGCAAAGCAGCAGCTTCGGTTTTTTCGAAAGCGCTCTCGCTATCGAAACGCGCTGCTGTTCGCCGCCGGAAAGCTGCGCGGGGAAGTTGTTCAGCCTGTCTGAAAGTCCGACTTTCGCGAGAATTTCCTCCGCGGGTATGTAATCCTTCTTCGTCTGTGCCGCGATTTCTACGTTTTCCTTTGCCGTTAAATTTGGCAAAAGATTGTAAAACTGGAAAATAAATCCTATATCAAATCTGCGGTAAAGCGTGAGCTGTTTTCGGTTATAGCGGTCAATTCTCTGCCCGTCAACCGAAATCTCGCCCTCGTCGCTTGAATCCATTCCGCCGAGCATATTGAGCACGGTTGTTTTTCCCGAACCCGACGGTCCGACAATAACCGCAAGCTCGCCTTTTTCGATATCAAACGTCATTCCGTCGGCGGCGTTTATCGTGACCTCGCCGACGTGATAACGCTTGTAAACGTCCTTTAAAGTAACAAAAGACATAGTTTTTTCCTTTTAACCAATTGTAATCTTATCCTTGCCGCCCATATACGGTCTGAGAACCTCGGGGATATTTACGGAACCGTCTGCGTTGAGGTTGTTCTCAAGGAACGCGATTAGCATTCTGGGAGGTGCAACGCAGGTGTTGTTGAGCGTGTGAGCGAAATAGTTTCCGTCCTTGCCCTTGATGCGGATTTTCAGGCGGCGTGCCTGAGCGTCACCGAGATTTGAGCAGGAACCAACTTCAAAGTACTTCTTCTGGCGCGGCGACCAAGCCTCAACGTCATAGCTCTTCACCTTCAAATCAGCCAAATCGCCCGAGCAGCACTCAATTGTTCTTACGGGAACATCGAGCGAGCGGAACAAATCAACGGTGTTCTGCCAGAGCTTGTCGAACCACATCGGCGAATCCTCGGGCTTGCAGACCACAATCATCTCCTGCTTCTCGAACTGGTGGATACGATAAACTCCGCGCTCCTCGATACCGTGCGCGCCCTTTTCCTTGCGGAAGCAGGGTGAGTAGCTCGTGAGGGTGTAAGGGAGCTTGTCCTCGTCAAGAATTGTGTCGATGAATTTGCCTATCATCGAATGCTCGGAAGTACCGATAAGATACAAATCCTCGCCCTCAATTTTGTACATCATCGCGTCCATTTCCGCAAAGCTCATAACGCCCGTTACAACGTTGCTTCTGATCATATAAGGCGGAATGCAGTAGGTAAAGCCGCGGTCAATCATAAAATCTCTCGCGTAGGAAAGGCAAGCGGAATGCAGTCTTGCAATGTCGCCCATAAGGTAGTAGAAACCGTTTCCGGCAACCTTTCTCGCGCTGTCGAGGTCGATACCGTTCAGCTTCTCCATAATCTCGCTGTGATACGGAATTTCAAAATCGGGAACAACCGGCTCGCCGTACTTCTTGATTTCAACATTCTCGCTGTCGTCCTTGCCTATCGGAACGGACGGGTCGATGATGTTCGGAATGGTCATCATAATCTTGGTAATTTTCTCGGCAAGCTCGCCCTGCTTTGCTTCAAGAGCCTTCTGCTCCTCGGCAAACGAAGCAACCTGCGCCTTTGCCTTTTCCGCCTCGTCCTTCATTCCCTTTGCCATAAAACCGCCTATTTCCTTGGAAATACGGTTTCTGTCAGCGCGAAGCTCCTCCATACGCTGAATGGTCTTGCGGTTTTCCGCGTCAAGCGCGATTACCTCGTCAACCAGCGGGAGCTTCTCGTCCTGAAACTTTTTCTTGATGTTCTCCTTGACAACATCGGGGTTCTCTCTCAGAAATTTAATGTCTATCATTGTTTTTTCTCCTTTATAAATTCGCGTTGATTTAGCTCAACTGCGCGATTTGTTAATTAAAGTACTTGACTATTCCTTCAAGCTGTTCCTTATCGGAAAAGTCGATTTGCAGAACGTTTCCGCTCTTGCCCTCGGAAATCCGAACCTTTGTCCCGAGAAGCTCTGACAGGCTGACTTCGATTTCCGTATAGTAGGAAAGCCTCGGCTTCAGCTCTTTTTTGTCCTTCTCCTCTTCAAGCCGCGCTGCTTCGCGCTTGGCGATAGCTTCAACCTGCCGTACGGAAAGCTCGCCTTCCGCAGCCTTATGAGCAAGCTCGGTCATCAACGCCGCGTCCTTGACTTTTTTCAGCGCCTTGCAGTGTCCCGCAGACAAGCTGCCGTTTCTCAGCAGCTCCTGTACACCGTTGGGCAGCGCAAGCAGTCCGAGCGAATTTGCCACGGACGAGCGCGCCTTTCCGAGCACCTGCGCGAGTTTGTCCTGCGTCATTCCGAACTTGTCGATAAGCTCCTTGTAGCCGAGCGCTTCTTCAATCGGGTTGAGGTTTTCGCGCTGGAGGTTCTCAATCATCGCGATTTGCATCGCCTGTTCATCGGACAAATCGTCGCGGATTATCACGGGAATTTCCGAAAGTCCCGCCATTTTTGCGGCTCTCCAGCGGCGCTCACCCGCGATTATCATATAATTTCCCGCAGCGATTGAGCGCACAATCAGCGGCTGTAAAACGCCGTGTTCGGTTATCGAATCGGCAAGTTGTTTTAGCGTTTCGTTGTTGAAGCTCTTTCGCGGCTGATTTTTGTTCGGTTCAATCTCGCTTATCCGCAGAGTTGAAACTCCCTCTTCTCCGACATTGTTGTCAAAAAACAACTCGTCAAAGCTGCTTTCAGTCTTTCGTGCCATCTGCTTTCTCCCTCTCGCGAATTTTCGCCAAAATCTCCTTTGAAAGTCGTATGTAAGCGTCCGCGCCCTTTGAATTTTTGTCGAACGTTATAATCGGCTCGCCATGGCTCTGTGCCTCGGAAATGCGGACGTTACGCGGAATTTCTGTTCTGAAAATCGCGCGTTTATCGAAGTTATTCTTGATTTCGTTCTTAATCTCGCTGCTCGACAGCAAACGCTTGTCCAGCATCGTGAAAACAATTCCCATTATGTTGATGTTCGGGTTGAACTTGTGCTTGATGTTTTTAATCGTGTACATCAGCTGTGCAAGCCCCTCGAGCGCGAAATGTTCGCAAACCATCGGCACGATTATCGTATCGCACGCGACGAGCGTATTCACGGCAAGCACTCCGAGCGACGGAAGGCTGTCGATAATCACGATATCGTAGTCGTTTTTGACCTGCAAAACCGCCTTTCGGAGCTGATAATTTTTCTGCTCCATATTGGTGAGTGCCGGCTCTGCGTCGCACAATTTTGATGTTGACGGCAAAATCCAGACGTTTTTGCTTTCCGTTTTGATGATTGCCTCCTGCGGACGGATTTTCCCGATAACGACATCATAAGACGTTGCCTCGAGCGTTTTCTTTTTTATCCCAAAACCCGTGGTTGAGTTGCCCTGCGGGTCGAAGTCAATCAGAAGCACTTTTTTGCCGAGCGCGCCAAGTCCTGCGGCGATATTGACGGAAGTTGTTGTTTTACCGACGCCGCCCTTCTGATTTACCACGCCGATGACAATTCCCAAAGAAATTCCCCCTATCCTTTTGATAATCTTACTTATTTAGTATATCACACTTTCCCGAAAAAATAAAGTGTTTTTTACAAAAAATGTTCCACGAGGA
Source organism: [Eubacterium] saphenum (assembly GCA_004555855.1). GTDB lineage: Bacteria > Bacillota > Clostridia > Oscillospirales > Ruminococcaceae > CAG-115. The sequence goes on along the minus strand of SFJQ01000007.1, from coordinate 9,149 downwards.
ACAATTTCGACATTTTAACCGAAAATGTTCCTCGTGGAACAATCATTCTATACATTACGGCAAAATTCAGGAATTTATCGGAAATCTTATGGTGTATTCGTAGAAATTCTCCGACTTCCCCGTGAACAGCTCGCAAGGAATTTTGTCCTCACGGATACGCTTGATAAGCGCGTTCAGCGAGTTCATATAAAGCTTCGGCGGCGCGGCAAACCGAATTCCCGTCTTCCCCCGCCGTTTTTCCTTTTGAGGAACACCGTCAAGCATTTTATTTACAAGTTCCTCCGTCTGCTCGATGTTAAGCCGCCGCGAAACCACAGTTTCAATCGCGTTTCTCCGAAGCCGCGCGTCGTCAATCCTGACAAGCGCTCTCGCCTGCCTTTCGGACAGATTTCCCGTTACCAAAAGCCGCTTCTCTGCGTCGGTAAACCGCAAAAGCCGCAGCTTATTCGCAATCGTAGACTGCGCTTTCCCGAGCCTTTCTGCGGCGGCTTCTTGCGTCATTCCGTAAAAATCGATGAGCTTTTCAATGGCAAGCGCCTCCTCAAAATAGCTCAAATCCTTCCGCTGAATGTTCTCGATAAGCGCAAGCACCGCTGACTGCTCCTCGTCAACATTCATCACAATGCACGGAATTTCGCTTAACCCCGCAAGTTTAGCCGCGCGCGTTCTTCGCTCGCCGCTGATGATTTCGTAAACTGCGCCGACTTTTCTCACGCAAACCGGCTGCAAAATCCCGTTCTCGCGGATACTCAGAGCGAGTGACCTTAGCTCCTCGTCCGAAAACTCAATTCTCGGCTGCGACCGATTAGGCACAACCAGCGAAATATCCACCTTTACAACCTGCCCCGCGACCTTTTCCTTAGCTTTAAACAATCCGTTCATAAAAAATCCTCCCCATGTTTTTTCTTCATTGTAACATCGGGAGGAAATTATTTCCAGTAGAAAATATCGCATTTTTCGCTGTTTTTCCGTCAAAATCGCTGATTTACAGCGGCTTTTTCGAAATATTCGCAAAACTGCGCGGGTATTTTGTCGGAGTTTGCGAAATCTTTTTGACAACCACAAGCCGCCTGTCATCACCGCTCGGCAGCTTGTAATCCACCGTTTTTTCAAGCTCGCCGCCAAGCGTTTTTATCGCGTTTTTCGCAAAATCAACGTCCTCGTTCAGCGTTTTCAGCGCGATAAACCGCCCGCCTTTCTTAACAAACGGCAGGCAATATTCCGTTAAAACAGGCATTGCCGAAACAGCTCTGGCAGTCGAAAAATCGTACTTTTCGCGGCGCTCACGACCAAGCTCCTCGGCGCGCGCGTGGACGATTTCCGCCTTAATCCCGATTTTTTCGCATACCTTTTCAAGATATACGCAGCGTTTCTGTAGGCTGTCGCAGAGCGTTCCCATCAAATCATCGCGCCAAATAAGCAGCGGCAGCGACGGAAAACCCGCGCCTGTCCCAACATCGATAAAGCTGGAATTTTCGGGAATTTCAAGCATTGAAAACGGCAAAACGCTGTCAATAAAGTGCTTCTCGACAATCTCGGGGAAGTCGGTAATCCGCGTTAAATTCACGCTTTTATTATATTCAAGCATAAAATCCGAGAGCGCCGCAAGCTTCTCAGCCTTTTCAAGAGAAATCTCTAAACCCGCTTTGCAAAACGCTTCGGCGATATATTCCGCGTTAGTCATTTTTTCCGCCTTTCCCCGCAAGCCAAATCAGCAGCACCGACACGTCCGCGGGATTTACTCCCGAAATTCGTCCAGCCTGCCCGACATTCAGCGGCTTGTGCTTGTTCAGCTTTTCCTGCGCTTCCAGCCGCAAGCCCTTGATTTCACGGTAATCAACATCGCTCGGCAGCGCTTTTTGTTCAAGTTTTCGCGCCTTTTCAATCTGTTCCGCTTGAATTTTAATATAGCCGGCGTACTTCAACTCGGTTTCAAGCCGATTGATAAGCGAAATCTTCAGCTTCGGACGCTCGCTGTCAAACCGTTCGAAATCGGTATAAGCAAGCTGCGGGCGTTTCAGCAGCTCAAAAAGCCGCACTCCCGCGGTAATCGGCGAAGTTCCCTTTTCAACCAGCATTTCATTCAGCTCATCGGTCGGGTGAACAGTAACTTTTTTTATCCTCTCAAGCTCGCTTCGGAACAGCCTGTCGTCCTCCAAAAATCGCTCCCAGCGCTCCTCGGAAACCAGCCCGATTTCGTGACCGAGCGGCAATAGTCTTTCGGGAGCGTTATCCTGCCGCAAAATCAAGCGATACTCGCTTCTTGAAGTCATCATTCTGTACGGCTCGGAGCAGCCCTTAGTCACTAAATCATCGATAAGCGTGCCGATATAGCCGGACGAGCGCTCGAGAATAACGGGCGATTTTCCCACTATTTTACGCGCCGCGTTAATTCCCGCGACAATTCCCTGCGCTGCCGCTTCCTCATAGCCCGACGTGCAGTTGAACTGACCCGCGCCGTAAAGCCCGCTGATTTTCTTAAATTCAAGCGTCGGCAAAAGCTCCAGCGGGTCGCAGCAGTCGTACTCGATTGCATACGCGGGGCGCATTATCTCAACGTTTTCCAAGCCTTTTATTGTGCGAAGGAACTTGATTTGCACGTCCTCGGGCAGCGAGCTTGACATTCCCTGAAGATAGCATTCGTCCGTGTCCAACCCCATCGGCTCAACGAAAAGCTGATGCCGCTCCTTGTCGCGAAACCGCACGATTTTGTCCTCGATACTCGGGCAATATCGCGGTCCAACACCCTCAATCCGCCCCGAATACAGCGGAGAACGGTCGAGATTTTCAAGAATTATCCGATGAGTTTCGGCATTCGTGTAAGTCACCCAGCAGTCCGCTTGGTTCTTCATCTCGGCTGTGTTGTCGAAAGAAAACGGCATAATTTCGTCGTCGCCGCTCTGCTTTTCCATAACCGAAAAGTCAACCGAGCGCCGATGAACACGCGCGGGAGTACCCGTTTTAAACCGCCTCATTGATAACCCGAGCTTTTTCAAGCACTCGGTAAGCTCGGTTGACGGGAGAACGTTGTCCGGTCCCGCCGCGTAATTCAGCTCGCCGATATGGATTTTCCCGTTGAGGTAAGTACCCGTGGTAATAATCGCCGCCTTGCACGGATAAATCGCGCCGAGTTTTGTCCGAACAGCCGTGATTTTCCCGTCCTCAACGTCAACCGAAGTCACCTCGCCCTGCTTGATAAACAGATTTTCCTGATTTTCAAGCGTCTGCTTCATATAAGTATGGTATTTCACGCGGTCCGACTGCACGCGCAGGCTGTGAACCGCAGGGCCTTTCCCCTTGTTCAAAATTCGCGATTGAATAAAGGTAGCGTCTGCCGCCCTGCCCATTTCCCCGCCGAGCGCGTCAATTTCGCAGACAATCTGCCCCTTTGCCGAGCCGCCTATGCACGGATTGCACGGCATATTCGCGATACAGTCGAGCGAAAGCGTAAAAATCGCAGTTTTCAGCCCCAGCCGAGCCGCCGCGAGAGCTGCCTCGCAGCCCGCGTGCCCCGCTCCAATAACGCAGACATCGTATTCTTCCAAAGTATAGTTCATTTTCTCTCCGTTTGTTCCACGTGGAACATTATTTCACAAAACTTTTCCCGAACAATAAAGTTCGGGAAATTCTGTTCAATTATTCTTCATTTTCAGGTTCTTCATCATCAACAGGCTCGTCAGGCTCGATAACCTCAGCCGCGTCCTCGGCAAGCGAAGCCGCAACCTCCTCGTCCGAAGCCTTCTCGACCTCCTCGGTTTCCTCCGTATCATCGTGAGGAGTTCTGCTGAATGTGGCAACGCGGTCTGTCGCGCCAAGACGCATTACGCGAACGCCCGAAGCCGTTCTTCCCATAACGCGCAAATCGTTCGCGCGTATTCTAATCAAAACGCCTTCCGCGCTTATCAGAATTACATCATCATCGGGACCGAGCGTGCGGATACCGATAACAACGCCCTTTTCATCACTTACGGGATAATTCTTCAAGCCCATTCCGCCGCGTCTTTGCAGACGATAACTCGAAACCGCGCATCTTCTTCCCATACCCTTGTCGGTTACGGTGAGAATAGTCGCGTTCTCGTCGAAAATCTTGGTTGCGCCGACAATAAAGTCGTCCTCACGCAGTTTTATCGCACGAACGCCGCGCGCGGTTCTTCCCATAACGCGGATATCGTTCTCGTCAAAGCGGATAGCAAAGCCGTTTCTGGTAGCAGCCATAACTGTGCAGTCGCCCTCTGTCAAAAATCCGCCCGCAATCTCGTCCCCGTCATTGAGCGAAATTGCTCTCAAGCCGCCTTTTCTCACGTTCTTGAACTCAGACAGCCTCGTGCGCTTAACCAAGCCGTTTTTCGTAAGGCAGATGAAGAACTTGTTCTCCGCGAAATCCATCGTGGTCATCATCGCGGCAACCTTTTCGTCCTCGCCGAGCTGCAGGAGATTTACGATATTCATACCGCGCGACTGCTTGCTTCCCTCGGGAACCTGATAGCATTTCAGACGGAACATATTGCCCTTATTTGTGATAAAGAGGATATTTTCGTGGCTTGATGAGATGAACATACTGTCCACGAAATCCTCGTCACGCTGTTTCATACCCGAAACACCGCGACCGCCGCGCTTCTGGATATTGTACACCTCGGCGGGCTGGCGCTTGATATAACCCATATTCGTGAAAGTAACAACGCAGTCTTCCTCGGGAATCAAGTCCTCGATATCAACCTCGCCGCTTACAGGCTCGATTGAAGTTCTTCTCTCGTCGCCGAATTTCTTCTTTATAACCGAAAGCTCGTCGCCGATAAGGTGAAGCATCTTCGTGTTATCCGAAAGCAGTTCTTCCATTTTCCTGATAAGCTCGCGTTTTTCGAGCAGCTCGTCCTCAATCTTGCTTCTTTCCATACCCGTGAGCGCGCCGAGTCTCATCTGAACGATAGCCTCAGCCTGTTCCTCGGAAAGCGAATAGGTGTGCGCCGAGAAAAATCCCGTCTGCGAAACATCTATGTTCTTAAAGCGTTCAATCAGGCGTTCTTTGCCCTCGGGGATAGTTTTGGAGCTTCTCAGAATTGCGATAACCTCGTCAATAAAGTCAATCGCAATCAAAAATCCCTCGAGAATATGCTCGCGCTCTTTTGCCTTGTCGAGGTCAAACTTCGTTCTTCTTGTAACAACGTCAACCTGATGATTAAGATAGTGCGTGAGCATTTCACGAAGCGTGAGTGTTTTCGGCTCGCCGTTTACGAGCGCAATCATAATAACGCCGACTGTATCCTGAAGCTGCGTGTAGGTGTAGAGCTTGTTGAGGACAACGTTTGCGTTTGCGTCACGTTTCAGCTCGATGACAATTCTCATACCATCGCGGTCTGACTCATCGCGAACAACGGAAATTCCCTCGATACGCTTATCGCGCATAAGGTCGCCGATATTTGCAAGCATTCTTGCCTTGTTTACCATATAGGGAATTTCGTTTATGATAATTCTCGTATGGTTATTTTCTTCAACAATATTTGCTCTGCCGCGGAGAACGATTTTTCCGCGTCCCGTATAATAAGCCGAGCGAATGCCGCTGTAACCCATAATTATGCCGCCGGTCGGGAAATCCGGTCCCTTGATGCAAGTCATCAAATCCTCGATAGTCGCCTCGGGATTGTCGATAAGCATCATAATCGCGTCAATAACCTCGTTCAGGTTATGCGGAGGAATATTTGTCGCCATACCGACAGCGATACCGTTCGAGCCGTTTACGAGCAAATTCGGAAATCTTGACGGCAAAACGACGGGTTCAAGCAGCTTGTCGTCATAGTTTGTCTGAAAATCAACAACTTTTTTGTTGATATCGGACACCATTTCGTTTGCGATTTTTGACAAACGCGCCTCTGTATAACGGTAAGCAGCAGGCGGGTCGCCATCGATTGAACCGAAGTTTCCGTGACCGTCAATCAGCGGATAGCGCATCGAAAATGTCTGTGCAAGACGAACAAGCGCGTCATAAACGGAAGCGTCGCCGTGGGGGTGATATTTACCGAGAACTTCTCCGACGGTATAAGCACACTTTCGAAACGGCTTGTCCGAGGTATTTCCCGCGTCGTTCATCGTGTAAATAATTCTGCGGTGAACGGGCTTGAAGCCGTCGCGCACGTCGGGGAGCGCTCTTGAAGTAATAACCGCCATTGAGTACTCGATGAAGGATTTTTTCATCGTTTCCTCAAGGTCGATATTGTGGAGCTTTTCCAAGCTGAAATCTACGTCCATTATTCCTCCTGTTTACCGTCAAAAATTCAAGCCCGAGAGCTTTTCCGTAAGAAAATCGCGGATTACGTTTTGTTGTTCATCGGAAAGACAGCGCTTCGGGAAGCAGTAAATCTGCCGTCTTGCCAAAATCAAAAGCAGAGACATATCGCTCTCGATAAAATCCAGCATATCCTCGCCGAACCTGAAAACCGATTTTATAGGCTCGTCCTCTTTTTCGGCAGCATTTTCGGTTTCTTCCGTATTTTCCTCATTTCCGACATCTTCCGAAACTTCTTCTTCAGCCGTTTTTTCCTCATTTTCGGGTACTTCGGGCTTTTTGATAACAGTTTCGATTTCAATTCTGTTATCGAAAATCCGGCAGTAATAATCCTCGGGGCTCATACCTTTAAGCGTTTCGAGAACCTTTCTTCTCATACGCTTTTTATCGGTGAGCGAGTAGTACAGCCCAAATGAGCAAAACGCCAGCGCGAAATACAGCACAATCTGCGTAACATTGAAACCCTGAGTTGTATTGAAAACAATCGCGACAATCGCGGAAACCGCAAGCAGCGAGTACGCGACAATCGAGAGCTTTCCCCTTCTTGAAGAAAAAATCTTCTGAAATGTTTTCATAGCGTCGTCGGTTTCTTCAAGAGAGTTGTCGTAGGAAAACTCGGCGATGATTTTCTGCTGTTTTTTGGTTTTTTCCTTTTTTTCAAGCTCAGCGGCTTTCAAATCGGGCAGCAATCCGTTAGATATATCAATCACCTCATCATTATACATCAAGGTTTTCCGCGAGCTTTGCGTTTGTTTCGATAAACTGCCTGCGCGGTTCAACCTTATCGCCCATAAGAATAGTCATAATTTCGTCAGCCTTTGCCGCGTCCTCAACGGAAACACGAAGCATTGTGCGGGTTTCGGGGTTCATTGTGGTTTCCCAAAGCTGCGCGGGGTCCATCTCACCAAGACCTTTATAGCGCTGAACCTCGGTTTTTCCGCCGTCCGCGCCGAGCTGTGCGATATATTCATCGCGTTCCTCGTCGGAAAACGCATAGCGAACCTGTTTTCCGCGCGACACCTTGAAAAGCGGCGGCTGCGCGATATAAACGTGTCCTTCCTCGAGCAGCGGACGCATAAATCTGAAGAAAAACGTCAGCATAAGCGTTCTGATATGCAGACCGTCAACATCGGCATCTGCCATAATAATAACTCTGCCATAGCGCAGCTTTGTTATATCAAAATCCTCGGCAATACCCGTTCCGAGCGCTTTTACAACGGGAGAGAGCTTGTCGTTGCCATAAACCTTATCGGCGCGCGCCTTTTCAACGTTCAGCATTTTACCCCAAAGTGAAAGGATAGCCTGAAAACGTCTGTCCCTGCCTTCTTTTGCCGAACCGCCCGCCGAATCTCCCTCAACGATGTAGATTTCGGTATGCGAAGGGTCGCTGTCGGAGCAGTCCGCGAGCTTTCCGGGCAATCCGTTCGAGTCCATAACAGACTTTCTCTTGGCTTCCATAGCCTTTTTAGCGGCGTCACGCGCAGCCTGCGAGTTTATCGCCTTGTTCATAATAATCTGCGCGGTTTCGGGGTGTTCCTCAAAGTAATAGGTGAGCTGTTCCGTGGCAACCTTGTAGACAGCGGGCTGAACCTCGGGATTTCCGAGCTTTCCCTTTGTCTGACCTTCAAATTCACACTCGGGCAGCTTTACGGTAATAATCGCGTTTATCGCCTCGCGGATAGCCTCGCCGCTGAATCCGGTAAACGGCTTTTCTTCCTCGCCCTTTTTGGCAGCTTTCTTCTTGACCTTGTTTTTCTCGTTGTTTTCCTTATAAACTTTCGCGTAGTCGTTTACAACCTTATTGAGAGCTCGCTTAAAGCCAAGCTCATGCATACCGCCCTCGCCCGTGTGGATATTGTTGGCAAACGAGCGGAAAACCTCGCTGTTGAAATCGTCCGTGTACTGGAACGCGATTTCTACCATAATATCGTCAACATTTCCCTTAAGATAAATGATATCGGGGTGAAGGACATTTGCGCCGCGCTTCTGGTTCAGCCACTCGATATAAGAGCAAATTCCGCCCTCGTACTGATAGGTTTCGTCAATGCGATTATTTTCATCGCGCAAATCGTGGAGCGATATCTTCAGACCCGCGTTAAGGAAAGCCTGTTCTCTCAGGCGCTCCTGAAGCGTTTCAAAGCTGAAAACGGTCGTGTGGAAAATCTCGCCGTCCGGCTTGAACGTAACCTGCGTTCCCGTGTGGTCGGTTTCTCCGATTATTTTGATAGGCTCGGTGTAAGTACCTCTGTCAAAACGCTGAAAATGAACGTTTTTGCCGTCGTGGATTTCAACCTCAAGCCACTCGGAAAGCGCGTTTACAACGGAAGCGCCGACGCCGTGCAGACCGCCCGAAACCTTATAAACGCCGTTGTTGAACTTACCGCCCGCGTGAAGCACGGTAAAAACGAGCGTTGCCGCGGAAATGCCCTCGGCATGATTTATACCCGTAGGAACGCCGCGTCCGTCATCGATTACACGGATAACGTTATCGGGGAGAATAGAAACATCGATATGCTTGCAGAAGCCCGCAAGCGCCTCGTCAATCGCGTTATCGACAATTTCATAGACAAGGTGATGAAGACCGCCCTCGCCCGTTGAACCGATATACATACCGGGACGCTTGCGAACGGGGTCAAGACCTTTGAGGACTTGTATATCGTCGCCGCCATAGGTTTTGTCAACAACGTTTTCGTTTTCAGCCATAAAAATACTCCTTTAAAATTACACACTTACCATATTATATATAGTATACCACAAAACCGCATAAATTTCAAGCATTTTACGGCTTTTCCCGCGAATTTTTTCTGCAATTTTCGCGCGCTCTGTCGGCGATTGTTCGGTTTGAAACATTTGAGATATAGGTATTTTT
>SFJQ01000006.1 GCA_004555855.1 [Eubacterium] saphenum | reverse complement strand
TTATTTTCGTCATCATCGCCGCGCTGAACTTCAAATCCTGCGTTCAGGCAGTTCGGCTGGTGGTCAACAAGAAAAAAGAAAAATCGGAGAATTAATATGAAACAGTTTCTTGAAACGGCAAAAATTGTCGCAGCTCACGGAATACGCGGCGAGGTGCGCTGTCAGTATTTCTGCGACTCGGCGGAGTTTTTGTGTGAATTTGAAGAGCTTTATCTTGACAAAAACGGTGAAAAACCCATAGACGCTCTATATGAACCGCGACGACGTCGAGCTTGACGAGGGCGTGTACTACATTCAGGATATAATCGGGCTTGTGGTCAAGGATATCGACAGCGGCGAGGTTTACGGGAAAATTTCCGAGGTTTATCAGAACGGCGCTACCGATGTTTATTCGATTAAAAAGGAAAACGGCACGGAGCTGATGTTCCCGTATATTGACGAGGTTGTGAAAAAAATCGATATCGAAGCGGGAGAAATGCTGATAAAACCGCTTGAGGGGCTGTTTGATGAGGATTGATATTGCCACGCTGTTCCCCGAGATGTGCGAGAGGGTGTTCTCCGAGAGCATCGTGGGGCGCGGGATAAAAAACGGATTTATCGAGGTTTACGCGCACAATATCCGCCTTTACACCGCCGACAAGCACCGAAACGTTGACGACAAGCCCTACGGCGGCGGCACGGGAATGGTGATGCAGGCGCAGCCGATTTTTGACTGCGTGGAGGCGATTTCAGCGCAGCACAAACAGCGCCCGAGGATAATCTACCTCTCGCCGCAGGGCGAAACGCTCACGCAGCAAAAGGTGTCGGAACTGGCACAGGAGAGCGGGCTGATACTGATTTGCGGGCATTACGAGGGCGTTGACGAGCGCGTTCTTGAGGAGCTTCAGGCTGAGGAAATTTCGGTCGGCGACTATGTTCTGACGGGCGGAGAGCTGCCCGCGCTGATTTTAACGGACGCTGTGGCGCGGCTTCAGAAGGGCGTTTTGCCGAACGAGGACGCTTACAGTATCGAGAGCCACTACAACGGGCTGCTGGAGTTCCCGCAGTACTCGCGACCGGAGATTTGGCGCGGGCGGAGAGTTCCCGAGGAGCTGCTCACGGGCGACCACAAAACCGTTCGCGAGTGGCAGGAAAAGATGTCGCTTGAAGTGACCGAGAAAAAGCGCCCCGACCTCTATCGCGCGTTTATCGACAAAAAAATGCGCGAAATCAAAGCATGCTTCATCGCGGAGAAAAATCCCGAAATCACCGAAAACACGCGGTTTCACGCGCTTAAAGTTACCAAGGAGCAGATGAAAACGGTGCTTCGCGGAAAGCAGCGCGAGCTGCCGAACAACGATTATCGAAAAGGAGATTTCCTGATTTTGACGAACGAGCAAGGCGTGCCGCGAGGCATTGTTCAAATCACGAAAACGCTTGACAGAGCGGTTTATTTCAGAACCGTCTACAAATACAAGGGAGAAAAAAATGACTAAAAACGCATTTATCGCAATCACGGGCAGACCGAATGTCGGGAAATCCTCGCTCACGAATTTTCTTGTCGGCGAGAAAATCTCGATTGTCAGCGAGAAGCCCCAGACCACGCGAAACCGCATAAACGGCGTGCTCACGAAGGGTGAAACGCAGTTTGTTTTCATCGATACGCCGGGCTTTCTGCGCCCGAAAACAAAGCTCGCCGAGCACATGGTGAAATCAGTGAGGACGAGCGTGGACGATGTGGACTGCGCGATTTTGATGGCGGACGTTACCAAGAAAATCTCCGCAGTTGAGCAAGAACTTATCCGCTCGTTTGCCGAGAGAGGAACGCAGGTTGTGCTGATTTTGAACAAGGTCGATTTGCTGAAATCCAAGAGCGACATTCTGCCCGTAATCTCGCAATACAGCGCGCTTTATGACTTCGAGGAAATCATTCCCGTGAGCGTGAAAAACCGCGTAAACACGGACAAAATTCTGCCGGTTCTCGAGAAATTTGCCGCCCCCGGCGAGCATTTTTTCCCCGATGACATCGCGACCGACCGCACCGAGCGTTTTCTCTGCGGCGAGATTATCCGCGAGAAGCTGCTCTGGACAATGCACGATGAAATCCCCCACGGAACGGCTGTCGAAATCGAGCAGTTCAAGCAGCGCACCAACAAAAACGGCGCCGAAATCATCGACCTCGGCGCGGTTATCGTATGTGAAAAAAATTCTCATAAGGGAATGATTATCGGCAAGGACGGCGACAAGCTCAAACACATCGGCACGCTTGCCCGAAAGGATATCGAGGATTTGCTCGGGGTTAAGGTGAATTTGCAGATTTTCGTGAAAGTCAAGGAAAACTGGCGCGAAAACGAGCGTTTTATCCTCGAAAACAATATCGCGGACGAGTAATTAAAACTTTTCAAGCTCGCGCTCAACGTTGCTCACAACCGAGAACAGCGCCGCGCTCTGACGCGGAAATTCGCGCTCGATGCGGGAATTTGTGATGCGCTCGTCAGAAGTGCCTTCTTCCATCGCATCCTTCGCCGCAACATCATCGAGAGCAAGCTTCGCTGCGGTTTTCCCCGAAGAAGCCGCGCTCGGCACGGCAAAGCAGTTTTCATCGTTTTCGCCGCCCGTTGAGTAAACCATTCGGTACGCGCGGTAGGTTGCCGTGAGAAGATAGGAGCTTACCGCTTTCGCGAGCTTCTGGTTCTTGGTCTTTATCAGCAGCGAGAAAATCACCTCAAGCGCGTTTGTAATCAGCTTTTTGCGAAGAAACGTTCCCGTTCCCTCAATCGCGCCCTCGTAGCTCTCGGAAACGCTGCTCTCGGGCAGCTCGTTTTCGGTGATGACAACGCCGTTTCGGGAGCTGGTTCTCCCCAAAAGATAATCCACGGAAACACCGTAAAAATCAGCCGCCTGAACGAGAAAATCCAGCCCGCACTCGCGCTTTCCGTTTTCATAGTGCGACAAAAGCGCCTGCGCAACTCCCAGACTATCTGCAGCCTCTTTCTGGCGAATTCCGCGCTCCTTGCGCAGCAGCTTCAATATTCTCGGCAAATCCTTGTTCATAAATACACTTCGCTCCAAATCAACATAATATCTTATTGTATATTATAATATTTTTATTCCGTTTTGTAAAGCGGCATAATAACCAAATTTTCGACAGCTTAATGGGCAATACTCACAATTGCACAATATGTACGGAGGTAAAGCAATGAAAAACTACTATATATACCTGATAAGGCACGGAATTACTCAGGGAAATCTTGACGGACGATACATCGGACAGACAAATCTCTCGCTTTGTCCCGAGGGGCGGCGGCAAATTGAGTCGTTTTGCGCGGACGGAGTGTACCCCGAGGTTGAAAAAGTGTACTCGTCGCCGCTCGAGCGCTGCCTTGAAACGGCAGAAATTATCTACCCCGACAACAAGCTGATGATAATTGACGAGCTGTCCGAGATGAATTTCGGTGACTTTGAGGGCAAAACGCAAACGCAGCTTCAGGACCTGCGCGAGTACGCGGACTGGCTTAAAGGCGGCGCGGAGTGCGCTCCCCCGAACGGCGAGAAATACGGCGACTTTATGCTTCGCTGTATCGAGGGCTTGGACGCGGTTTTCAGCGATATGATGAGCGCCGACATCACCGCCGCCGCTGTCGTAACGCACGCAGGAGTTATCACGAATTTGCTCTGCGGGTACGGTCTTCCGAAGGGAAAACCCGCCGATTTTATGTGCGGTCCGGGCGGCGGCTTTGAGATTGTCCTCACGCCGTTTTTGTGGCAAAAAGGACCGACCTTTGAGATAACAGCACGTTTGGTTACCGAGGACAATTAACCGCGGATTTTTGGCTTTCTGCCGCGATTTATCAGGGTTTTGAGCGCGGTTTAAGGATAATTTACAAGCACGATTTCGCGGCAGCAAATAAGGTTTACCGGAACGAGGGGTTTTAATATGAGAAGATTTTTGGCTTTATGCACGGCAATTCTGCTGATATTCACGCTCAGCGGCTGCCAAAAAGTTGAGAAAAACTACGTCAGCCCGCCGTTTTTCACGGTAAAGGACGAAAGCACGGGCGGCGAGGTGTATATGCTCGGCTCAATGCACGTTGGGCTTCCCAACACGGTTTATCCCGAGGAAATCTACGCAGCGCTCGACAGGTGCAGCGCGCTTGCCTGCGAGGTTGATACAATTCGGCTCGGCGAGGACAATGCCGAAATGAACGAGGCGATGAAGATTTTCGAGTGCGAGTCGGCGGCTGAGCTTATGGGCGAGGATTACGATGAAATCAAGCAGTTTTTCGTTGAGAAAGGGCTTTATAACGCGAAATACGACAAGTACATTCCCGCGATGTGGAGCATTGTCCTCACGCAAAAAGCAGCGCAGGACTGCGGTTACAGCTCGGATTACGGCACGGAGCGCGAGTTTTTGACCTACGCGAAGCAGAAAAATATCCCGATAATCGAGCTTGAAACCGCCGCCGAGCAGTACCAAATCAACGCGAGCCAGTCCCCCGCTTTTCAGCTTTATTCGCTGAAATCGAGCGTGGATTTGCCCTACGAAACGCTCAAATTGCAGCACTCCGCGCTCTATAACGCTTGGAGCAAGAACAACGTGCTGCAGCTTGAAATAATGCTTTCATCGAGCGGAGTTCCCGAGGAATTTTCCGAGGATTTCTCGGAGTACTACTCGGCGATGTACGAAAAACGGCAGGAAAAAATGGCGGATTTCGTGATAAAATCGCTCAAAAACGGCGACAAGGTTTTCCTGATGGTTGGCGCGGCGCATTTTTACGCAAAGCCGGATATCCTCGATTTTCTCGGCGATGCGGAATATCTCACCGAAAATGTTGAGTTTAAGAACGCGGCGTGAATTAGTTAGATATATAAACTATCGGCAGTCGGAAACGGCTGCCGTTTTTTTTCACCAAATTCAGCGAAAATCATAGAATATATTGTCATCAACTATGAAATCGGGTGAAAAAATGGGCGAAAAAAAACGCTTGTCCGAGATGAAAATCGGCGAAACTGCCGTTGTGGAACGGCTTCTTATACACGGTTCAATGCGCCGCAGACTGCTGGATTTGGGACTTTGCGAGTGCGCCAAGGTGAAATGCGTGGGCAAAAGCCCGCTCGGCGACCCGTCTGCTTATCTCATCTGCGGCGCTGTTATCGCAATTCGGGCAGCCGACGCGCGCTGCGTTATCGTAAGGGGGATTTGAATGGGACTTACAGCTTCATCAACGGGGATTTCCGCAGCGGACAGCGGTCTTGTGGTGAAAAAACGCTCACCGAGCGATAAAATAATCGCCGTTGCGGGCAACCCGAATGTCGGCAAAAGCACCCTGTTCAACGCGCTCACGGGGCTTCACCAGCACACGGGAAACTGGCCCGGAAAGACGGTTGCCTCGGCGCAGGGTTACTGCAAAACCGAAGGTTTTGAGTACGTTCTCGTGGACATTCCCGGCACGTACTCGCTGCTCGCGCACTCTGCCGAGGAGGAAGTCGCGCGGAATTTTATCTGCTTCGGCGGCGCGGACGCGGCGGTTGTCGTATGTGACGCGACCTGCCTTGAACGCAGTCTGAACCTCGCTTTGCAGGTTATGGAGGTGTTCCCGAACACGATTGTCTGCGTAAATCTCTTGGACGAGGCGAAGCGCGCCGGTATCAAAATCGACCTCGCGCTGCTTGAGGAACGGCTCGGCGTGCCTGTCGCGGGAACATCAGCTCACAAGAAAAAAACGCTGCGCTCGCTTACCGAGAAGCTCAACAAAATCTGCTCGGGTGAAATCGTGCCAAATCCGCGAAAACTGCGCTACACCGAGCCGATTGAGAACGCAATTTCGGTTGTTGAAAAGGTTATTGAAAAGCGGTTTTCGGGGCAAATTCCCGCGCGGCGGCTTGCGCTTATGGTTATCGACAACGACGCTTCGCTGAAAGCCGAGCTGCGAAATCAACTTAGTGAGGGTTTCTTTGACGAGGAGCTTGAAAACGCGGTTTCCGAGGCGCGGAAAATTCTTACAGAGGCGGGAATTACGGCGGAAATGCTCTCGGATAAAATCGTGTCGTGTATCCTCAAAAATGCCGAGGAAATCGCTTGTGGTGCGGTTTCGCAGCCGACGAAGAAGCTGCCGGAAATCGACAAAATCCTGACGAGCAAGGCGCTCGGTTTTCCGATAATGATTTTGGCGCTGATGGTGATTTTCTGGATAACGATTGTCGGCGCAAACTATCCGTCGGAGTGGCTTGGGAGCGCGCTTTTCTGGCTCGGCGACAGGCTTTCTGACTTCTTCGTGTACATAAACGCGCCCGAGTGGCTGCGCGGGGTTGTCGTGGACGGTGCGTACCGCGTGCTGGCGTGGGTGGCGTCGGTGATGCTGCCGCCGATGGCGATTTTCTTCCCGCTGTTCACGCTGCTCGAGGATTTGGGCTACCTGCCGCGCGTCGCCTACAACCTCGACAAGCCGTTCTGCAAGTGCAAGGCGTGCGGCAAACAGGCGCTTTGTATGACGATGGGCTTCGGCTGCAACGCGGCGGGAGTTGTCGGGGCGCGGATTATCGACAGTCGCCGCGAACGGCTGATTGCCATTCTCACGAACAATTTCGTGCCGTGCAATGGGCGCTTCCCGATAATCCTGAAGATAATCTCGCTGTTCTTCATCGGCGGCGCAATCGGGCTTCTCGCAAGCCTTCTCTCGGCGGCGGCGCTCACGGCGGTGATTCTCCTCGGCATTCTGATGACGTTTCTCGTGTCGCGGATACTCTCGGCAACCATCTTGAAAGGCGAACCGTCCTCGTTTACCCTTGAGCTGCCGCCGTTTCGCAAGCCGCAAATCGGGAAAATTCTGGTACGTTCGCTGCTCGACAGGACAATTTTCGTGCTGGGGAGAGCCGCGGCGGTCGCGGCTCCGGCGGGTGCGGTAATCTGGATTTTGGCGAACGTGAGCATTGACGGAGCGCCGCTTCTGAGTTACATCACGGGCTTTTTTGAACCGTTCGGACGGTTCATCGGAATGGACGGGGTTATCGTGACGGCGTTTCTGCTCGGGCTGCCCGCAAACGAAATCGTGTTACCGCTTGCCGTGATGATGTATATGCAGCAAGGCGTGCTCGCGGAAATCGCGCCGTCGCAGATGCTGGAGCTGTTCACGGCAAACGGCTGGACGCCCGTCACCGCTGTCTGCGTGATAGTTTTCACGCTTATGCACTTCCCCTGCTCGACCACTCTCCTCACGATAAAAAAGGAAGCGGGCGGCGTAAAATGGGCAGCGCTCGCGTTCGCTATACCGACGCTCTGCGGGATAACGCTCTGCGCGATTATCTCGGGAATTTCACACGTTATTGCGTGAAAGTGCCTCGGTGAACCGCGCTGTAAAGCCAAATTTGCGCGTTTTGCAAACGTTCTGCGGGGGATTCTCTCGGAGCAAGCTGCCGAAAAGCCGCGCTTCCCCGCTCCCGAAAACCGCGCTGTAAAGCCAAATTCGCGTTATTGCACAAAAAAAACGGCTCGCCGAAAACGAGCCGCTTTTGTTTGGTTATGTAATCACTTTTTCTTCATTTCGGCTAAAGCCATGCAGCATGTTGCCACAAGTGCGATGAAGCTCAGCACCATCACAAATACGCCAAGGAACGACATTACTACTGCACCTCTCGCTGTGCCGATAAATCCAATCGTTATGAACTGCGAGATAATCGAGAAAAGCAGCGCGCCTGCAATTGCCGCATTTGCCGTAAAGGACGGTACAGGCAGCTTAATCTGCGGAGCAACCTTCGGGAGAATTACAAGTCCAACTCCCGCAACCGCAAGTATTATCGAAAAAATCATCAAAATAAGAATCGGAACGAAAAATCCGCCGGTAGCTCCCGACACAGCAAATGTCATAAAGCTTACCGCAATCGGCGTCTTTGTATATCCAATGTATTCAAGAAGCGGTCCGAATGCAGCAAAAACCGAGAAATAAGCAAGTGTCAGATTTATGATAAGCGCAATCATCGGATTTCCCGTAATCTTATTCAGCAAGGATTCTGCCTTCGCAGCTGCGGGCTGCTGATAGGGCTGAGCTGTCGGATGTACAGGCTGTACCGGCTGAGCGGGCTGACCGAAATTCGGCTGTGTGCCAAATCTCAGACGGCAATTCGGGCACATCGTATCTCCCCCATCGGGAATTTGCACGCCACATTTTTCACAAAACATTTAAGAAACCACCTTTCATAATTTGGTAATTTTATCATCAAATTTATTATATCATACTTTTTTCGGCTTGTCAATATCTTCCCGAAATTTGTTCAGCCCCACTTCAGCCGCGCGAGCGGCGAGCTTAAAAGCATCGGGAGAATTGTGTTCATAAAGCTAATCGCGGATTTTATGCTGCAATTTCCGTCGATGAACATAAAAAATCCGCAGCCCATAATGAGCGATATCATAAACTCCTCAAACGAAGCAAATTTGTCGCGGGCAGCCTGCGCGAGCGCTGACATACACCCGATAAAATCGCTGTCCGAGAGCAAATCACACGCGTAGCAAAGCCGCGCCATTCCCACTTTTTCCGAGATATCCCAGCCCAGCACATTCGGCTCGGTCATACATTCGCGGATTGCGTTGAGGTACTCCGAGCAGTCGTCGAAAAACTCCCTGCCGGTGCCCGCAAGCTCCGATATCGGAAACCTCGGCTTGCCGTCAAGATACGCCAGCACATCGCCCGCCATACCGTATATATTATATCTCATATCCTCGTGATAGAGCCGCTTGAAGCCGTCCGCGTCCGATATCCCGAAGTATTTCTGCAAAAAATCCCGCAAAATCGGCTTTTCCTCATCGCTTACCTTTTTCATAACGTCATCGAAAAGCAGCGGTTTTTCCAGACCAACCGGCACGCGTATTCCCGACAAAAATCCGAGATAAACGGTAAATTCCGGCTCGGAAAGCTCCATTCTGTCCTTTTCGGCAACCTCCTCGCAGCGCGCGTGGATTGCCTCGACAGCCGCTCTGCCAAAGCCTTTAAGCTCCATCAAATCGCGGTAGATGTACCCGTCGCACTCCTCGATTATGTCCTTCAAATCAAGCTCGGCGCTGTCCTCGGGGTCAATCTCGAGCGCCTTTTTAAAGCAATGCGAAGCCGCCATTTCGCAGTCGTTGACATAGTGAACATAGCCCGTGCTGTACCAGAAACGCGATTTCTCGGCGGGAGTACTGCAAAGCGGCTCGATTTCCTTCAGCTCGGCAATCGACTCCTCGAGCTTTTTCTGATTGTTCAGCGCGCTCACCAAGCGAAATCTCAGCTCAAGGCTCAGCTCCTCTCGCGGGAGCTTTCTGATTTCACGTTCAATTTCCGCAAATCCGTCCTCGTCAAACAGCTCGTCAAGCCGCTTCAGAAGCGCATTTTCATCAAAACTCATTCATTATCCTTTCAGCATCTGCGCGATAAGCTCACGAACGCGCTCAAGAGCAGCCTCGGGCTTGATTTTCTCGGAAATCGACTTGTCGCGCGCGGTAAGCTCGAACACGCCCTCGTCAAGATTTCTCGGGCTTACGACAACGCGAAGCGGCACTCCGAGCAAATCCGCGTCCGAGAACATAACTCCCGCTCTGACGTTTCTGTCGTCGTAGATAACCTCGACGCCCGCGTTCTGCAAGTCCTCGTAGAGCTTGTCCGCGGCAGCCTTCACCTTCTCGTCATCGGAACGCACCGCGCAGAGGTGAACCTGCCACGGCGCAATCGCCATAGGCCAGATAGGTCCAAAGTCATCGTGGCAAACCTCGCAAACCGAAGCGGCAAGCCGTCCCACGCCTATTCCATAGCACCCCATAATCGGTATCTGCACGTTTCCGTCCTTGTCGAGATAGGTCATTCCCATCGATTTCGAGTACTTTCTGCCGAGCTGGAAGATGTTTCCAACCTCAATTCCCCTTGAAATGGAAATCGCCTTTTCGCCGCACTCGGGGCAAATGCCGCCATCGGCGATTTTCGCGAAATCGTGGTACTCCGCGTTCGGCACATCGCGGCTCATATCAAGCCCCGTGAGGTGATACTCGTCCTTGTTTGCGCCGCAGGAAAGGTTGTTCGTGTTTTCGAGGGAGTTGTCGTAAAGCACGGTAAATTCGCCGTTGATTTTGAGGTTTACGGGACCGATATATCCCGCGTTCAGTCCGCATTCCTCCGTGATAACCGCAGGGTGAATGTCGCAGCCGAGGTAGTTTGTGACCTTCGTTTCGTTGATATCGAGGTCGCCGCGAATGAAAATCACCACAAAGCTGTCGTCGTGATTTTTCTGGTAAACAACCGCCTTGCAGCTCTTTTGCAGCGGCATTTTCAGAAACTCGCAGATATCCTCAATCGTGTGGATATCGGGCGTGTGAACCTCTTTGAGTTCCTCGGAAACAGCGTCGCGCTCGTTCTCGATAACCGATTTCGCCGCTTCAACGTTTGCCGTGTAGCCGCAGTGCTTGCAGACTGCGATGCTGTCCTCGCCGATAGGAGTGAGCAGCATAAATTCGTGCGAAACGCTTCCGCCCATCATACCGCTGTCCGATTTTACGGAAATCACCTGCGGCACTCCGCAGCGCGCGTAAATTCTCTCATACGCCTTGTGAACGCGAACGTAATATTCCTCCAAATCCTCCTGAGAGGTGTGGAACGAGTACGCGTCCTTCATCGTGAACTCGCGCACGCGGATTAAGCCGCCGCGCGGTCTTGCCTCATCGCGGAATTTCGTCTGTATCTGGTAAATCATAAACGGATACTTTGTGTAGCTGTTTGCGTACTCGCGGACAAGCTGTACGGCAGCTTCCTCGTGCGTCATTCCAAGCACCATCGGCTGCTTGTTTCTATCGGTAAAGCGGAGAAGTTCCGAGCCTATGCTTTCGTATCTGCCGCTCTCCTGCCAGAGCGACGCGGGCATTACCACGGGGAACGAAACCTCCTGCCCGTCAACCGCGTCCATTTCCTCGCGGATAATGTTCTCGATTTTTTTGGTAATTCTCTTGAGCGGAGGGAACGAGGAGTAAATTCCGTTCGCCACATACTTCATATAACCGCCTCTCGTCATCAGCGCGTGGCTGTCAATCTGGCAGTCCGAGGGGCGCTCCTTGAAGCGGTCTCCGATAAGCTTGTCAAGTTTCATAAAATGTCACCTTCCATAAAAATTTTTCACAAAGTATATTTTATCCCGAGCTTTTCGCAAAGCTGCGCGAGGAAGTCCACACTTGACTTCAGCTCGGAAAATTCACCGTAATTCCTGCGGTACAGCTCGACAATCAGCGCGCCGCTGTAACCCTTGTCCGAAAACGCCTTGAGCAGCGTTTCAAAATCATACTTTCCCGCTCCCACGGCAAGGCAGTCGCGGTCGGCGTCGGCGTCGCTTATGTGGCAATGCACAACGCTTTCGCCAAGCTCCTTTATATAATCGAGCGGGTTTTCGCCGCTTCTGCGAGCCTGTTTCAAATCGAGAACAAACCGCGCCGCTTCGGGTATATCGCGCTTCATTTTTTTGAGGAACTCCAAGCTGCCGCTCATACAGTAGCTCACGTTCTCCTGAGCCACGGTAATCCCGAACTCCCGCCCCGCTTCGGACAGCATCGAAAACTGCTTCATATAGTGCGCGGGCGAGCATTTTGAGCTTGAAATCGCGCCGTGAAGCACGAAAATCGAAGCTCCCAGTTTGTTCATACTCCCGAAAAATCCGCGGTAAAGCGTCATCATCTCATCAATTCTGCGGTCGTAATCCGAGAAGAGAAACACGCTTTCCATCGGCGAAGAAAACGGGTGAAACGAGGTTATGCGGACATTGTTTTTGTCGCGCATAGAGAGGATTTCAGAAACTATCGGCTCTTGTCCCTCGGCGGTGCTGTTGGCGAAAATCTCGGCGGTTTTCACCCCGAGTTTACACAGCGTCCCGAATGCGTCCTCAACGTGATACCGGTACAAGGACGCGGTTGATACTCCTATTTTCATATTTCAATCCTTTGGCAGAATTTTTTTCATACATTTCTATTATAGCACAATGTTGTCTAAATTGCAATAGAATATTTTTCAAAACGTGCAGAATAATAATAAATAATTATATAATTCAGACTGACGAGAAGCCCTCAGATGAAAGGAACCTGTGCAACGGCTAGGCTTTGTGCCTGCCGTTGTGCAGGTGACGCAGCAGATGGGGGGTTATCGGCAGTCGAAAGAGGTGTTTTCTTTGGCAATCGTTCTTATTCGCGCGGTTATTTTGTACATCGTGATAACCTTTTCGCTGCGGCTTATGGGAAAAAGACAACTCGGCGAGCTTCAGCCGTCCGAGCTTGTCGTGACAATTCTGATTTCAAACATCGCCGCAATTCCCGTTGAAGACAGCAGCGTGCCGATGATTATGGGAATTGTTCCCATTTTAACGCTGGTGTGTCTGGACGTGATTATGTCGGGATTTATGCTCAAAAGTCCGCGAATGCGAAAGCTGATTATCGGCAGCCCGCGCATTATCATCAGCGAGGGAAAAGTGCTTCAAAAGGAGATGAACCGGCTTCGCTACACGGTTGACGATTTGATGGAATCGATGAGAAATCAACAGATTTTCGATGTTGACCAGATACACTACGCGATTGTCGAAACTACCGGCAAAATCAACTTCTTCCTCAAAAAAGACTTCCAGCCCGCCGAAAAACAGGACGTTAAAGCGGGCGGTTCTACGGAAAACCCGCCGTCCGTGATTATCCGCGACGGAATTATCGACAACGAGCAAATGCGCTTGCTTGGACTTGGCGAAAAGTGGCTTACGAAAACGCTTCGCGAGGAGAAAATCTCGGAGAAGCGCGTGTTTTTGATGACCGCGGACAAGAACGGAAAATACGGGATTATCGAAAAGGAGTAAGCGATGAAACGAATTGTGATAAGCGTGATTTTGCTTTGCGTTGTGGCTTTCGGGTGCATTTACTCGGTGTTCGCGGTGAACGATTTCACGGGGAAAATGCTGGACAAAATCCACGAGGTTGAGCGGGCGTTTGAGGCGGGCGATACCGAAAAATCCTCGGAAATCGCAAAGGAGCTTTCGGAGGACTGGAACAAATTCATCGATTTTGCAATCCTCGTAAACGACCTCGGTCATGCGCTCGAAATCACCTCATCGGTAGCGGAAATCCACTCCTTCGCGCAGGAGGGCGACGATGAATTGTACGCAGCGTGCGACCGTGCCGAGGCGCAGATTGATATGTTCCGCGATATGCAAAAGCCTACGCTGTGGAAGATACTGTAAAATGAAAAAATCCCCGATTATCTCGGGGAAATTTTCGTTTGGGAGGAAAACTAGAACTTGATTATCTCAAAGTAATTCTGCGCGATAAGCCAAGCGGGCGTGTAGCAGCGGTTTATCGTCCACCAGCTTGCTCCCGCGAGGTCAAACTCATCGACAAGCCGCAGTTTCTCGGAAATGCTTCTCGGGTCGTCAAACCACACAACGTGCCGAACATCGTTTTCGGTGTAGTAAAAATAGGGCGTCTGCGTGCGCTCATCATACATAATCTCAGCGCCCGTTCGTCCCGCAAGCTCGGTTGCCGCCGCGAAACCGATACTCTGAGCCGCAGTGCCGCGCATATATGGCAAAGTCCAGTCATAGCCGTAATTCGGCATTCCCATCAGGATTTTCTCCGAGGGTATCTCCGAAACCGCATAGGAAAGCACCTTGCGTACTTCCTCAATCGGCTGAACCGACATCGGCGCGGAGAAGGAGTATCCCCATTCATACGTCATTAAAATCGTGTAATCCGCGTATCTTCCCTGAACCGCATAGTCGTGGCTTTCGTACAGGATACCCTGCTGGTCGGCGCTGTATTTCGGCGCGAGAGCCGTTGTCAAGATATACCCGCCGTCGTGAAGCCGCTCGGAAATATCGGCGAGAAACGCGTTGTAGCTCTCGCGGTCATCGGGCGCGATGTACTCCATATCGAGGTTCACGCCGTAGTAGCCCTTTGCGTCAAGCTCGAACAGGATTGCCGAGATAAGCCGCTCGCGGGCTTCCTCATCGTTCAAAATTGCCGTCAGTACTTCCGTAGAAAACGTGCCGTCAAAGATGTTCGTGACGGTCATCAGCGGCATCACGGAGCTTCTTAAAGCGCGCAAAACCAAGTCCTCTCCGCGCGGCGCGATAAGCTCGCCGTCGGTTGTCAGCGAGTAGGAAAACGGGCTGAGAAACGTCAGAAACGGCAGCGCGCAGCTCAGATTTTCCGCGGTTATCGTGGGATATGCGTAGCCGTTTATCAGCGCGGGACGGCGCGGAAAATCCCTCGTCTGCGGGATAACGATAGTTTCGCCCACTTGAAGCGAAATCGGGTTCAGGTCGGGATTTGCCGCGAGGAGCGTTTCCAGAGGCACGCCGAACTCGCTCGCAATCGAAAAAAGCGTCTGCCCTTCCCGCAAAACATACCGCCGCTCGTTCGACATTATCACAAGACTTTGCCCGACAGCAAGCCTTGCGGGATTTAAAAGCGTGTTGTCGGACGCGATTTTGTTTGCGGGAACGCCGAACATTCTTGAAATACCGCCCAGCGTGTCGCCGCTTTTCACCGTGTAAATAAACATAACAGCACCTCAACTCAAAAAAATCTCTCTTCTCGCGCCGATTATATGTATCGGGAACAGCTCGGAGTAGCCGTAAGTGGAAAGGCGGCGGTTTCGCGCGTCATCGGAGTGCGCGCAGACGAAAATGTTGTCGGGCGTTATGGGATAAAGCACAGCCGATACAAAAACCGTGTGGTAAAACCTGCCTTCTTCGTTTATCAGCTGGATAACATCGCCGCGCCTTATCTCCGAGAGCGGAACTTCTTCCCCGTAAACGGCAGCGCCGAGGTTTGTGAGGAGAAAATCGCGCAGAAAATTCACACCTGTCCACGAGGGCGCGCGGTTGTCGGAATTTATGTAAAACCAGCCGTTCTCCCGAGAGTAATTCATCACCCCGCAGCCCGCGTAAAGGCACTGCGAAACGAAATTCGTGCAGTCGCCGCCGATATCGTGGAAATCGTAAAATCTCGGGTTTCGCGCAAATGCCCAAGTCAGCGCGTATCTCACCGCCGCTCTCCTGTTGTACTCCGTTTCAATAAGCATTTTTTCGCCCCCTCAAGTCATATTATGCGTTACGTTACATTTGCGTTCATTAAATTTATTAAATTTCACAAAAAAATTTAAAAAGTGTTGATTTTTTTGGACAAATATGGTATAATGAGAATGGTTTAAATTAATCGCTCTGTGAATTATTCTAAATATAAGGAGAATTTGATTATGGGCAAGAAAACTTCAATAAAAAACCGAGTTTTGCGCTTGTCGATTTTGAGCGTTGTTGTCATAGTTGTCACGCTTCTTGTGGCGAATGCGATTTTGATTTTCAACGCGTACAACAGCAGCTATCGCAATCAGGCGGACAGCCTTTCGACTGCGTATTGCCAGATGTTCAGAGAAAATATCGAAAATCTTCAGCTTAATCTGAAATCCGTTGAACAAAGCACGGACGTTCTCGATGAAACGCTTCCGATGGAGCGGCGAAAGAAAATTCTCGCAGAGCTTGCTTCCACATCGGTTTTCAAGGATTTCTCCGTTTCCTACGCGGACGGAAAAACCTATAACGACACAGATATCTCGAAGCGCGAGTATTTCCAGCTGGCAATGCAGGGTAAATACGCGATTTCCGCGCCGGTTATCCGTATGACCGACAACAGCGTTACCACAATGATGGCGGGTCCCGTTTTCACCCATAACGGCAAGCAGTACGTCATCTACGGCAGCATCGACACGCTTTATTTCTCAAAGGGCTTCGATACGTCCGCGCTTACAGAAGGAAGCAGCATTTTTGTTATAGATAAGCACGGACAGGTTGTCGCTTCATCCGATAGCGACGCCGTGATGAGCCTCGCAAACCTCACAGATGATGACCACAAGGACTTCAACATACTCGCAAACGAAATGATTAACAGCGAGAGCGGCACCCTGAGCTTCACCGCAAACGGCATAGAATACCTCGCTTCTTTCAAAACCGTGCCCGACACGGACGGCTGGAAAATCGCGGTTTGCCAGAATTACTCGGGTGTTACGAAAAACATCATCATTTCTATCGTAATCGGACTGGCGCTTGCGGTTTCGCTCACTATTCTGGGAATTTTCATTTCGATTAAGGTTGCAAACAAAATCTCAACTCCCGTTGCCAAGAACACGGAGCGTCTGCGTAAGCTCTCCGAAGGCGATGTTACGACAGATTTTATCAACGACTCGCCGAATGATGAAACCTATGTTTTGTCCGACTCGATGTGCAAAACCGTGGAAACGCTCAGACTTTACATAAACGATATACGCGAGGTGCTGGGAGCGCTTGCAAACGGCGACCTCACAGCGCGTTCAAACGTTCAGTATGCGGGAGATTTCGTTGAAATCGGCGAATCGCTCGAAAAGATTTCGACCGCCCTGAACAGCGCGTTCTCGGGGCTTAAGGACGGCATTTCAAGTATGCGCGAGGGCGCAAAGCAGGTTGCCTCAGGCGCACAGTCGCTCTCCGATACGGCTATCGATGAAGCAAAGGCAATTTCCGATGTGTCCGAAACCATAACCAAAATCAACGAGCAGGCTGAAAATACCGCACAGATTTCCGAGCGCGTGTCCGAGCTTACCGTCAAGACAAACGAAAACGCAAAGACGGGCGGCGAGCTGATGAAGGAAATGCTGGCGGCTGTCGAAAATATCAAGAACAAGTCCTACGCTATCAGCAACATCATTCAGACAATCAGCGACATCGCGTTCCAGACAAACATTCTCTCGCTCAACGCGTCTATAGAGGCTGCCAGAGCGGGCGAAGCAGGAAAAGGCTTCTCGGTTGTCGCAAGCGAGGTAAGCGCGCTTGCAGCAAAGAGCCAGAGCGCCGTTCAGAACACCGAAGCGCTCATCAAGGACTCGCTTGACGCGGTTAACAACGGCACGGATATCGCAAACAAGGCGTATGAGGGAATGGAAAGAATTGTCGAGGACATCAGCCGCGTAACCGCAGAAATCGAGCTGATAAACTCCGCTGCTGTCGAGCAGAAAAACTCGATTACCTTCATCAACGAAAATATGTCCAAAATCGAAGCCGGTATGCAAAGCACAACAGCAACCGCCGAGGAAAGCGCAGCTTCCGGAGAGGAGCTTTCCGCAATGGGTACAAATCTCGCAGAAACGGTTGAGAAGTATAAAACAGAGTGATATTTCTGTCGGTAAAGTAAAAATTAGCAGTCGCTCGGTAAATCGGGCGGCTGTTTCTTTGAAAAGGAGAAAAAATGACGTTATTTGTAAATTGCTGTCCGCGCGAAAATTCCCGCACGGAAAGGCTTGCCGGAAAGCTGCTCGAAACGCTCGGCGGGTACGAGGAAGTAAATCCCGAAAAAGAAGGACTTGTTCCGGTTGACAACGAGCGGCTGAAATACCGCACGGCGCTGCTTGAAAAGGGCGATTTGTCCGATGAAATTTTCAGATACGCAAAGCAGTTTGCCGCCGCAGATACGATTGTAATAGCCGCGCCGTTCTGGGATTTGTCGTTTCCGTCGGTGCTGAAAATCTACATCGAGAACATCTACGTCACGGGGATTGTGTCCGAATACGATGAAAACGGCGCTCCGAAAGGGCTTTGCAAAGCGAAGAAGCTCTATTACGTCACGACAGCGGGCGGGGCTTATGACGCAAGATTTAGTTTCGATTATCTGAAGGCGCTTGCCGAGGATTATTTCGGGATTGAGGAAACCGTTCTGATAAAGGCGGAAATGCTGGATATCATCGGGAATGACGCCGAGGAAATTCTCACGGAACGCGTGAAATTCTACGGACTGAGTTGAAAAACGTATCCCGCCGAATGGCTCTGCAAAGCTGTCGGCGGGAATTTTGCACAAAAAAACGCCCCGAACAAGCTCGGAGCGAAAAGGTATTTGCAGACAGATTTGCGAACAACCCGCGAAAACTCGGAAAAAATCGCGCTTAGTTTTACGCAGCACCCGCGGCTTTCTCCGTTTTCGTGCAAGTGTGACATTCTGTCACCTGCGAAAATTCCAAAAACGCAGAAGAGGACGGTCCAAAGAACCGTCCTCAAGTGGAGCTGGTGAACGGACTCGAACCCCCGACCTGCGCATTACGAATGCGCTGCTCTACCGACTGAGCTACACCAGCAATTTAACGTTACTATTATAGCACAGACGAAAAGTTTTGTCAAGTACTTTTTTCAAAAAAAGCGAACCGACAGGTAAAAATCTGCCGGTTCAAGTTTTCTTCACAGAATTATGCAAATCAATCCGCCGCAGCCATCGTTGATGATTCTGCCGATGGTTTCCTGCAGCTTCATTCTCGCGTCCTGCGGCATTCGGTTGAGCTTGTTGTGCAAGCCCTCGTTCACCAAATCCGACAGCGATTTCCCGAAAATATTGCTCTCCCAGATTTTTGTCGGGTTCTCCTCAAAGTCGTTCAAAAGGTAGCTGATAAGCTCCTCGGACTGCTTTTCGCTGCCGACAATGGGGTTGATTTCCGTGGTAATATTCGCGCTCATCATATGAATTGACGGCGCGGACGCTTTCAACCGCACGCCGTATTTCCCGCCCTGCTTGATAATCTGCGGCTCTTCAAGCGTGAGTTCGTCCATCTGCGGCAGCACAATCCCATATCCCGTTGCCTCAACCTCGTCCAGCGCGTTTTTCACACGCTCATATCTGCGCTTTATGTTCGCGAGTTCAATCATACACGGCATAAGGTCGTTCTCGCTGTTCAGCTCAAGACCGGTCGCCTCGCCGAGAATTCTGTAAAACAGCTCGTTTTCCAGCGTTATATCGACAACGCCCGAGCCTGTTCCCAAATCAATGTCCTCTGCTTCGGCACGCTTGATGTAATCGCACTGCAAAACGCTTTCCGCGCAGGTTTTGATATCGTTTATCCCGTGAATTTCGGCAGCGGCAGCTTTTATACACGAGAAAACGTCCTTCTTGAGCCAGTGTTCCTTGTCGAGCGCGGAAATCCAGCGCGGCATCTTGATTTTCACCTCGCGCACGGGGAATTTCAGCAGCACTTCCCCGAGAATTTCCTTGATTTTGTCCTCGTCCATATCAACGCAGTTCAGCGGAATAACGCGGCTCTGATACTTCTCGGACAGCTCTCCTGCGAGCTTTCTGCTCTCGGGGCTGTCGGGATTTGTGCAGTTTAACAGCACGACAAACGGCTTGTTTATCTCGTTCAGTTCGGAGATAATCCGCTCCTCAGCCTGCTCGTATTCCTCGCGCGGAATGTCGGTTATCGAGCCGTCCGTGGTGATGACGATACCGATTGTCGAGTGGTCGGTGATGACCTTTCGCGTGCCGACTTCCGCCGCCATATTAAACGGAATTTCCTCGTCAAACCACGGTGTAATCACCATTCGCGGCGCTTCGTTTTCGATATAGCCGATTGCGCTCGGGACAATGTACCCCACGCAGTCAATCAGCCGCACGTTCATTTTCACATCGTCAACTTGAATGGAAACCGCTTCTTCCGGCACGAATTTCGGCTCGGTTGTCATAATCGTCTTCCCTGCCGAGGACTGCGGAAGCTCATCGTTTGCGCGCTCGCGGCGGTATTCATCGGGAATGTTCGGGATAACAAGGTCGTTCATAAAACGGCTGATAAACGTGGATTTTCCCGAGCGCACGGGTCCCACAACCCCGAGATAAATATTCCCGCCGGTTCTTTTTGCTATATCCGAGTAAATGCTGTTCATCAATCTATGCTCCTCTCCGCCGGTGCGACCGGCGCGAATTTCGCCTATGGTTTCTGCAAGAGGGAACTTTTCTCCCGCAAGCAACTAATCTTCTAAATCATACCGTGGGAATAATAATCATACCCGAAAGCGCCGCCTGTTCATCGGAAATATCGTTTTCTTCCATCAGCGCCTTTACCGTTGTGTTATACGCTTTGGCAATACTCCAGCAGTCCGACTGCTCGTCGGTGTAGCAAATCCTCAGCGCGAACTCGTCGTTTTTCGCCTTTGGCTTATCCTCGCGCACCGTGACCTCGCTTACAGCGTCCGCCGTCACGACATCGCAAAGCACGCCTTTCAGCTCGGCAAGCGCCGACAGCTCAATCGTGCCGTCCGATTTTATCGAGAAATCCGTGCCGGTGATTTTTGCGGCAAACTGAGCCGAAGTAATCTCGGTGATATCGGAAACGGGGATTACCTGCCGGAACGCCTCTTGCTTTTCAAGGTAGAACGGCGCTCCCTCGGCGTTTTTCCCGTAAACAGAACCGCAGAGCATTCCCGAAAACTCGGGTTCGCCGTTTTCACCCGCGCGCAAAACGGGATTTTTAATCTCGGCGCGGCTGTCCCACACGGAACGTATCTCGAAATTCTCGGCGGTGACGTTCATTTTAAGGGTGAGCGTCTGGGAAAGCTGCCGCGGAGAGGTGTTGAGGCGAAGCGAATTTGTGAGAAACTCGGTTTCATACTCCGTTGAGTAAACATCAACGGGAAAAGCCGCTCGTTCCGCTTTCCAAGCCTTTGCGGAGCATTCCGCGCTTATTCTGCAAGAGATAATGCCGCTGTCGTTTTTCGGGATAAGCTCGAAATCGAGAATTGTAAGCGTGGGTACTGTGATGTGCTCATCGGTAATCCCCGCGATGTCCAAAATCGCGCTTATCGGGATTTCCGCGGTCATTTTCTCAGCTTCCGAGCAGCCGCTTGAATCCGCGTTCGGCAAGCCGTAGAGCGCGCTCACGATTACGCTCCCCTTCACAACCGCCTTATCCGCGACAATTCTCACATCTGTGACTTTCGGGCAAGCGCTGCTCTGCATTATAAACGCAACGCCCGCCGAGCCGGTTTCGATTTCCTCGGAGCTTAAAATCTGCTTTTTCGCGTAGAGCGTTTTCCCGCAGCAGGTCACGGCGCGCGACTTCACCTGAAGTCCTTCGGGGATATCGCAAAGCTTGTTCTCGCGGCAGCTCTCCGCCTTTATCCGACAGGAAACCGCGCCGCGCACGTCAATTCTCCTCGGGGAAACCGCTCGACAGGTGCAGTAATCCTGCTTCATCTCGAACGAAAGCCACGGTGAAACGGCGTCCTTTCGGGCGATGTCGATGAGCTTTGAGTAGGTGTAGCGCTGGTCGATGCAAAAGACATCGGAGCTGTTCTCGGCGAGGTAGAGCGCTTTTATGTACACCACGCCGTCAAGCGAGAGTTTTCCGTCGCTCGACACGCTGTACGACACGATTTTCGGCGTGAGCGAGCAGGACAGGATTTTGAAGATATCGGGGCAGTAATCGGGCAGAACATAGTCCAGCTCCACGCCCTGTTCCGTTTGTCCGTCAAAAATAATTTCATCGATGAAAACGGCGGTTTTGCTTGTTTCTTCCATTAAAAGTATCCTCCTTATATTTTCCGCGAGGGGTATTGTCGTTACATCACTACTGTATGCTTGTTTTGTACAAAGTATGATATAATTTCCCGCAGTATTCGCAAAAGCTCTTGAAAAAATTTTCCGTTTGTGTTATAATATATAATGTGTTTTTATGCGAATATTTTTCACTTTGCTCGGAATACTATTGTAAAAACGTACAAGAGGTGCAAAAATGAGCCATAAAAACGAGGTTTCCGAGGAGAACAACGCTCCGTTTTCGGAACAGCAGAACCAGCAGATTATCGATATGGGAATAATCGCGACAGCAAACGCGCCGTACAACATTCACTGCTTGTCGATAATCGGGCAGATTGAGGGACACTATATCCTCCCGCCGCAGAACAAAACGACAAAATACGAGCATATTATCCCCGCGCTTGTTTCAATCGAGCAGGACAGCTCGGTTGAGGGCTTGCTTATCGTGCTGAACACGGTCGGCGGGGACGTTGAAGCGGGGCTTGCAATCGCCGAGCTTATCGCGGGTATCTCAAAGCCCACGGTATCGATAGTTGTCGGCGGCGGACATTCGATAGGAGTGCCGCTTGCGGTATCGGCGAAGGAGAGCTTCATCGTGCCGTCCGCGACAATGACCATTCACCCCGTGCGTATGAACGGAATGATGCTCGGAGTGCCGCAGACGATGAACTACTTTGAGAAAATGCAGGACAGAATAACGCGTTTCGTGACGAAAAACTCCCGCATTTCCCCCGAGCGCTTTAAGGAACTGATGATGGAGCGCGATGAGCTGGTTCTCGATATCGGAACGGTGCTTGACGGGAAAAACGCCGTCGAAGAAGGGCTTATCGATAATCTCGGCTCGCTCTCGGACGCTGTGAAACGGCTGTATGAGCTGATTGAAAAGGACAAGTCGAAGACTCCCCGAAAAGCTCCCGCGAAGTCTTCCAAATCAACGAAATCCTCGAAATCCGCCAAAAATTCCTCATCAAAGGAAAGCGGCGGGAAAAAGCAAAAAGCCGTTGCCGTGAAATCAAGAAACGCTGAATTGAACGGCGCGTTTTACGGCGGAAGCGCGGTTATGCGGGATTTGCGGGGTGAACAGCGATGATACCGTTTGAGAAGCTGAACGGCGCGTTCTCGGCGCTCCCCGAAGAACCCGCGCCCGTTGTTGACGAGAATACGGAAAAATTGAGAAACGTTGCCGCAGTCAACACAATGCGGCTATGGTTTAACGGAAATTAAGGCAAAACCGCTCCCCGAAAGGGGAACGGACGCGACTGAAAGGTACATATTATGGATTATATTACGGTGATTATACAGGCTATTGTACAAGGGCTGACGGAATTTCTTCCCGTGTCAAGTTCGGGACATCTCTCGATTGTCCAGCACATCACGGGCGTGAACGGCGAAGCGGCGCTGATTTTGTCCATCGTGCTTCACTTGGGAACGCTCGCGGCGGTTTTCATAGCGTTTCGCAAAACAATCTGGGGTATGATTAAGGAATTTTTCCTCACGTTCCGCGATATCTTCACGGGAAAATTCTCGTGGAAAAAGATGAATGCAAACCGCAGAATGATGTTTATGGTGATAATCGCAACGCTTATCCTGATACCCGCGTACCTTGTCAAGGACTTTTTCACGGCGCGTCAGGGCGATGGCGATATCATTTTCGAGGGCGCGGCGTTTTTGTTCACGGCAATGCTTTTGTTTATGTCGGACAGGTGCGGCGGCTTGAAAACAGGCGAGCAGATGACCGTCAAGGACGGCGTTATCGTGGGACTTTTCCAGTGCGTGGCGCTGTTTCCGGGAGTTTCGCGCTCGGGTTCAACGACAGCCGCGGGGCTTTTCTGCGGTCTTGAGAAGAACACGGCGGTGACTTTCGCGTTTATCCTCGGCATTCCCGCAATCCTCGGCGGAAGCGTTCTCGAAATCGGCGAAGCGGTGAAATCGGATATTCAGCTCGACTGGCTTGCGCTCGGCGTTGGTTTTATAATCGCAGCTGTTGTGGGATTTCTGGCGATAAAGCTGGTGAAATGGCTGCTCGAAAAGGACCGCTTCAAGATTTTCGGCATCTACACCGCGATAATCGGCGCTGCCTGCCTTGCGGGCGGCATCTGGGAAAACGTCACGGGGAACACGCTCGCTTCCCTTTTTGCATAAACTTCGATTACATAACTTTGGGGTGAAAAAATGGCAGAGAAAAAATCGGGTTCCCGCACAACGGGAACTACGGGGAAATCCAAATCAACTTCAGCGGCGCGTTCCAAAAAGGCGCTCGAAGAACAGCGTCTGCGTGAGGAAGCTCTCAAAAAAAGCAGGAAAAAACGTAAAATCGCTTCGGTAGTTTTGCTTGCTGTCGGCGTTGTGTTCACGCTTATCGCGATTATTCCCGGCAGCGAGGGCTGGCGCGCGCTCCACGATGTAATGCACGGGCTTTTCGGTATCCCCGCGTACACCGTAGGACCGCTTATGATAACGCTTGCCGTGCTTATTTCGTCAAATCGCCCGAACGCCGACGCAACCGCGTGGAAATTCGTTTTCGCGCAGCTTATCCTCTGCGCCGCGTTTGAGATTTTCATTACGGGCAAGGTTAACGGCGAGGATTTCGGTGATGTGATTGTAAAGCTCTATGTAAACGGAAGGAGCTTTGCGGGCGGCGGATTTTTCGCGCTGTTCCTCGGAGTACCGCTGCTGTTTCTCGGGCAGCTCGGCGCGGGTATCATCATCGTGATAATTATGCTGGTGTGCATTTTGCTGATGATAGATATGCCGCTGAACGAGATTTTCGGGAAAATCGGCAAGGGCGTCAAGACTGCGGGCACGAAAACCGCTCAGGGTATCGAGCGCCGCCGCGAACAGTCCGCGGTGCTTAATCAGGAGTACCGCCGTATCCGCGAGGAGGAAAAAGAACGCCGCCGCGCAGCTGTTCAGACGACAAACAAAATCGAGCGCGATTTGCAGAAGGACGTGCAAAAACGCGCGCAGCTTGAAGATATGAAGGACGTTGTGGGAAGCGTTGGGAAAACGGGTTCGCCCGCTCCCGCGAAGGAGTCTGAAAAGCCTCAGAAAACCGCTCCCGTAAAGCTCCCGCCCGAGCGCGACAACTCAAAGGCTCTCGAGGAACAGCGGCAGGATTCGCGCGATTATCACGAGGCGCTGAAAAAATATATGGAGAAAAAGCACCCGATTATGCGTGAACCGGAGCAGCCCGACCCCGAGCGTTTCGTGGATAACGACGCGGATTTGGTGCCGATTGTCGAGGCTCTGGACAAGCTAAACGCCGAAAAAGCTCCCGCGCGTGTTTCTAAAATCGTGGACGCGCCGCGTGAAAATATCGTGTATTCGGACGATTTGAAACAGCCGAGAGCTGATGTAACGCGGGTTGAAAAGCCTGTTTACGATAAGCAAAATTCCGATGTTGACAGCATTTCCGAGGTTGACGAGGGAGAGCTGCCGTTTGATTTGGACGATATCGTTGACGAAGCAGCGCCCGAAAAACAGCCCGAAATTCCCGTTGTAAAGCCGCCTGTCCGTGAAAACCGCGAGAAGCAGCTCACGCTTTCGGACGTGTACACATTGCCGCCGATGACGCTTCTGAACGAGGTGAAAAAGCCCGCGAAGCCCGATGATATCGAAAACGAAATCCACTCAAACGCGCAGAAGCTGGTTGACACGCTCAAGAGCTTCGGCGTTTCGACAACGTTCCTCGGTGCTTCAAGAGGTCCTTCCGTAACGCGCTATGAGCTTCAGCTTGCCCCCGGCGTGAAAATCTCGAAAATTGCGGGACTTGCCGATGATGTCGCGCTTAATCTCGCGGTTGCGGGAGTAAGAATTGCGCCCGTGCCCGACAAAGCAGCCGTGGGTATCGAAATCCCGAATAAAGTCAAGGAAACCGTGTTCTTCCGCGAGCTTGTCGATAACGAGAACTTCAAAAAGACCTTCCCGAACAAGCTCGACAGCGTTCTCGGAAAGGACATCAGCGGCGAAACGGTGCGCTGCAACGTGTCGAAAATGCCGCATTTGCTGATTGCGGGAACGACAGGCTCTGGTAAATCCGTCTGCGTGAACTCAATTATAATGAGCATTCTGATGAAATCCACGCCCTCGGACGTGCGCCTGATAATGGTTGACCCGAAGCAGGTTGAGTTTATGATGTACAACGGAATCCCGCATTTGCTGATACCTGTTGTCACCGACCCGAAAAAGGCTGCGGGCGCGCTCGCGTGGGCGGTAACCGAGATGGAGAACCGCTATACGCTCTTCTCCGAGAACAACGTGAGAAATATCGACGGCTTCAACGAGTTGGTGGAGAAAGGCTTAATCGACAGCGAACTTATGCCAAGAATTGTCATTTTCATCGATGAGCTTGCCGATTTGATGATGGCTTCTCCCAAGGACGTTGAGGACAGCATTGTCCGCCTCGCACAGAAAGCAAGAGCCGCGGGTATGCACCTCGTTATCGCAACGCAAAAGCCCACGGTACAGGTTGTCACTGGCTTGATTAAGGGCAACATTCCGTCAAGAATTGCGCTGATGGTGGCTTCTCAGGTGGACAGCCGCGTTATTCTGGACGCGTCCGGTGCCGAAAAACTGCTCGGAAACGGCGATATGCTGTATATGCCGGTGGGTTCGCCGAAGCCGATTAGATTGCAGGGCTGCTACGTTTCCGATGATGAAGTGGAGCGCGTTGTCGAGTTTATCAAGCAGACGTTCAGCGCGGAGTACGATGAGAGCATTATGGCTGAAATCGAGCGCCAGACCGAGATTGTCACAAGCAGCGATAAAAACGCGACCGCCGATGATGTTGACGGAGATGACGCGGACGAGAAGCTCGATGACGCGATTGAATTTGTCGTAACCGCCGGACAAGCCAGCACCTCTGCCCTTCAGCGGCACCTGAAGCTCGGTTACGGCAGAGCCGCGCGATTAATCGACACGATGGAGAAAATGGGCATTGTCGGACCTTACGAGGGCAGCAAGCCGCGCGCTGTGCTGATGACGAAACAAGAATGGTATGAGAGAAAATTAAGGAATTGAAATGTACAGAAACGATGAAATGATGAAGAAACTGGACGAGTTTTTGCTTGACGTGCAGAAACCGTCACGCTATATCGGCGGCGAAAGCGGAAGCGTGTACAAGGACAAGGAAAACGTTGACGTGAGGTTTGCGTTCTGCTTCCCCGACACCTACGAAATCGGTATGTCGCACCTCGGAATGAAAATCCTCTACGGGCTGAAAAACCGCGTGCCGAACTACTGGTGCGAGCGCGTTTTTATGCCGCTTCCCGATATGGAGCAGAAAATGCGCGAGAGAAATATCCCGCTCTACGCGCTGGAGAGCCTTGACCCTATCAAGGATTTCGATTTTATCGGCTTTACGATACAGTATGAGTTGTGCTACACGACAATCCTCGAGATGCTGGATTTGGCGGGAGTTCCCGTCCTCGCAAGCGAACGCACCGCGCTTACTCCTATTATAATAGGGGGCGGACCTTGCGTGTGCAACGCCGAGCCGCTTTGTGATTTCTTCGATTTGTTTGCAGTCGGCGAGGGCGAGGAGATGAACCTTGAGCTGATGCGGCTTATGGAGGAGTGCAAGAAAAACGGCGCGACAAAAGCCGAGTTTCTCGAAAAAGCCGCGCAAATCGAGGGAATTTACGTTCCGTCGCTCTATGACGTTTCTTACAACGAGGACGGCACCGTGCAGAAAATCACGGCGAAAAGTCCCGCGCCCGAGCAGGTGAAAAAGCGCATTATCAAGGACTTTGACAGCGTTTATTCGCCCGAGAATTTTGTCGTTCCGTTCACCGATATCGTCCACAACCGCGCTGTTGTCGAGGTGCTTCGCGGGTGTATTCGCGGCTGCCGTTTCTGTCAGGCGGGGTTCATCTACCGACCGTTCCGCGAGAAAAAAACCGAAACGGTTCTCAGTCAGACAAAAGCGCTCTGCGAGAACACGGGCTACGATGAAGTATCGCTTTCTTCCCTTTCCACAAGCGATTTCTCGGACATCGAGGGCTTGCTCGGAACGCTCACGGCGTACACCTCGAAAAACCGCATAAATCTGTCGCTCCCGTCGCTGCGCGTTGACCGTTTCAGCGAGAAAATCTTCGAGGAAATCTCATCGGTTCGCAAAAGCGGACTTACCTTTGCGCCCGAAGCGGGAACTCAGCGACTGCGCGATGTCATCAACAAAAATATCAAGGAAAGCGATGTTTTAAGCAGCGCGAAAATTGCCTTCGAGGGCGGCTACACATCGATTAAGCTGTACTTTATGCTCGGTCTTCCCACCGAAACCGATGACGATATCCGCGGAATTTACACGCTTGCGAAGGCGGTTATCGACGAGTTTTACCAAAACCCGAACCGCAAAAAAGGCAAATCGCCGAGCGTTTCCATTTCGCTGTCAACGTTTATCCCGAAGCCGTTCACGCCGTTTGAATTTGAACCGCAGGCAAGCGAAGCGGAAATCAAGCGCAAGCAAAAGCTGATGACCGAAATCTGTGCCGACAAGAAAATCAGCATTTCGTGGTCGAAATATGACGTTTCGCTGCTGGAAGCGGTCTTGGCGAGAGGCGACAGACGCGTGGGAAAAGCGATTTATCTCGCGTGGAAAAAGGGCTGCGTGCTGGACGGCTGGGACGAGTATTTCAATTTCGACAACTGGAAAGAAGCGTTCGCGGAGTGCGGGCTTTCGATGGAGTTTTACGCGAACAGACAGCGTTCCTATGAGGAAACCGCGCCGTGGAGCCATATAAATATGCTCGTTTCTCACGAATTTTTCGTTGAGGAAAACAAGCGCGCTCACGCTGAAATTACCACGCCGAATTGCCGTGAAAAATGCTCAAACTGCGGTGTTATCAGGAATATCGGCGGCGAATGCTGCAAAAAGATTTGAGGTGAAGCGAAATGCCAAACGTAAACACGCGCGTGTTTTTCAGCAAAACCGACCGCGCAAAATATATCTCGCACCTTGATTTGTACCGCGTTTTTCAGCGCGCGATTATAAAATCAAAGCTCCCCGTGTGGTACACCGAGGGCTTCAACCCGCATCTATACATTCAGTTTATGCTGCCGCTGTCGCTCGGACAGGAGGGCTTGCGCGAGGCTGCGGACTTTCGGCTTATTGAGGAGATTTCCCCCGAAGAAGTCACCGCGCGGCTTAACGCTTCGCTCCCGCTTGATTTGCGGATAACCGAAACCGCCGTGCCCGTGATGAAAAACACCGACATTGTTGAAGCGGAGTACGAAATCGAAGCCGATGTTTCCCGAGAAAAATTCGCGGAATTTGCACAAAGCGAGAAAATTCTCGTTGAGAAAAAGACGAAAAAGGGCGTATCCGAAATCGACCTCAAGCCGAATATCAAAAAGCTCGAAATCGGCGATGTAATCACAGTTCGGCTGCCTGCGGGAAACGAGTTTAATCTAAATCCCGCGCTGCTTTTTGAAGCGTATGAGAAATTCTCGGGCGAGAAAATCAGCCGACTGAAAATCACCAGAACGAGAATTTTCGCCCAAAACGGCGAGGAGTTTCGCTGATTTTTGGTATTTGTAATAAAAATGTAATAATTTTTTTAGTAAAATTGCTTGATTTTTCGGCAAGAATATGTTACAATAGGAATATTAAATAAAGGGGGAAATCAGAGAAAAATGGCAAACCCAAATAATCGGGGAAGAAAGAATATGCCAAAGATTCCGCGCTCGATTGTCGTGATTTACATACTGATGATAATCGTGCTTCTGGGGCTTTGCGCGGGCGTTTTCATAGTGCTGTTTTCAAACGTTTCCGATGACTCGAAAAATTCTTCGTCAACAAGCAGTTTTTCGATGATTGATACGTCAAGCGGCTCGGTTTCTTCAACAAGCAGCTCCGAGGATATTGTTTTCACAAGCAGCACGAGTACGGAAAGCTCGTCCGATTCAGGCACGGAGAGCAGCCGGAGCAGCACGGAAAGCAGTTCGACAAGCTCGGAGATTTATTGGAGCGAAACGTTTGATTTGAGTTTCTTCGAGGACGATTTGTTTATCGGCGACAGCATTTTCACGGGACTTTACCTCTATCCGGGTTATCTCGATATGTCACAGGTCGCGGCGGCTGTCGGAATGACGCCTTACGGGGCGATGACAAAAACGCTTGACGACAAGGGTATGACGGCTGTCGAATACGCCGCGCAAAAGCAGCCGAAGCGCATTTTCATTATGCTCGGCAGCAACGCGATGTCCGGAAGCCACAGCGGTCTTGAAAGCAGCTATCGCGAGCTTGTCGAAAAGCTGATTGACGTTTGTCCCGACGCGGATATCTGCTGCATTTCGGTTACGCCGACTGCGCGCGTTACCGATTACCCGAATATCGACAACAGCGAGGTTCGCGAGGTGAACAGGTACATCAAGAGTATGTGCTCGGAGCTTGGGCTCAAATATTGCGATTTGTACAGTATAATAAGCGATGATGACGGCTATTTCCTTGAGGATTTCGCCGAGATTGACGGAATGCACTTTAAGGGGAGAACCTACGCGGTTCTGTTGTCGGAGCTTCAAAGAATAATGTAAAAGAACAGGAGAAACAAAATGAAAAAGATACTTTTATCGGTAATTACAGCGGCGCTCGTGTGCGGACTTTGCGGCTGCAATTCTTCATCGGGAAGCTCTTCGGGCAGCACTTCCGATACTTCCACAAGCAGCGTTTCCCAGACAACGCTTTCCGCAAAGGAAAAGACCGAAAAGCTGCTCGGGGAGGTTGAGTTCCCGTCAATGGTTGAGATAGACGCGCAAAAGCTGGAGTTTTGGTTCGGCACAACCGAGGACGAGGTTGAGGAATACAGCGTTTATATCTGCGCTTCGGGAGCAAAGCCCGATGAATTTGGAATTTTGACTGCCAAGGACGCGGAAACTGCCGCTAAAATCAAGGAAGCAATCGAAAAAAGAATTGAAACGCAGCGCAATACATTTACAGACTACACGCCTAAGGAAATGTACAAATTTGACGACTGCTTTGCCAATGTGAACGGGAAAACCGTTTACTACGCGATTTGCGCTGATAACGAAAAGGCGGCGGAAATTCTCAAATAATCCGAAAGAAGAGGTGAGCTTATGGGTATCGAATGTGTCGTAATTGCAGGAATGTTCGTGCTTTTCATAGCGGTTTTTCTCTGCACAAAACGCAGACAGTGGGCTTGGGCAACGCTTCCGCTGCTGCTTGTGCCGCTTACCGACATCACGCTTGAATTTCTGCTCACAAAAGCGTTTAATGTTGATGTAACGGCATTCGGAGCAATTCTGGCGCTGGTAATCGCGGTTGCGGTATCGGCGGCGTGGATTGGCTTTCTTGCGGGACATCTCGACCACAAGCGCTATAAAGCAAGCTATATCGGCATAACAAATCTGTTTAACGTGGCGCTCGCGGCAATTATCATCAGCAATATTCTATCCACAGCGGCTCTTGACGCAAATATTCCCGTAAACGGCTGACAGGAAATGTATTCAGTATCATTCACGGGCTATCGTCCCGAAAAAATGCCGTTTCCGAGCGAGGAACACCCGATGTGCGCTGCCCTTAAAGCAAGGCTCGGGGCAGTCATCGAGCAGTGCATAAAGGACGGCGCGGACTGCTTTTTCAGCGGAATGGCGCGCGGCACGGATATGTGGTGTGCGGAAATCGTGCTGGAGCTGAAAAAAATCTACCCGAACATAAAGCTCACGGCGATAATCCCCTGCCGGACGCAGACAAATGGTTGGACGGACGCGGAAAAGCGGCGTTACGACAAAATTCTCGGTGAATGCGCGGCGGTTGTGTGCGTGAGCGAAAGCTACACGAAAAGCTGTATGATGAAGCGAAATCGCGCGCTTGTGAACTGCTGCGACCTGCTGATAGCGGTTTTCGACGGGCAAAAGGGCGGCACGGCAAACACCATCAGCTACGCCCGCTCCAAAGCCAAGGAAATCATCACGGTTTCGCCGAAATAAACATAACTTCCCCCTTGTCCGAATATTATGGACGAGGGGGGTTTTTATGGGCATAATTTCTTTCATCAACGACAAAATCGTCTGGGGCGCGCCGATGCTTTGCGCGATGCTGTTCACAGGCGTCTATTTCAGCGTGAAATCGCGGTTTTTTCAGGTGCGGAAATTCATAACGGTGCTGAAATCCACGATTTTCTCGCGCTCCAAAACCACCGACAGTGGCACTTCCCCGTTTCGCTCGATGTGTCAGGCACTCGCGGCAACCCTCGGTACCGGCAACATCGCGGGCGTCGGCTCGGCTCTGGCAATCGGCGGCGCGGGCGCGGTTTTCTGGATGTGGATTTGCGCGGTTTTCGGTATGATGACGGGTTTTGCCGAAAACGCGCTCGGGTTTCTCTACCGAAAACGCGGCAAAGACGGAGCTTTT
Organism: [Eubacterium] saphenum; assembly: GCA_004555855.1. GTDB lineage: Bacteria > Bacillota > Clostridia > Oscillospirales > Ruminococcaceae > CAG-115. The sequence goes on along the minus strand of SFJQ01000006.1, from coordinate 1,678 downwards.
CACGGCGGCGCGATGTACTATATCCGCGGTGGACTTGAGAAAAAGCGCTCCACAAAGCGCCTTGCAAAGCCGCTTTCGCTGATTTACTCGGGACTTTGCGTGCTGGCGGGGTTCGGTATGGGCAACGCCGCGCAGATGAACTCGGCTTCCGAGGCGCTGAAAATCGGTTTCGGTGTGCCGCCGCTCGTGACGGGATTTTTACTGGCAGCGCTGGCGGCTGTCGTGGTTTTCGGCGGCGTGAAAAGGATAGCCGCATTCTCCGCGAAAATCGTGCCGGTAATGTCGGGCTTTTACATCATCGGCGCTCTGTATATCCTCATCGCGAATGCGGCGCGTTTGCCGGAGGTTTTCGGGGAGATTTTCCGGTCGGCGTTCGGTTTTTCGGCAGTCGGCGGCGGGATTTTCGGAGCAGCCGTGAAAACTGCGGTATCGATGGGTTTCAAGCGCGGCGCGTTCTCAAACGAAGCGGGGCTTGGCACATCGGTTTTCGCGCACACGGCAAGCGATATGAAAAGCGCGAAAATCTGCGGTATGTGGAGCATTTTCGAGGTATTTTTCGACACTATTATAATGTGCGGATTAACGGCGGCGGTGCTGCTGACAAGCGGGTGCAAGCTCCCCGAAAAGGACGCGGTTTTAAGCTCGGTGACCGAGGAAACGCAGTATTTTCGGCTCAACGAGCGCGATGAAATCATCACGGACGGCAAGCAAAGCGGCGGGAAAATCCGCTGTTTCGGGGTTCACGGCGAGGAAATCGAAGCGCAGCTGCCCGATTTTGCGCCCTATTCAAACGTTATGCAAATCACGGGCGTTTCCGAGGGCGGGAAAATCGTGGGCGCGGTTATCGAGCCGGTTTCGGGTTCGGGGCTTGCGTCAATCGCGTTCAAATCCGAGTTCGGCGACTGGGCTGGCGGAGTTTTGGCGGTACTGGTGGCGATGTTCGCGTTTTCAACGGTCATCGGCTGGTCGTATTTCGGAAGCGAGGCGGCGTGCTACATCTTCGGAAACCGCATAAGAAAGCCGTTCCTCATCGCCTTCACAGCGTTTTCGATAGTCGGCGCAGCTGTGAATATGGGGCTTGCGTGGGGAGTTGCGGATATGCTGAACGGGCTGATGGCAATCCCGAATTTGTTCGCGGTTTTCGCGCTGAGGAAAGAAGTTTTCGCGCAGCTTGAAGAATAGATTACCGCAAATCCGCGCCGTTCCTCATCGCCTTCACGGCGAATATGGGGCTTGCGTGGGGTATTGCCGATATGCTGAACGGGCTGATGGCAATCCCGAATTTGTTCGCGGTTTTCGCGCAGCTTGACAGATAAAAACAGCGCCGTTTCGCGATTTTGAAACGGCGCATTTTTGTGAAAATCCCGAGCTTACATCATCGAATCCACGAGATTTTCGATAACCTTTACCGCTTTCTTCGCGGTTTTTCCGGCACGGTGACTTCCGCCCGTGAACATTCTGACCGCCATAAAAGCCGCACTTCCCGCGATAACTCCCGCGGCTGCGCCCTTGATAACGCTTGACGTCTGTCGTGTCATATAATCACTCCTTTTGAAAGTTTACGCTCATATTTTCTGCAAAATCGCCGATTTTATCCTCGCTTTTATCTGGAAAAAGCTATGCGATTTCCCTTTAATTTGCGCTATATTATCCTGTTTTTCCGTTAATTTGTGCTGAT
>SFJQ01000073.1 GCA_004555855.1 [Eubacterium] saphenum | reverse complement strand
GGCTTTACCGCGCAGATTATCCAGCACGAAATCGACCATTGCTGCGGTATTCTCATCTGACTTTGAAAAAATATGTAAATCGGGAATTATGTTTTCGTTTTTTTTCCCAATTGGCTTTATGAATTTTTGGGAAATAATTTGTTGACAATTGTCGAAAAAACTGATATAATAGGAAGGTAATTGCATCAGCAGATGTTTAATAAGGAGAATTTTATGAAAAAATCGCTTGGACTTGACAAGAAAATAATAATCTGTGTAAGTGTCCTCACGGCAGTTATGCTGATGATTTCGTCAATTGTAAGTTATGTTATCGCCAACAATATGGTTTCATCGGAAAGCCAATCCAAGGTTGTAAACGAGCTGAAGCATCAATCATCGGTGCTTGACGGCTGGCTGGACAAGCAGGAAGCGATTGTTTCGGATATCGCGACTTTTTCTGCGTCGTTTGCACCCGCTCCCGAACAGCTTCAGAAAATGCTTGCCGCAGCCTGCGAAAGCTCCGGCGGCACGGTTTACAGCGCGTATCTTGCCTATCCCACTAACATCACGGTTTTCAATACCGATATCGAGCTGCCGCCCGAGTTTATCGTTATGGAGCGCGGCTGGTACAAGGACGCTGAGGTTGCTCACGGAAAGTCGATTTGCACCTCTCCGTACATAGATTTCAACACGGGAAGCCTGATTATCACCGTTGCTACGGCGGGTTACTCCGATGACGGAAAGCTCTTTGCAATCGCAGGCGGCGATGTTTATATCGACCAGCTTGTCAATACCGTCAGCGAAATAAAAATCTCAGAAAACGCTTATCCGTTCCTGATTGACGCGGACGGAAACGTTCTCGTTCACAAAAACGAGGAGTTTCTCCCGAAAATCGTAAACAACGAGTCGGTTTTCACAAACGTTTCGGATATCCCCGCGTACAAGGAAAAGGGCGAGCCGGGGACGATTTCCTTCAAGAACGATTTTGACGGCGTTTATCGTGCAATCGCAACGGTAGAGCTTGAAAACGGCTGGACGCTCGGCTACGCAATCGACTACGGCACCTACACCGGCGGCATAACCACGCTTATGGTTCTTCAGCTTGTGGTAATGGTTGTGGCGGTTTTGCTGGTTGTGGTACTTTGCGCGATTGTTGTAAAGCGCTGTATGAAGCCAATCGACAGCCTGAACGCCGCCGCAGAGAATATGGGCAGGGGCAACCTCAGCTATGAGCTTTCTTACCACGGAAACGACAGTCTGGGCAAGCTCAGCGAAAATCTTGCCGATACCAACAAGGCGCTCAAGAGCTATGTCGGTGATATTTCCGCCAACCTTTCCAGAATGAAGGACGGCGATTTTAACGTCAACTTCGGCGCGGATTATGTCGGAGATTTCGCGCCCATCAAGGACTCCATCGACCAGATTTCCAAGTCAATCGGCTCGGTTATCGATGGAATAAGCTCGGCTTCCGAGAGGGTTAACGAAAGCGCGGCAAATGTTTCTGCGTCCGCGGCAAATCTTGCTTCGGGTGCAAGGGAGCAGACCGAAACCGTTGCCGAGATGAGCGGAATTGCCGATAAATTTATGGCGCTCACAAAGGAGAACGGCGACAGCGCCGAGAAAGCGCTTTTCTTCTCAAATCAGACGGGAGAAGCGGTTGCCGCGAGCAACGAGAGTATGAAAGAGCTGCTCGCTTCAATGGAGCAGATTACCGAGATGTCCGTGCAGATTGAGAAGATTATCAAGACCATCGACGACATCGCGTTCCAGACGAACATTCTCGCGCTTAACGCGTCAATCGAGGCGGCGAGAGCGGGTGCGGCAGGCAAGGGATTTGCGGTTGTCGCGGACGAGGTGAGAAATCTCGCGTCCAAGTCCGCCGAGGCGGTTCAGGGAACGACAGAGCTTATCACAAGCACTGCCGAGGCTATCGAAAAAGGCTCGACTATCGCAAACGAAACTGCGGCTTCGCTTGCGGCGGTTACCGAGAAATCCAAGGAAGTGGATTTGCTTGTTGCGAGAATTTCCGAGGCCTGCGGCGAACAGACGCGCGATGTCGCCGCGATTAACGATAAAATCGGGGTTATTTCGTCCGTTGCTCAAAGGAACTCCGAAACGGCTCAGGAAAGCGCTTCCTCAAGCGACGAGCTGAACTGCCAAGCGAAAATTCTCGGCGAACTGCTCGAAAAATTCAAGTAAAACGAACGCTCCTTGCCTAATCGCAGGGAGCGGTTTTTCTCTTGATAATCGTGAAAATCCGTGGAAAAATGATTGCGGGAAAAGGAGATTTTGAGTATGAATTTTTGCTATGAATGCGGGACGGAGCTGATTGAAAAGCCGCTTGACGGCGAGGGGGAAATTCCGTTCTGCGAGCGGTGTGGGAGGTTTCGTTTCCCGATTTTCAGCACGGCGGTGAGTATGGAGGTTCTGAGTCCCGCGCGTGACAAAATCGTGCTGATAAAGCAGTACGGAAATGACAAAAACATTCTGGTTGCCGGCTATGTCAACAAGGGCGAAAGCGCTGAGGAAGCCGTTTCGCGGGAGGTTCGCGAGGAGCTTGGCGTGGCTGTCGGGGAAATCCGTTTCAACAAAAGCGCCTACTTCGAGCCGAGCAACACGCTTATGCTGAATTTCTCCTGTGTTGCCGATACCGAGGAGCTTCACATCAACGAAAAAGAGGTTGACAGCGCGGCTTGGTACACTCTCGGAGAAATCGAAAAGGAGATTTTTCAGGGAAGCCTTGCTCATAAATTTTTGACGGAGTTTTTGCTCAAAAACAAGACTGAATAGAACTCGTTCCCGTGAGCAATCGCGGAAATTATGAATAAGAAACGCCTGCTGTTCGTTCGGGAAAGCGGGCTTTTTTGCCGAAATACGGATATCCGAAAAACCGGTTCTGATTTTTTATTTGACAAATCACACTGTTATGTGCTATAATGATAAAGTGCTGAATTGTTAGATTGAGAGGATAAAATATGAAAAGATTTTCGATAATTTTACTGCTTGCTGCGATGATTGCGCTTGTTGGCTGCTCGGTGGGAAAAAACGGCGATAATTCGCAGAAAAACGAGAATGCGGTTACTTTTACGGACGCGCTGAACCGTGAGGTTACGATAGCGAAAAATCCCAAGCGAACAGCCGCGCTTATCGGGAGCTTTGCCGATGTGTGGACGCTTTCGGGCGGCGAGATTTGCGCAGCCGTTGATGACGCGTGGGACGATTTCGGCTTGGATTTGCCCGACGCTGTGAACCTCGGCGGCGCTCATTCTCCGAGCTTTGAGGCGCTGCTTTCGGCGAACCCCGATTTCGTTATCGCAAGCGCTTCCACGGCGGCAGATGTCGAGATGAAGGAACAGCTCGAAAATGCGGGAATTACGGTTGCGTATTTTGATGTCGATAACTTTGACGACTATCTGAAAATGCTTGATACCTGCACGGAAATCACCGGCAGAAAAGACCTTTACAAACAGAACGGGCTTGATGTCAAGGTGAAAATCGATGAAATAAAAGCCGAGTTTTCCGCGAAGAATTTGCCCGAAAACGAGCGCAGTGTGCTTATTCTCCGCGCGTCCTCGGGATTTGTCAAGGCAAAGGGCAGCGAGGGGACGATTTTAGGCGAAATGCTCGGCGATTTGGGCTGCAAAAATATCGCGGACAGCGACAAAAGTCTGCTGGAAAACCTCAGCATTGAAAGCGTTATCCGCATTGAGCCTTATCGGATTTTTGTAGTGACGATGGGCAACGACACGGACGCCGCTCTTGAAAATCTCAGGAAAATGATTGAGGAAAATCCCGCGTGGGGACAGCTCGGCGCGGTCAAAGAAAATCGCCTGCATATTATGGAAAGGCGGCTTTTCAACATCAAACCAAACTCGGAATGGGCGGTAGCTTATGAACAACTCGCAAAAATCCTCTCGGGTGAGAATTAAGATAATCTTTGCTGTCGGATTTGTTTTGCTTGCAGCTTCGGTGACGCTGGGAATAACGCTCGGCAGCACTCCGCTGTCGTTTGAGGAAATCAAAACCGCGTTTGCCGAGGGCTTTGACAAAACAGCAGGCGGCAAAATTTTCCTGTATGTGCGGCTTCCGAGAACGCTCTCGGCAATTGTCTGCGGGGGAGCGCTTGCGGTTTCGGGAGCGGTTATACAAGGCGTTCTGGCGAACAAACTCGCTTCTCCGAGCATTATCGGGGTAAACTCGGGCGCCGGTCTTGCGGTTACGCTCTGCACGGCGCTGGGAGTTTACGGCGGCTGGAAGCAGTCCTTGTTTGCGTTTCTGGGAGCGTTTGCGGTGGTTATGCTGATAAGCGTGAGCGCGCGCAAATGGGGTGCTTCGCGTGGTACGGTAATCCTCATCGGCGTTGCCGCGAACAGCCTTCTCGGCGCGATTTCGGACGCAATTGTGACGTTTTTCCCCGAGGTCGGCGTGATGAGCAACGACTTCAAAATCGGCGAATTTTCCGCGGTTACATACGAAAAGCTGCTGCCTGCGGCAATTCTGATTTTGGATGCGATAACGCTTCTAATCACGCTTACGAATGAGCTTGACGTGCTGACGCTCGGCGAGGACAGCGCGAAGGGTCTTGGAATGAACACATCGGTTATGCGGACGATTTTTCTGCTGCTTTCGGCGCTTCTTGCGGGCTGCGCGGTGAGCCTTGCGGGACTGGTTTCGTTTGTCGGGCTTATCGTCCCGCACGCGGTTCGGCGCGTTGCCGGTAATAAGTCATCGCACCTGATACCGCTCTGCGCCTTGTTCGGCGGGGCATTTGTCTGCCTTTGCGACACGGCTGCGAGAACGTTTTTTGCGCCCTATGAAATCCCCGTCGGCATCATTATGTCGTTCTTCGGCGCGCCGTTTTTCGTGTTCATTCTTATCAAGGGCAAAGGGGGACACAGCCGTGATTGACGTGAAAAATCTCTGCGTCGGATACGGGAAAACCTCGGTTTTAAGCGGCGCGTCGCTGCTGCTGAACAAGGGCGAATTTGTTTCGATAATCGGGACAAACGGCTCGGGAAAAAGCACGCTGCTGAAGGCAATTCTCGGAATGATTGAGATAAATTCGGGCGAAATCTCGGTTGACGGTGAGAAATCAGTCGGGCTTTCCCGAAGCCAAATTGCGCGGAAAATCGCGTATCTTCCGCAGGGAAAAAGTGTGCCGGATATGACGGTCGGGCAGATGGTTCTGCACGGGCGGTTTCCGCACTTGGGCTATCCGCGCCGTTACGGCGAAAACGACCGCAGAATTGCCGCCGCTGCTCTTGAGCAAACGGGGCTTTCGGAGTACAGGGAAATGCCGCTTCCATCGCTGTCGGGTGGAATGAGGCAGAATGCGTATATCGCGATGGCGCTTGCTCAGCAGACCGACTATGTTTTGCTTGACGAGCCGACCTCGTACCTTGATATAACGCACCAGATACGGCTTATGAAAACGCTTCGCGGGCTTTCGGACAGCGGAAAGGGAATAGCTGCGGTTATGCACGATTTGCCGCTGGCGTTTGGATTTTCGGACAAAATCGCCGTGCTTGACGATGGGAAAATCGCGCTTTTTGATACTCCCGAAAACGTGTGCAAAAGCGAAATTATCGGCAGAATTTTCGGCGTTGAGTTGAAATATAATTCAAGTGAAAAGTACTATTTTTACGATATGAAAAGCGCTTTGTGAACGTCAATTTCAGCAGATATTGAAAAATAAGTGTTGATTTTATTGTAAAAATGTGGTATAATCGGATAATAGAAATTACGGATAGGAATGATTTTATGGAAAATAGCACAAATGGTAAGATAATGCGGTTTTGCGGACTGCTCGGCGTAATCAGCCTTTTGTCGTACACGGCTGCCGTGATTTTCTCGCCGCTTGCTTATCCCGACTACAATTGGCTGGCGCAGGCGGTAAGCGACCTTTCCGCTGACTCCGCGCCGTCAAGAATACTCTGGAATCAGCTCTCATCGCTTTACGGACCGTGCGGGATTGTATCGATAATGGCGGTGTGCGTTGCCGTGGAAAAAAGCCGGTACAAGCTGCTGAAAATCGGAATTTACCTCTTTGCGGCAATGGAGTGGGTGAGCAGCGTCGGTTACACGATGTACCCGCTTTCCGACGCGGGTACACCAAACGGATTTCAGAATGTTATGCACCTTGTGGTAACGGGCGCGGTTGTTGTGCTGTCGATTGCTTCGCTTGTCGTCATTTTCATCGGTACTCGGAAAAACGAGCTGAAAATTCTCGGAAATCTTGCGCTTGCGGCGGTAATACTGATGACGCTCGGCGCAATCGGCACGGGAGCGATGCCAAAGGAATATTTCGGCATTCCCGAACGATTCAGCGTTTTCGCAGCAGCGGGATTTAACGCTATTCTCGGAATCTGGCTGTTTCGCGGCAAGCTCTGCGAAAAGTAACGCGCTTTACATAAGGGAGAGAAATAATGTTTTGCAGGAAATGCGGAAGCGAGCTGCCCGATGGCACGGGGATTTGTCCTAACTGCGGAAGAATGAATAAGGCAAAGCCCATAAACGCAGCTTCTCTGTCAACCGAAAAGCCCGCCAATAAAGTCGGCGGGAGAAAAAATTTTGTTGTAATAGCGGCGGTTTCGGCGGCTGTTCTGGCAATCGCCGCGCTTGCTGCGGTGCTGATTATTATCAATCAGCCGAGAATTTCTCCAAACAGCTTTAACCCCAACACAATCCTGTCGGGCGGCTCTGTTTCAGGTGATATCAGCAGAGATACGGTGAAGATTAAGCTGAATCTGAGCGTCGAGCAGAACGATTTTTTCGCAAAGTACGGCGTGGACGTTGTGATAAACGGCGTGACCGTTAAAACGATTAATCAGGGAGAAACGTTTGAGCGGGAAATAGAGGTTGAAAAGGGGAGCTTTACTATAAAATTTGTGAAAAATCGCTCGTCATCGGACGAAACTCTCAACTTTTCGAGCGACACGGTTGAGCCTGCCGAATACACGGAATACGTTGACCGCGACTGCACGATAACGCTGAAAATCAAGACGCACAAGTTGAGTATTGAGATAGTGTGACGCGAAATCCGAGGAAAAATGTTTTGTGAATATTGCGGAAAAGAAATTGACGACAGCGCGGAATACTGCGAGTTTTGCGGAATGTCAACCGATGAAAACGAGCTTCCGGAAAAAAATCCCCCGCAGGTTGGCAGGGGACGAATTTTGTTTGTTTTGGAAATGCTGCTGAACGTTGCTGTTGCTGTTTCGCCGTTTGTGAAGCTGTTCGATATAACCGTCATCAAGCGGTTTTCGTTCAGCCTTGTCGGTGCGATTGACACGGTAAACGGTGTTCTGGACGCGGCGCAATCGCTTGGAATAAACATAAAATTCCCCAAAACCGGAAACTTCGGATTTTGGCTTGCCGTGGTTCTGATAGGGGCTGCGGCGGCGATTGCTGCGGGATATGTTTTTCTGATTTTGTCGATTGTTTCGCTCGGAAAACGGCAGAAATTCTCGTCCTCATGCAAAAAATCCGCGGTATCGCTGGTGTGCTTTCTGGCGTCTTTTGCGCTGACGTATCTTGCAGTTTTCCTGTTAAATTCAAAGATAACCGACAAAATCTATTTTGACTTGTCACTGTTCGGCGTAAATATACTGTTTTACATATTCGCAGCGGGGGCTGCTGCGGGAA
>SFJQ01000072.1 GCA_004555855.1 [Eubacterium] saphenum | reverse complement strand
AACCCGCTGATTGTCCACATAAGCAATATCGAGATGATGAAGCCGCTTGTGACCGATATTCCGGAGCTTGCAAAACGGCTTGCAGAGCGATTTTGGGCGGGACCGCTCACGATGATTTTCGATAAAACCGAGGCTGTTCCCGAAGCAACAAGCGGCGGTTTGTCAACGGTTGCTGTGAGAATGCCCGCAAATGAAGCGGCGCGTGAAATTATCGAGAAATGCGGATTTCCGCTTGCTGCGCCTTCTGCCAACACTTCGGGTAAGCCAAGCCCCACAACCGCGCAGCACGTTTTTGAGGATATGAACGGGAAAATCCCGCTGATTATCGACGGCGGCGAGTGCGCTGTTGGCGTGGAAAGCACGGTTATCTGCTTCAGAAACGGCAAAATCCACATTCTTCGCCCGGGCGGAATTACAAGAGAAATGCTTGAGGAATTTGCCGAGGTTGAGGTGGACAAGGCGGTTGAAGCCGCGCCGAAAGCCGATGAAAAGGTGCTTTCGCCGGGAATGAAGTACAAGCATTATTCCCCGAAAGCGGATGTTTTTATTGTGAACACGCACGGCGATGATTTCGCGAAATTCTGTCAGAAAAACAGCGCAAAGAAAACGATTTTTCTTTCCTGTGGTGAACGAGAGGGCTGCTTGAATTACGGCGAAACCTCGGAAATTCAGGCGCATCGGCTGTTCTCGCTGCTGCGGCACGCGGACGAAATCGGCGCGGAAAAGGTGTATGTTGAAATTCCTTCAAAGGACGGCGTGGGGCTTGCTGTGTACAATCGTTTGCTTCGCGCTGCGGCTTTCAGGATAATCGAGCCGTAACCTCTTGACAAACGGAAAAAGTTGCGTTATACTTATATAAATATCGGCAGTTGTGTAATTTGAACGGCGTGGTGTATAATTATGGAAAATCCGCAGAAAATCAGAATAATCGGTCTTACGGGTCAAAGCGGCGCGGGTAAATCAACAGTGCGGCGTGTTTTTGAAGAAAACGGGTTTGCGGTTATCGACTGCGATATGGTTGCGCGGAAAATCGCGTCAAAAAGCGCTTTTCTGAACGAGATTTACGAGTGTTTCGGCAGGGATATCCTGAACTCTGACGGCACTCTTGACCGCGTGAAAACCGCAGCGATGATTTACAACGACAAGTCGAAATACGCCGAGTACTGCGGGATAATTTTTCCCTATATAACCTACGATATTATGCGGCAAATCGAGCGCTTTGACAAAGATGTTCTGCTTGACGCGCCGACGCTTTTTGAAGCTGGAATTGACGGTTTGTGTACGGAAATAATAAGCGTTATCGCGGATATCGGGCTTTGCGCAGAGAGAATTTCAAAGCGCGATGGAATCTCTCCTGAAAAGGCAAAGGAACGGCTTTCTTCGCAGCACGGGGCTGATTTTTTCAGGGAACACTCGGATTTTGTTATCGAAAACAACGGTTCGGAGAAGGAACTTTACGATAAAGCGCAGGCGGTTATCGACAAAATGAAAGGCAAATAATGGTTTACAAAAAGCGAAAAAAGAAACGCGCGGGCTTAATCGCGACGATAATAATTGTCGTGGCTGCGCTTTTGGGAGTCGGGGCTTATTTCGGTTATCGGCAATACATCATCGAAACGCACCCGCTGAAATATCAGACCTATGTTGAAAAATACGCCGCGCAGAACGATATCGACAAGTATCTGGTTTACGCGGTTATCAAGACGGAAAGCGGCTTCAAGACAGACGCTGTTTCAAACGTCGGCGCGCGCGGGCTTATGCAGATTATGGAGGAAACGTTTGATTGGATAAAGTACAAGCGTGACGATGGGGACGCGGTTTATTTCGATATGTATAACGTGCAGAAAAACATCGATTACGGCTGCTGGCTTTTGGGCTATCTTTACGAGGAATTTGGGACAATCGAAGCGACTGCTGCTGCATATCACGCGGGACGAGGCACGGTAAACGAGTGGCTTTCCGACGCGCGTTATTCACCGGACGGAGTTCACCTTGAAGTAATCCCGACGCCCGATACCGCGCATTATGTCAATAAAATCAAAAACGCTCTTCAAACGTACAAAAAGCTGTACGATAACGATAAATAAAAAAGAAAGGACAATCGAAATGTCAAAGAAAGAAACCGAAAACGAAGCAAAACAGCTGAAAGAAAAGCTCTTTATGCACAAGAAAAACGCTTATCTTCGTATGAGCGACAGCGAAATCAAAAAATGCGACAAATTCTGCGAGGGATACAAGCGTTTTCTTGACGAAGCAAAAACCGAGCGCGAATCAGCCGCTTATATCGAGCGCGAGGCAAAGGCTGCGGGTTTTGTGAAATTCGACAAGAAAAAGAAGTACAAAGCTGGCGATAAGGTTTATCTTATCAACCGCGAAAAGTCGGCAATTCTCGCGGTAATCGGCTCTGAGCCTATTGAAAACGGCGTAAATCTGCTTGCCGCTCATATCGATTCGCCGCGCCTTGATATGAAGCAAAATCCGCTTATGGAAAAAGAAGAGGTTGGTTATTTCAAGTCGCACTATTACGGCGGTATCAAGAAATATCAGTGGACAACCGTGCCGATGTCGCTGCACGGAGTTATCGTAAAAGCGGACGGCTCAAAAATCACCGTCAAAATCGGCGAGGATGAAAACGACCCTGTTTTTTGCGTTTCGGATTTGCTTCCGCACCTTGCCACAGCGCAGATGAAACGTCCCGCTCCCGAGCTTATCAAGGGCGAAGAGCTGAATCTTATCATCGGTTCGCGCCCGTTCAAGGACGACGAGGTTTCCGAGGGCGTTAAACTAAATCTGCTTGCAATACTCAACAAAAAGTACGGCATAACCGAGGCAGATTTCCTTTCGGCAGAGCTTGAGGCTGTACCAGCATTCAAAGCGCGCGATATCGGCTTTGACAGAAGCCTTGTCGGCGCTTACGGTCAGGACGACAGAGTCTGCGCTTATACAGAGCTTTCGGCGGTTCTCGAAGCGAAAAATCCCAAGAAAACTGCTGTTGCTATTCTCACCGACAAAGAGGAAACCGGTTCCGACGGAAACACAGGACTTCAGTCGGCATATCTGAGATATTTCATCGCTGATTTGGCGGCGATTTTCGGGACAAGAGCGCGAGATGTTCTCGCGAACTCAAAGTGCCTTTCCGCAGACGTTAACGCGGCTTATGACCCGACCTTTGCGGACGCTTTCGAGAAGAACAACTCCTGCGTTCTAAACGGCGGCGTGTGCGTTACAAAATACACCGGTTCAAGAGGAAAAAGCGGTACCTCGGACGCTTCCGCTGAATATGTCGGCGAAATCCGTGCGCTTCTCGACAAAAACGGTGTAATCTGGCAGACGGGCGAGCTTGGAAAGGTTGATATCGGCGGCGGCGGAACGGTTGCCAAGTATATCGCAAATCTTGACGTTGACACAATTGACGTTGGCGTTCCCGTTATCTCGATGCACGCGCCCTACGAAATTACGGCAAAAACCGATGTTTACGCCGCTTATAAGGCATTTGAATCGTTTATAAACGCATAAATCGGACAAATCTATTCACTTTACTCCGATTTCCCGCATATTATAATCGGGGGAGTGGTGAATATGGCGCGTACCTTTTTAAGAAAGCTTGGAATGAAGCTGATTGCCGTGGGAATGGTTCTGACGGGACTGCTTGTAATAATGGATTTGAGTTTTCGCCCGATAATCGAAACCGTGAACGCATACGAGTGTCACGAGATGGTTAGCCGTGTGATAAACGACGCGGTTTTAGCCGAGCTTGAAAACGAGGACGCGGATTATTCAAAGCTTGTTACTCTAACCACAAACGCAGATGGAGAGGTTATCTCGCTTGAAAGCAACGTGATGAACATTAATAAGCTCAAAACCCGCATAGCACAGCGGCTTGAACGTGAAATCGAGCGGCTTTCGGAGATTGACATACAAATCCCGATAGGAACGCTTCTCGGTATCCAGCTTCTCCACGGAAAAGGCTTCAGCGTGGGAATGACGGTTCAGCCGATGGGCTTTGCAACAGCTTCGATTATCAGCGAGTTTTCCGAATCAGGCTTAAATCAGACGCTTCATCGGATTGTTATTGAGATAAAAGCTGATGTTGACGCGATTATTCCGGGATTTTCCACGAGAGTTCCCGTGAAAACAACGATTGTTGCCGCAGAAACGGTGATAGTCGGAAGAGTTCCGAACGCGTACACGCACGTTGTGGCTTCCGAAACGCTTGACGGTTACCTCAACGATTATGGCGCATCGGAATGAAATCGGAGATGAAAAAATGGATATAAATGAAGCGAAAAAGCGTGTAGAACAGCTCACCGAAACGCTTGAAAAGGCAAATCGCGACTACTACGACCTCGACAGCCCAACGCTTGAGGACGATGAGTATGACGCGCTGATGCGGGAGCTGAGGGCGCTTGAAAGCGAGTTTCCCGAGCTTTTGAGCGAGAGTTCGCCGTCGCAGAGGGTTGGCGGAACAGCCGCGACAACCTTCGAGAAAGTTCCTCACGCGGTTCAGATGGCTAGTTTACAGGACGTTTTCAGCGACGGTGAAGTGAGAGATTTCTTTGAGCGCGTTCAAAAGCAGGGTGCTGAGGAGTTTACCGTTGAGCCGAAAATCGACGGACTATCGGTATCGCTGGAGTACGAAAACGGCGTTTTTGTCCGCGGTTCAACGCGCGGCGACGGCTTTGTCGGCGAGGACATCACGGCAAACCTCAAGACAATCCGCGCTATTCCACTGAAATTGAAAGAGGAAATCCCGCTTCTGGAGGTTCGCGGAGAGGTTTATATGCCGAAGCTGAGTTTTGCGAAATTGTGCGAAATTCAGGAGAAAAACGGCGAACCGCTTCCTAAAAATCCCAGAAACGCAGCTGCCGGTTCGCTTCGTCAAAAGGACAGCAAAATCACCGCAGAGCGCGCTCTCGACATATTTTGCTTCAACATTCAGCGGATTGACGGGAAAGAATTTTTTTCGCATTCGGAGAGTCTGGAGTTCCTGAAAGAGCAGGGATTTAAGGTAATTCCCGATTACCGCGTTTGCAAAACGTTTGAGGAAATCCGCGCCAGAATTGAAGAAATCGGGCAGATGCGGACATCGCTGCCGTTTGATATTGACGGCGCGGTTGTCAAGGTCAATAATCTTCGGTTGCGGGAAGAAATCGGCGCGACTGTAAAAGTGCCGAAGTGGGCGGTTGCTTTCAAATACCCGCCCGAGGAGAAGGAAACCACGCTTAACGAGATTGAGATAAACGTTGGCAGAACGGGCGCGCTAACGCCGGTTGCGGTTTTTGACCCCGTTTTGCTTGCTGGAACAACCGTTTCTCGCGCGGTTTTGCACAACCAGGATTACATCGCCGAAAAGGAAATCCGCATAGGCGACAGAATTGTCGTGAGGAAAGCGGGGGATATTATTCCCGAGGTTGTGCGGAGCGTTTCGCACGCGGATAATTCCGAGCCGTTTTTCATTCCGAATAAGTGTCCGGTATGCGGAGCAGAAGCGGTTCGTGATGAGGACGAGGCTGTTATCCGTTGTCAGAACATCGATTGTCCCGCGCAGCTTTTACGTTCAATCGAGCATTTTGCCTCGCGCGGTGCAATGAACATCGAAGGTCTTGGAGAAGCGGTTGTAAAACAGCTTGTGGACGAGGGGCTTGTGAAAACGGTTGCTGATTTGTACACGCTGGATTTGCAGGATTTGACAGCTCTCGAGCATTTCGGGAAAAAATCCGCCGAGAACCTGCTTAATTCTATCGAAACCTCCAAGAAAAACAACCTTTCAAGGCTGATTTTCGCGCTTGGAATTAAGGGAATCGGCAGCAGCTCGGCAAAGCTTCTATGCGAGAAATTCGGCGATATGGACAGCATTATGGCGGCTTCGCAGGAGGAAATCGTTGAAATCGATAAATTCGGTGATGTTCTTGCAAAATCGGTTTACAAGTCAATGCGCGAGCCGCATAGAATTGAGCTTATCTCCCGACTTAAGGAGCTTGGGTTGAATATGACCTACGAGAGCGCGAAAACCTCGGACAAATTCGCGGGACTCACTTTCGTTCTCACGGGAACACTTCCTACGCTTAAACGCGAGCAGGCAAAGGAAATTATCGAAAAACTCGGCGGAAAATGCTCGGGGTCGGTTTCCAAAAAGACAAGCTATGTTCTCGCGGGAGAAGAAGCAGGCTCAAAGCTCGACAAGGCAAACGAGCTTGGAATTACGGTTATAAATGAAGAACAATTCATTAATATGACAGAAAATCAGGAGGAATAAAAATGGGAATGACAATGACGCAGAAAATTCTGGCAAAGCACGCGGGACTGGATTCCGTTGTCGAGGGGCAGCTGATAAAAGCAAAGCTGGATATGGTTCTCGGCAACGATATCACAAGCCCTGTTGCCATCAACGAGTTCAACAAGAACGGCTTTACGGGAGTTTTTGACAAGACGAAAATTTCGCTGGTTATGGACCACTTCACGCCTAACAAGGACATCAAGGCGGCTATTCAGTGCCAGCAGTGCCGCAATTTCGCGGATAAGTATGATATCCTGAACTTCTATGACGTCGGAGAAGTCGGTGTTGAACACGCGCTTCTGCCCGAAAAAGGCTTGGTTATCGCAGGCGACTGCGTAATCGGCGCGGACAGCCACACCTGTACATACGGCGCTCTCGGCGCTTTCTCAACGGGCGTCGGTTCAACCGATATGGCTGCGGGTATGGCAACAGGCGAGGCTTGGTTCAAGGTTCCGTCCGCGATTAAGTTCAACCTCACCGGAAAGCTGAATAAATATGTGAGCGGCAAGGACGTTATTCTGCACATTATCGGTGAAATCGGCGTTGACGGCGCGCTTTATCAGTCGATGGAGTTCACGGGCGAGGGCTTGAAGAGCATTTCTATGGACGACAGACTTTGTATGGCTAATATGGCAATCGAAGCGGGTGCAAAGAACGGCATTTTCGAGGTTGACGAGGTTACGCTCGATTACATAAAGGGCAGAACCGACCGCAAGCCCGAGATTTTCAAGGCTGATGAGGACGCGCACTATAATCGCGTTATCGATATCGATTTGAGCACAATCAAGCCGACGGTTTCTTTCCCGCATCTGCCCGAGAACACCAAGACAATTGATGAGGCAGAGAAGCTGAACATCAAGATTGACCAGGTTGTTATCGGTTCCTGCACAAACGGACGTTACAGCGACCTTGAAGCGGCTGCAGCTATCGTCAAGGGAAAGAAAGTTGCAAAGGGCGTTCGCGCAATCGTAATTCCCGCAACTCAGCAGATTTATCTGGACGCGCTGAAAAACGGCTTGCTCGAAATTTTCGTTGAAGCGGGAATGGTTGTTTCTGCGCCGACTTGCGGACCTTGTCTGGGCGGTCATATGGGCATTCTCGCACCGCACGAGAGAGCCGTTTCCACAACCAACCGCAACTTTGTCGGCAGAATGGGCGACACCACCTCCGAGGTTTATCTGGCAAGTCCCGCTGTTGCTGCGGCAAGTGCGCTCAAAGGCTATATTTCGGGAGAGTTTGAGTGATGGTTAAACACGTTATTATCTGGAAACTGAAAGAGATGCCCGAAGCCGAAAAGTCCGAGCACAAAGCGCTTATCAAAGAAGGACTTGAGGGATTGAAGGGCAGGATTGACGGCTTGGTTGAAATTAAGGTTGTAACCGAACTTCTGCCGTCGTCAAGCGGGGACTTGATGCTGGACAGCACTTTTACCGATGAAAAATCGCTGAAAGCTTATGCTGTTCACCCCGAACACGTTAAAGTAGCGGACGAGCGTGTAAGACCGTTCGTAGCGGACAGAAAATGCGTTGATTATGAAATTTAAGGAGAATTTTTATGAAAGCACATGGAATTGTACATAAATACGGCGATAACGTTGACACGGACGTAATTATCCCCGCACGTTATCTGAACACCTCCGACCACAAGGAGCTTGCTTCTCACTGTATGGAGGACATCGACAAGGATTTTGTCAAGAAGGTCAAGGAAGGCGACATAATTGTTGCGAATATGAATTTCGGCTGCGGAAGCTCGCGCGAACACGCTCCGATTGCAATTAAAGCAAGCGGAATAGGCTGTGTTATCGCGTCAACCTTTGCGAGAATTTTCTACCGCAATTCAATTAACATCGGTATGCC
>SFJQ01000071.1 GCA_004555855.1 [Eubacterium] saphenum | reverse complement strand
TTCCTGTTCAGCGGCATTATGAGCAGGTATATTCCACTTATCGCCGCCGCAGTTATTTTTGCGCCGTGTCATATTCTGATAAGTTATAAAAACGCTGTTCAGACTAACAAAAATCAGTTTTGCTGAAAGGAACGCTATGGATTGGACGCAAAAGGTTGAAACACCGTGCTATGTTATCGATGAAAAAAAGCTCCGCGAAAATCTCGAGCTGCTCGGATACGTCCGCGAAAAGGCGGGCTGCAAGATACTCCTCGCGCAGAAAGCGTTCTCGGCGTACGCGACTTACCCGCTGATTTCGCAGTACCTTGACGGCTGCACGGCAAGCGGTATCTTTGAAGCGCGGCTCGGTTTTGAGGAATTTCGCAAGGAAAATCACATTTTTTCGCCCGCTTATCCCGAAAAGGATTTCGATGAAATAGTGAAAATCTGCGACCACATTGTGTTCAATTCACCGAAACAATGGGCGAAATTCCGCGAAAAAGTGCGCGCTTCCTCGCGATACATTCAGGCGGGAATCCGCGTAAACCCCGAATACAGCGAGATTGAAACCGATATCTACAACCCCTGTTTCACCGGCTCGCGGCTCGGAACAACGCTTTCGCAGTTCACCGAGGATTTGGCGCTTGTTGACGGGATTGACGGGCTGCATTTTCACACGATGTGCGAGCAAAACTCCGATGTCCTCGCGAGGACTGTTCCCGTGTTTGAGGAAAAATTCGGGTTTATGTTTGACAAGATAAAGTGGGTGAACTTCGGCGGCGGACATCATATCACACGAAAGGATTATGATGTTGAGCTGCTGATAAAAACCGTCAAGGATTTCCGCGAAAAGCACGGGCTTGACGTGTATCTTGAGCCGGGAGAAGCGGTTGCGCTGAACGCGGGTTACCTCGTGACAACGGTTCTCGAAACAGGCAAAAACGGCGTAAATGTCGCGATAACGGACGCTTCTGCCGCGTGTCATATGCCCGATGTTCTCGAGATGCCGTACCGTCCGAACATCATCGGCGCGGATTTCCCCGAGAAGAAGCCGTTCACCTATCGGCTCGGCGGAAACACCTGCCTTGCGGGCGATATCATCGGCGACTATTCGTTTGACGAGCCGCTTTGCGAGGGCAAACGGCTGGTTTTCGAGGATATGGCAATCTACTCGATGTGCAAAAATAACACGTTTAACGGCATTCCGCTGCCGTCGATTTATCTGCTGAAGGAAAGCGGCGAGGCTGAGCTGCTGAAGAAATTCGGCTATGACGACTTTAAATCAAGACTTTAAAAAGAGGGTGAGCTTTTGGCTGTTTTGTACAATATGGAGCCGTTTGAGGTTCTGAAAATCCTTTACGGAAACCGCACGGACGGTATTCCCGAGGAAGATTTTGAGCGAAATAAAAGCGAGCGCGGGATTGACGTTCCGCAGAATATCAAGCGGTTTCTCGAGAACTACGCGTACCTTTCCGTGAACCAGCAAAGCTACATCAAGCTCATTCACCCGAACATCATGACGCCATACATATTCACGGATTTCGATGGGACGAAACTTGCGCTTGTGTGCGTGGGAAGAACGGGCGAATTTAAGGCGGCGGTGTGCGAGGGGAACGTTTCTGACCCCGCGGTTTTCCTGATAAAAGCAGCCGGCGGACCTGTTGAAATCACGCTTTCCAACACCACGATTTTCGAACTTATCAAGGGCAATCTGTTCTCCGTTTTCGCGAAAATGCGCGGAGCGATTATTGCCGATGAGCCGCAGCAGGCGGTAATGCTGCTGAGGAAATTTGACGTTGACCTTGATGAAATTGAGAAATCCGCAGAGCATTCGGGGAAATTCCTGTTCTGCTTCAACGAGGAGAAGCAGACCTTTGTTGTCGCGGATTTGAGCAGCGGCGAGCTGTCGAGATTTCTTTTCATAACCGACGAGAATTTCATCAATAAATAAAAATTCGGCTGTCGATTTTTCGGCAGCCTTTTTGCATATTTTTTGCACTTTGTCCATATATTTTACAAAAAACTCGGAGGGCAACACCACAAAATTTGCGGCTAACGCTTTGTTTTGTAAGGTGTTGCCCTCGGACAAAGGAGCAGGCTATGAAAAGAAATAATTTGTACGATTTACTGATTTTCGTGCTTTCGGCGGAGCTTGCGGGCGTGCTGTCAAGCCTTTTCGCAGGCGACATCAGCGCAGTCTACGATACGCTCGAAAAACCGCCCCTTTCGCCGCCCGACTGGGTTTTCCCGATTGTCTGGATAATCCTCTACGCGCTTATGGGAATTTCCGCGTTCCTCGTCTACCGCTCGGACGGAGAACCCGCGCGCGTCAAATCCGCGCTACGTGTTTACTGGCTGCAACTGGTCGTAAACTTCTCGTGGAGCGTCGTTTTCTTCAGATTTCAGGCGTTCTGGGCAGCGTTTGTCGTGCTTGCAATTCTGCTCATTCTCGTGATTGTGATGATTGTGAAATTCGCGAAAATCCGCCCCGCAGCCGCTCTCATAAACGTTCCGTATCTCCTCTGGCTGCTTTTCGCCGGTTATCTGAATGTCACAACGGCTCTTCTCAACTGAAAAAAATGCGCGGAGTATCTTTCGATAAACCGCGCTTTTTTATTCAAACGTTGATTAAAGGTCAACCTTGGGCAGTCCCGCAAAGCCGACTGCAAGGTCCTCGTCCGTGGGGATATAGTCGCTCATCTTGCCGTCGTTGAACGCCTGATAAGCGTACATATCGAAATAACCCGTTCCCGTGAGTCCGAAGAAAATGTTCTTTGCTTCGCCCGTTTCCTTGCACTTGAGCGCCTCGTCAATCGCAACCTTGATTGCGTGGCTGCTCTCGGGCGCGGGGAGGATACCCTCAACTCTCGCGAATTTCTCTGCTGCCGCGAATACCGCCGTCTGCTCAACCGAAACAGCTTCCATCAGCTTGTCGTCATAGAGCTGCGACAAAATCGAGCTCATTCCGTGGTAACGCAAACCGCCCGCGTGATTAGGCGACGGAATAAATCCGCTGCCCAGCGTGTACATCTTCGCGAGCGGGCAAACCATTCCCGTATCGCAGAAGTCATAAACGTACTTTCCGCGCGTAAGGCTCGGGCAGGACGCGGGTTCAACAGCGATAATTCTGTAATTATTCTCACCGCGCAGCATTTCTCCGACAAACGGCGAAACCAAGCCGCCGAGATTTGAACCGCCTCCCGCGCAGCCGATGATGATATCGGGCTTTACGCCGATTTTCTCGAACGCGGTCTTGGACTCCAGACCGATAACCGTCTGGTGCAGCAAAACCTGCGACAAAACCGAACCGAGCACATATCTGTAACCCTCTGTCGAAACCGCCGCCTCGACTGCCTCGGAAATCGCGCAGCCAAGACTGCCCGTTGTGCCGGGGTGCTCGGCGAGAATTTTTCTGCCGACGTTTGTGGTATCGGACGGCGAAGGTGTTACCGACGCGCCGTAGGTTCTCATAACCTCTCTACGGAACGGCTTCTGCTCATACGAGCATTTTACCATATAAACACGGCAGTCCAGGCCCAGATAAGCGCAAGCCATCGAAAGCGCCGTTCCCCACTGTCCCGCTCCGGTTTCGGTGGTAACGCCCTTCAAGCCCTGCTTCTTCGCGTAGTATGCCTGTGCAATCGCGCTGTTCAGCTTGTGGCTTCCCGAGGTGTTGTTTCCCTCGAATTTATAGTAAATGTGTGCGGGCGTGTCCAGCGCTTTTTCAAGGCAATACGCGCGGACAAGCGGCGACGGACGGTACATCTTGTAAAACTCGCGGATTTCATCGGGAATATCAAAATAAGGCGTGGTGTCGTCCAACTCCTGCTTAACCAGCTCATCGCAGAACACCGCCGAAAGCTCCTCGGCAGTCATCGGCTTCAGCGTCGCGGGATTGAGCAGCGGCGCGGGCTTGTTCTTCATATCAGCGCGCACGTTGTACCACTGCTTGGGCAGCTCGGACTCCTCAAGGTAGGTTTTATACGGAATTTTCTCGTTCATTTTCGTTTTTCCTTTCAATAATTTGCGCGTTAATCGCACAATTTTATTATAAAACATTTCGCGCCTTCTGTCAAGTAAATTTCAGCACATTTTTGCTTTAAACCGACTTATTTCATATATATTTCCCAGAAATATTTTCTCGCAGACTGCGGAAAGTCATCGAGAACGCCGTGCTCCGGGTCATAGAAAATCCCGTCCGCGAACAGCGACCAGTGCCAGCAGCGCGGCGTTTCAAGGCTCAAAAGCGCGATTTTCGGCAAATCCGCTTTGGAAAAAGCCTGCTTGCGTTCGCGGGAAAAGTTTATGCCGTGCGCCGCGAGCGTGCTTTGCATTTCCCGCAGATTTGTTTCACGGTCGTTGTGAAGGAACTCGCAGATTTCCTCGGGCGCGGTGTTCAAAAGCATCGCCAGAACCGCCTGCCCGCACTGCAAATCGGTTGGCTCGTGGATATAGTTTATGTTCATAACTGCCTCTCGTTTTTTTCTCATTTTATCACAAAACGAAAATTTTGTCAACTCTTGCAATTCTTGCGAAAATGTGTTAAAATAATTTACATAAATGCAAAAGTTGGTGGAATTATGTACAAAATTTTTATCGTTGAGGACGACAGCGCCATCGCTCAGGCAGTTAAAAAGCACCTTGACGGGTGGGGCTTTGACGTGAAAATCGCCGAGGATTTCCGCGAAATTGCCGCCGAATACGAGCGATTTTCGCCGCACCTCACGCTTCTCGACATTGGGCTTCCCTTTCACAACGGCTTTTTCTGGTGTGAGCAAATCCGAAAAAAATCGAAAGCGCCCGTCGTTTTTCTCTCGTCCGCGTCGGACAATATGAACATCGTGCTTGCGATGAATATGGGCGGCGATGATTTTATCGCAAAGCCGTTTGATTTATCCGTGCTGATGGCGAAAATAAACGCGATTTTGCGGCGCTGCTATGACTTTTCCTCGTCAAGCGAAATCATCGAGTGCGGCGGCGCTTCGCTGAATATCGCAGAGGCTTCGCTGGTTGTCGCGGGTGAAAAAATCGAGCTTACCAAAAACGAGTTTCGGATTTTGCTCACGCTTATGCAAAACCGCGGAAAAATCGTCAGCCGCGAGGAGCTGATGAAACGGCTCTGGGAAACGGATTGCTACGTTGACGACAACACGCTCACCGTAAACGTTTCGCGGCTTCGCAGGAAAATCGAAAGTCACGGACTTGATAATTTCATTTCCACGAAAGCGGGAATGGGTTACATTCTGGAGTAGTTATGGTACTTAATTATCTTAAATCACGCGCGGTTTTTGTGATAATTCTGGCGGCTTGCTGCGGGATTTTTGCGGCAATTTTCTCAGGCTATTCGCTCCCGACAGCCGCCGTTTTGTACGCCTCGGCAATCTGCTTTACCGTGTTTTTTGCCGCGTTTATCATCGATTTTATCCTGTTTTCTCAGAAAGTGAAACGGCTTCGTCAATGCACAAAGGAAATCACCCTCACCACCGAAAATCTCCCCGCCGCAGACAATCTTATCGAAAAAGAATACGCAGAAATGCTGGAAATTCTGTTTGATGAGAAGGCGAAAACCGCGAGCGAAACCGCGCAGAAGCTCGCGGATTTGTCCGATTACTACACCATCTGGGCGCATCAGATTAAAACGCCGATTGCGGCAGCGCGGCTGATTTTGCAAAGCGAGTGCGATGCAAACGAGCTTTCCGAGCAAATCCGCAGGATTGAGGAGTACACGCAAATGGCGATGTGCTACGCGCGGCTTACCTCGGAGAGCACAGATTTTGTTATCGGAGAAATCTCGGCGGACGAGCTGGTGCGCGGTGAAATCAGAAAATTCTCCTCGCAGTTTATCAGGAAAAAGCTCACGCTTGACTTTAAAGAATCGGGAAAAACCATAGTTTCCGATAAGAAATGGCTCGGGTTTGTCATCGGGCAGGTCATCTCAAACGCCGTCAAATACACGAATTACGGCGGCGTTGAAATTTACTTTGAAGAACCGCAGACGCTTTGCATTAAAGACACGGGAATAGGCGTTTCTCCGGAGGATTTGCCGAGAATTTTCGAGAAGGGTTACACGGGGCTGAACGGCAGAATTGACGAAAAATCAAGCGGAATAGGACTTTATCTCTGCGATAAAATCTGCCGGAAGCTCGGTCACAAAATCACCGCCGAAAGCGATAAAAACGGGACGGTCATCAGGATAAATCTGTTAAGGGAAGAAATAAATTTTGAGTAATCTTACAAAAATGTAAGGTAATTGTAAGGCAAATCGATTGTGAAAAAAAGCGGTTTCGGGTATAATTGTAAAAAAAGGAGGTAATTTTATGGCTATACTCGAAGTCAGAAATGTGAAAAAAATCTACTCCCAGCGCCTTGGAAATAACCACGTCACCGCGCTTTCAAACGTGTCTTTTACCGTTGAAAAGGGCGAATATATCGCGATTATGGGCGAGAGCGGCTCGGGAAAAACAACGCTGCTCAATATCCTCGCCGCGCTCGACAAGCCGACTTCCGGAAATGTCCTGCTTGACGGTACCGACATCACCGCAATCAAGGAGAAAAATATCGCGAAATTCCGCCGCGATAACCTCGGTTTCGTTTTTCAGGAGTTCAATCTGCTCGATAATTTCACCGTCTGCGATAACGTCTTGCTCCCGCTCGTTTTAATGGGAATGCCGCACGACACGATGATGAAAAAGCTGCTTCCCACAGCGAAAAATCTCGGCATAACCGAGCTTCTCGACAAATACCCGTATGAAATCTCGGGCGGTCAGAAACAGCGGACAGCCGCCGCGCGCGCGATGATAACCGAGCCGAAAATTCTCCTCGCAGACGAGCCGACGGGCGCGCTCGACAGCAAGTCCTCGGACGAGCTTTTGTCGCTGTTCGCGAAGTTCAATGGGGACGGGCAGACAATCCTTATGGTCACGCACTCCGTTAAGGCGGCAAGCCGCGCGAAACGCGTTCTGTTCATCAAGGACGGCGAGATTTATCATCAGCTTTACCGCGGCGAAAGCACCGATGAGGAGCTGTACAAGAAAATCACCGACACGCTCACCGTTATCGCAAGCGGAGGTGGCTTATGAAAGGCTTTCTCTACCCGCGGCTTGCCCTCTCGGGAATAAAGAAAAATTTCCGGTTTTATCTGCCGTTTTTGTTCGCTTGCGTGGGAATGATGATGGTTTTCTACATAACCGCGTTCCTCGCCGAAAGCAGCTTCGTTTACGCGCAGCCCGGCGGTATGATGATAAGCGTTGTGCTGAGGCTCGGCTGGATTATCCTCGCGGCGTTTTCCGCGATTTTCCTGTTCTACACAAACTCCTTCCTCTTAAAACGCCGCAAAAACGAGTTCGGACTGTACAACATTCTCGGAATGAGCAAAACAAACGTTTCGCTTGTCCTCGTGTTCGAGAACCTTTTTATCCTCATCATCACGCTTATTGTCGGGATTTCGCTCGGCGTGCTTTTCTCAAAGTTTGTCGAAATTCTGCTCATAAATATGCTCGGCGGGGAAAACTCGCTGGAGTTTTACGTTGACTGGACGGTTATCGGGCAGGAAGCTGTGATTTACGCGATGCTGTTCGCGCTGATTTTGCTGAAGGGCGTTCATCAGGTCAGCCGCACAAGCCCCATAAAGCTCTTCACCTCCGCGAAATCGGGCGAAAGACCGCCGAAATCGAACATCGCTGCGGCGGTTATCGGCGCGGTTTTGCTTGTCGCGGGGTACGTTCTCGCAAATATTGTCAAAAATCCCGTTTTCGCTATTCTCGCGTTTTTCGGGGCGGTTGTGCTGGTTATCGCGGCAACTTTTCTGCTGTTTATCTCGGGGAGCGTTGTCGTGTGCAAGCTGCTCAAAAAGAACAAAAAGTACTACTACAAAACAAACCATTTCGTTTCAACCTCGCAGATGTCGTTCCGTATGAAGCGAAACGGCGCGGGACTTGCTTCAATCTGCATTCTCGCGTGTATGGCGCTGTTTACCATTATCTCAACCTCGGGGCTTTATTTCGGCTCGGGACAGATTATGCGTAGAATGTATCCGAGGGATTTGGCTTGGATTGAAGGCGACGATGACGGGAAAACGGTTGAGTTTATTCAGAATAAGCTTGTCGAAATCGCAAAGGAAAAGGGCGTTCAGCCGAAGGATATCGTGAAATATCGCTTCCTGAAACA
>SFJQ01000070.1 GCA_004555855.1 [Eubacterium] saphenum | reverse complement strand
CCGCCTCAACAAACATGTGAATATCTTCCGCATTCGGGTCAAAAACGAGCTTTCCGCTGTCGATATCGCTGAGAATTTCCTTTAAGCCGCCGATAATTTCAAGGCTGTCGCTCATACTTATTATGCCCTGTTCACCGAGCATTGTCGCGTGAGCGATGCTGCCTGCGATATCCTGCTTATACATTCTCGCGTCAAATGAAATCGATGAATTGAACGCGTTTACGCCCTCGTCAACCTCTTTGGAAAATCTTCCTGCCCACATTGCCATATCATTTTCTCCTGTCTAAAACACGCAAAGCGGGAATTTATCCCGCCTTGCGGTAATTTTGGTTAATCAGTACAAAAGTATCGATAATTACTTTCTGTTCTCGTCAAGAAGCGCCTTAACCTTAATCGGCAGACCGAACAGGTTGATAAATCCTGCGCTGTCCTTCTGGTCATAAACATCGTCCTCACCGAACGAAGCGAAGTCCTCGCTGTAAAGGGTGTAGGGAGAGGTTACGCCTGCGTTGATGATGTTGCCCTTGTAGAGCTTGAGCTTAACATCGCCGGTAACGGTTTCTTGAGTCTTATCAACGAAAGCGTCCATAGCCTCGCGCAGAGGAGTGTACCACTGTCCGTTGTAAACCAAATCAGCGTACTTCTGAGCAAGACCGTACTTGTAGTGCTGAGTTTCCTTATCAAGGCAGATAGTTTCGAGAACCTCGTGAGCGTGATACAGAATAGTACCGCCGGGGGTTTCGTAAACGCCGCGCGACTTCATACCGACAAGACGGTTTTCAACAACATCGAACAAACCGATACCGTTTTCGCCGCCGATTTTGTTCAGCGTCTTGATGAGCTTAACGCCGTCCATTTTCTCACCGTTGAGAGAAACGGGGATACCCTTTTCAAAGTGAATGGTGATGTAAGTGGGCTTGTCGGGAGCCTGCTCGGGAGAAACGCCGAGTTCAAGGAAGCCTTCCTTATTATACTGAGGCTCGTTCGCGGGGTCCTCGAGGTCAAGTCCCTCGTGAGAGAGATGCCAGAGGTTCATATCCTTGGAGTAGTTGGTTTCGCGGGTAAGCTTAATCGGAACATTGTGCGCCTCAGCGTAGTCGATTTCCTGATCGCGGGACTTCAGGTTCCAGATTCTCCAGGGAGCGATGATAGGCATATTCGGAGCGAGCGCCTTGATTGTAAGCTCGAAGCGAACCTGGTCGTTGCCCTTGCCTGTGCAGCCGTGGCAGATAGCGTCCGCGCCCTCTTTCTTTGCGATTTCAACAATTCTCTTCGCAATGGGAGGACGAGCAAAAGACGTGCCGAGCAGATAGCCCTCGTACTTTGCGCCCGCCTTGAGAGTGGGGAATACAAAGTCGTTTACGAACTCGTCCTGAATGTCCTCGATGTACAGCTTGGAAGCGCCTGTCTTCTTAGCTCTTTCCTCAAGACCTTCAATCTCCGCGTCCTGTCCAACGTTACCCGCAACGCAGATAACCTCGCAGCCCGGATAGGTTTCCTTCAGCCACGGGATAATAATAGAGGTATCAAGTCCTCCGGAATACGCCAGAACTACTTTTTTGATTTCTTTTGCCATAGTTAAAAACTCCTTTATAAAAATATTTCAATTTTATTATACACTTTTTTTACAATTTGTCAAGTACAATTATTCAATATTATGAATAAAACAGATAAATATTCAATAATTTTTACGAATTTTCTAATATTTTTTTAAAAATAGTGAATAATATGCAGGAAAATAAATATTATTTATGTAATTGACAAAAAGAAAGTTTGCTGTTATAATAGAATTATAAAATTTATTTAGGAGGTTAATTATTATGAAGATGAACGAAAAACTTGATATAATGCTGAGTCGCCGTCATTTGAAGAGAGTGGAGTTTGCCGAGAGCATCGGTATAACCTACCGCGCTTTTGCTTATTATATGACAGGAAGCCGCAAGCCGCGCAAGAGCGTGCTTGAGAGAATGGCGGCAAAGCTCGAGGTTACGCCGGAGTTTTTGCTTGACGACAACATTGATATGGAGCTTACTATTGAAGAGAAGTTCCTCAACGGTATTTCAAGCAAGGGCGGAAGCACAACCGACGCTGTAAAATTCCTCGCTCAGTCGAGAGGTCTGTTTGCAGGCAACGCTCTTTCGGACAAGGATAAGGACAACCTGCTTGCTTGCCTTAACGAGATTTATCTTGACGCCCGCAAAAACAACAAGAATGAAAAATAATGCAATATATTCTTGAAAGTGCGAAAAGAGTTCTTGAGAAATTTGGCGGAGGAAATGTCTTTGAAACCGCGGAAAATGCGGGAGTAAACGTCTGGTTCCGCACTCTGGGAAGTCTGAAGGGCTTTTACATATTTGAGAATAATTGCAGATACATTGTGATAAACGAAGAGCTTGACGAGGTTACGAAAAGCGTAGTCTGCGCTCACGAGCTGGGTCACGATACGCTTCACCGAAAGCTGTCCGTCGGGGGGATTCGCGAAAACACTCTGTTTCTTGCCAACAACAAAACCGAACGTGAAGCAAATCTTTTTGCGTCCGAGGTACTTATATCCGATGATGATATTTTGTCGGCGCTGTCCTATTGCGACAGTATAAAACGGCTATCTGCGCAGCTCGGGCTTCCGCCCGAGCTAATACAGTATAAGCTGGAAACGATGAATTTCAAAGGGTATCATTTTAGGTTGAGCGGCGTGAAAAATGATTTTCTGAAGTAATAAGGGTGATTTTTTGGACATCAAGTCAACTTTAAAGGCGCTTACCTCCGAAGCAGGCGTTTCGGGGGAAGAATTTCCTGCGTCCAAACGGGCGGCAGAGTTTTTCGCGGAGTATGCCGAAAATGTGAAAATTGACGCTTTCGGCAACGTTACGGGCTTTGTCAAATCGGGCAATCCCTCTGCGAAAACGCTTATGCTGGACGCTCATATCGACAGAGTCGATTTCATCGTTACTTTTATCGATGAGAGCGGCTTTATTGGTGTGGGAAAATGCGGTTCGCCAGATATGAAGGCGCTGCTCGCGCAGTCGGTTACGGTTCACGGGAAAAAGGACGTTTTGGGAGTTGTTTCAACTCTCCCGCCGCACGTTTCCAAAGAAAAAAGCGTGCCCGAAATCGGCGATGTGTGGATTGACGTGGGACTTTCAAAGGAGCAAGCCGAGGAGGTTATCTCGCTTGGCGATAAAATCACGGTAAATTCTGCGTTTAGAGAGCTTTTGGGCAACAGAATTTCCGCGCCTGCCGTTGACGACAGAAGCGGAGTCTGCGTGATTTTAGCGGCTCTCGATATGCTCAAAGGGAAAAAGCTCGCGTATAATCTCGCCGTTAGTTTTTCTTCGGGCGAGGAGGTCGGTGACCGTGGCGCGAAAATGACCGCTTTTTCTGTTCAGCCCGATGAAGCGATTGCTGTTGACGTGTCCTTCGGAAGAACACCCGACAGCTCCGCAAAAGAAACTGCTGAGCTTGGAAGCGGCGTTATGATAGGCTTTTCGGCG
Organism: [Eubacterium] saphenum; assembly: GCA_004555855.1. GTDB lineage: Bacteria > Bacillota > Clostridia > Oscillospirales > Ruminococcaceae > CAG-115. The sequence continues at coordinate 4,927 of SFJQ01000070.1, read as the reverse complement.
GCTCTTGACAAAGAGATGTCGAACAAGCTTTGCGAAATCGCCGAGAAATCCGAAATCCCGCACACGCGCGAGATTATGCCTTCGTCTACGGGAACGAATGCGGACGCAATCGGCATAAGCGGAAAAGGCGTGAAGTGCTGCACGCTGTCGTTTCCGATAAGGTATATGCATACACCCGTGGAAACGGTTGATTTGAGCGATATCGAGGCAACGGCGCGGCTGATTTGCGAATATGCGGGAGGGTGCGAATGAACAGACTGAAGGAATTGTGCCTGATAAACGGCGCTTCGGGTGATGAAAGCAGAGTTCGCGCGTATATCCGCGATTATATTAAATCGAGAGTAACTCCCGATGAGCTTTACACGGACAATCTCGGCAATCTGATTGTGTTCAAAAAAGGCAGAAAGCGTCCTAAAAACAAGATTATGTTCTCGGCGCACATGGACGAGGTCGGGTTTATGATAACCCATATCAACGAGGACGGTTTTCTGAGCTTCGGCGAGGTAGGCGGGATAAATCCGTCGGTTGTTGTCGGGCGGGGAGTGCGTTTGGAGAGCGGAATTTCGGGGGTTATCGGGACAAAGGCTGTTCACCAGCAGTCCGCCGAGGAGCGCAAAAGTCTTCCCGAAATCAAGGAGCTTCATATCGATATCGGAGCAGTTTCACGCAGTGAAGCCGAAAAGTATGCGCCCTTGGGCAGCTACGCTTATTTTGACGATGGTTTTTTCACTTTCGGCGACGGTTTTGTCAAGGGAAAGGCTATCGATGACCGCGCGGGCTGCCTGATTTTGATAGATATGATTTGCGGTGAACCCGAGTATGACGCTTGGTACGTTTTTACCGTTCAGGAGGAAATCGGAACGCGCGGCGCGGCTGCTGCGGCATTTTCGGTTGTTCCCGATATTGCTTTTGTGCTTGAATCAACAACGGCTTGCGATATTGCGGGAGTTTCGGGCGCAAAAAAAGTCTGCGAGCTTGGAAAAGGCGCGGTTGTATCGTATATGGACAACGGCGCGATTTACGACAGGGAGCTGTACAATCTGGCGATGAAAATCGCTTCCGAGAATAATATTCCCGCGCAGACGAAAACCCTGATTGCGGGCGGCAACGACAGCCGTTCAATCCACATTTCGCGCGGCGGAATACGCACCTGTGCAATTTCTGTGCCGTGCCGTTATCTGCACTCTCCGTCCTGCGTGATTAAGGAAAGCGATTTTGCGGCGGTAAAGGCGCTTGCGGAGAAAATGCTTTCTGCTGCGGCTGAGCTATGATTAAACGCGCGAAAAATTCCGCTGAGCTGAAAAATCTCCCCGAAAAAGGTGTTGAAGCTCAGAAAATTCGCTCGCTTTTGTTGGCTTACGGGACAAATTATGATTTTTGCCGCTTTTTTACAGGAGAAAACGTTGTTCTGGCGCAGCTTAACGGGGACTTTATCATAAGCGATTTTGGCGAAACGGATTTTGGGGAACTCGCGGAGTTTCTGAATTTCAGCGGTTTTTCGGAGATTTTTTGCTCGGAATATCTCGGGCTGCTTTTGGACAAGCAGCTTGGTGTTAAGCAGGAAAGCGTGAATTTAATGCGGTTTGCGGGTGTTCCGGAGAAAAACGCGCTTGAAATTCTTGCGCCCGCCGACGCTTTTCGGATAATCAAGACGGGCTTCGATTTTGATTTCGAGATGTGGTATCTTGATATGTCGCACCGCGTAAGGCACGGCGTTTCGCGGCTTTACGGGCTTGACGGCGCGGCGCTTGCTGTACAATATAACCAAAACGGCGAGGCTCTTATTTCGCAGGTGGCGACGTTTCCCGAAAATCGTGGGAAAGGCTTTGCAAGGCGGCTTGTTTCGGCGGTTTGCGCGGAATTGCACGAGAGCGAGGTTTTTGTGCTGTGTGAAGACAGGCTGCTCGGGTTTTACGAGAAAATCGGCTTTGTTCCCGTGGATAAAAAATGTTGTTTAAGAAGATAATCCCTGAATTATGTCGGGGATTTTTTTTATTAATTTGATGAAAATTGATGTATAGATATTGACTAAATTATAAATATGTGGTACAATATATGTGTGTATTTAAAAATAAGGCGGTGCGTTATGAGAAAAGGGAAATTGATAGTGCTGGACGGTCTGGACGGCTGCGGAAAATCAACTCAGCTTGAACTTGCGGCAAGTTTTCTTGCGTCTTCGGGAGTAAAAAGCCGTGCGATAAGTTTCCCGAACTACGAAACGCTCAGCGGACAGCTTGTTGAGTGCTACCTCAAAGGGATTATTCCGTGCGAGGGCAGAAACGGCGGGTATTCCGCGTCAACGCTTTATGCTGTTGACCGATATGTGAGTTATGCAACCGATTGGAAGGATTTTTACGAGAACGGCGGAGTGATTATCGCGGGGCGCTACACGTCCTCAAACGCGATTTATCAGCTTTCCAAAATGCCTCCGAGAGAATACGGCGATTACCTGAACTGGCTGTTCGATTTTGAGTACAACAAGCTGGGGCTTCCCGAACCGGACGCTGTGATTTTTCTGGATATGCCGACGGAGGTTTCGCAAAGGCTTCTCAGCGCGCGCTATAACGGTGACGAGAGCAAAAAAGATATACACGAGAGCAATATTGAGTTTATGAAAAAGTGCCGCGAAAGTGCCTTGTACTGCGCGGATATTTACTCGTGGATTGTGGTAAATTGCTCGGAAAACGGCTTGCCGCTGCCGATTGAAGATATATATTTGAAAATCTGCGAGCATTTAAGGACGATTTTGAATGTGTGAACTAAAGTTTCGGAGAATTGAGTTATCCGATAAAAACCGTGTGCGGGAGCTGCTTGAAAAATCGGGCTTTCGCGGATGTGAATATACGTTTGGCAACAATTTTGTCTGGCGTGATGTTTATAAGGTTGAGGTTTGTTTTTTCGAGGATTTTTACTTCGTGAAACAGCTTGACGGCGAGAATACACGTTTCCTTTATCCTGCGGGAGCGGGAAACGTTGAGCGAGCGGTTGGACTTATAGCGGAGTATTGTCGTGAAAACGGCTTAATGCCCAGAATTTTAGCAAATAAAGAGAAATCCGCTGAAATCACGGCGCATTTTTCCGATTACAACGCCGAGCCGATGCGGGATTTTTACGATTATGTGTATCTGGCGGACGACCTTGCTAATTTAAAGGGCAAAAAGTACCACGCAAAGCGCAATCACCTCAACCGATTTTACGAGAATAACTGGAGTTTCGAGCCGATAACAGCCGAAAATCTCGCCGAGTGCGCCGAGCTTAACAGGCGCTGGTGCGAGGAAAATCTTGACGTTGATGACGAAGGAAAGCTGGAGGAGCAGATTGTTGTTCATCAGAGTCTTGAGTATTATGAGGAACTCGGCTATTTCGGCGGCTTAATTCGCGTGGACGGCGTTTGCGAAGCGTTTTCTTTCGGGGAACGTTCGGCGGAGAATTGCTTTGTCGTTCACGTTGAAAAGGCAAGCCGAAAATATCAGGGCGCTTACGCCGCGATTAACTGCGAGCTGGTAAAAGCGCTCGGCGGGAAATTTCCGTATATAAATCGCGAGGACGACGCCGGTTCGGAAAATCTCCGAAAGGCAAAGCTGTCGTATTATCCTGCGTTTTTTGAAGAAAAATTCTATGTTACACGGAGGTAATTCTTATGATTTATGTTTTTCTGGCAGAGGGCTTTGAGGAAACAGAGGCAATTGCGCCTATCGATATGCTTCGCCGCGCGAAATGCGACGTGGTAACGGTTGGTTTGACCAACGACAGCGCGAAAAGCTCTCACGGAATTTTGGTTTTGTGCGATATGACGGATTTTCAGGTGGAGCTTGACGAGCGGCTTGAAATGATTGTTCTGCCCGGTGGAACCTACGGCACGATGAACCTCGAGAAAAATCCCGTTGTTCAGGCAAGCATCGACTACTGCGTGAAGAATAACATTCCTATCGGGGCAATTTGCGCTGCGCCTTCCATTCTGGGAAAGAAAGGTCTGCTCAAGGGCAAAAAGGCAACTGCTTTCCCCGATTACAGAAAGTATCTTGAAGGCGCTGAAATCGCCGAGAAAAACGTTGTTACCGACGGTATATTCACAACGGCAGCAGGCGCGGGAGTTTCCGTGGAGTTCGGTCTGGAGCTTGTCCGCGTGCTTAAAGGTGAAGAGGTTGCCAAGACAATTCACGATACGATACAATGCGAGAACTGAAAAAAGCACTGCGTAAGGAACTGATAAATCGCCGCAAATCGATGGATTTATCCGAAAAAGCTCTAGCGGACGCAGATATTTTCGAGCAGCTGAAACCGCTTGTGGACAAGGCGGGAGCGGTTTTCACTTATGTGTCAACCGAGATTGAGGTTGATACGAGAAGGCTGATTGATTATTGCCTTGCGGGAAAAATTCCTGTTGCGCTGCCCGTGAGCGGAGATGAGGAGCTTGAGTTTTTCTTCATCAACAGCACGGACGAGCTGAAAAAGGGAAGATACAATATCGACGAGCCGCCCCGAAATCACCCCGCAAAGCCCGATAAAGACACGCTTTGCATTGTCCCTGCGCTTTGTGCCGATGGGGAAGGACTGAGGCTGGGATACGGGAAGGGTTATTATGACAGGTTCCTGCGGGATTTCACGGGAATTTCCGCGATAATCTGTTATTATTCCTTCAAGCGGGACGTTCCCGCAGAACCGCATGATATAAGAGCCGATTATACATTTTTTAACAGAAAGACGGTAAATGATGGACGAAAAAAATCTTAACGAAAACGAAATAAACGAAGAATTTGAGGAAGAAGACCTCGGAAAAACTCAGGAAATCGACAGCCTTTTCTCTGAAAACAATTCGCGTTCCATAACTCCTCGAGATGAGTTTATCGAGCTTAATTCTGCCGATGATATGTCGAAAACCCTGCTTATGGACTCGATGCGCGGGGATACTGCGTCTGACGCGCCC
>SFJQ01000069.1 GCA_004555855.1 [Eubacterium] saphenum | reverse complement strand
AACGTAATACCAATCGGTATGACCGACTGTCATAGCGCTGCAGAAAACAAGTGCCGAGTAAACCGTAATCAGCGTTAAGATAATTTTCGGAATGCGGATTTTGCTGAATCGTGCCATCAGCATAATCATCGTCAGCGGCAAAAAACAAGTTCCCAGAAGTAAAATCTTGTTTCCGAAAACAGCCTGACCCAGCGAATCTGAAGCAGCAATAAACCATCGTCCCATTGCCGTTGTGACAATCGTCAGTCCGAAAAGAACATATCCTGTGTCAATTTTGCTGTTACGAAGCAAAAAGCTTGCCATCATAATAATAGAAGCAGCAAATGTTAAAAAATACAACCACGTTACCATAAAATCACCCTGCGTTTTTATAAAGCCAACACTAATATTTTCAAACATCTGTAATCATTATATCATCTTTTATCGATAAAATCAATACAGTTTTAAAAAATTCCCCGAATTAGTCTTTCGGGGAATTAGTTTATTTGTGTTTCGGGAGAAGAACGGTGATTTCCGTGCCGCTGTTTTCGGTGCTTTTCAAGCCGATTGTGCCGCCGTGAAGCGTGACGCCGTGCTTGACTATCGAAAGTCCCAGACCCGTTCCGCCGATTTTGCGCGAGCGGCTCTTGTCAACCCTATAAAATCGCTCGAAAACACGGTCAACGCTCTCGGGCGGGATTCCGATTCCCGTATCGGTGAACGTTGCCTTGACGAAATCATCGGTCTGCGAGATGTTTATTTCGGCAGAACCGCCTTCTTTGTTGTATTTTATGGCATTGTCGAGCAGGTTGTAGAAAATTTCATCGAGCACGGGATAAACGCCGGTAATCTCCGCCTTTTCGCCCGTGACCCTGAGCGTAACTCCGGCATTTTCCGCGGCTTTTGAGAGCCTGTCGGCGCAGGTTTCGGCGAGCTCGTGCAAATCGACTGCCTCTCGCTCGTCCTTGTAGGAATTTTCGTCCAGCCGCGAGAGGTTGATGATGTCCTCGATGAGCGTTATCAGGCGGCTTGCTTCGCTTTTGATTTTCTCGGAAAACTCTTTGATATCCTCGGGCTTGACGATGCCGCCCGCCAACATATCGGAGATACCGTAAATCGTGGTAAGCGGCGTTTTCAGCTCATGCGAAACGTTTGAGGTAAACTCGCGTCGAAGCTCCTCGCGGCTTTCTTTTTCGGTGATATCGAGGATTATGATAACCGTGCCGTTCGGCTCACCGCGCGAGAAAACGGGGCTTGCGATAACCTGATAAACCCTGTCGGAGAGCGTGAGATTAACCTCGTTTCGTTCACCCTTGAGCGCGTTTTCAATAGCCTCGATAAAGCTCTCGTTGTGGTTTAGGGTGAAGATGTTCCGGGAATTTTCGTTGAACTCAGCGCCGAGAATTTTCAGCGCAGAGTTGTTGTACGACAGCACTTCCGCGTTTTTATCGGTGATGATAAAGCCCTCGCTCATATTTTCGGTTATGAGCGAAAACTCCGCGCGCGCCCGCGAAAGCTCGTTCATACGGCTTTCAATTTCGATGTTGCGGTTTTTTATCTCGTGGAGAAGCGGCGCGATTTCGCTGTAATTTTCATCGATATCGGGATTTTTGAGGTCGATTTTGTTTATAGGTTTAACTATTTTGTTTGCGGTCAAATCGGCTAGCAGCAAACTCAAAATCAGCGCCAGAATAAGCGCCAGCAGCACCCCCCACCACAAGTCGAAAATCATACCGAGAACGGTGTCCTGCGTGCCGGAAACGCGGATTATATCGCCATTTTCAAGCACTCTCGCGCAGTAAATCGTGCGCTCGGAAAGGGTGTGGCTTTCGCGGGTTGCCGTGCCCTTTCCGGACTGTTTTGCCGCGATAATCTCATCGCGGTTTGCGTGATTTTCCATCTCGGCGGGATTCGCCTTGTTATCGAACAAAACCGTGCCGTCAGCCGCTATATAACTAATTCTGCTCGAAAAACCCGAAAGCTTCGCCAGATTATTTTCAATATCATCGGCGTTTTCATCGGCAAGCGAAACGCTCAGAAGCCCCGTTTCCTCTTCAAGCTGTTTTGTAAAATTGTCGAGATTTTTCGCATAGTTTGCCCCTAAAACTATTATAATCGCAATAATCACCGAGGCAAATGACACAAAAAAGGTTGACAAAAAAATTCGTTTTGTCATAAAATTACCCCATTGAATTGTCGGAGAATCTATATCCCACGCCGCGCACAGTTTCAATCATATCGCCGCAAACGCCGAGTTTTTGCCGAAGCGTTCTGATGTGAACATCAACGGTTCTGCTCTCGCCCGCGAAGCCGTAATCCCACACTTTTGCGAGGATTTTTTCGCGTGTGAGAACATTTCCTGCGTTCTCGATAAGACAGCACAGCAGCTCAAATTCTTTGAACGTGAGCTGAACCTCGTTCCCGTCAACCTTAACGATATGCTTTGCGGGATTGACGCAGAGCCTTGCGCTTTTGTACTCCTTGTCGGCGGTCGGGGAAGTGCGGCGAAGCAGCGCTTTTATGCGGGAAATCATCTCCATTGTCCCGAACGGCTTCACGATATAGTCGTCCGCGCCGCTGTCCAAGCCGATAACCTTGTCGTACTCCGAGCCTTTCGCCGTGAGCATAATCACGGGCAAAGCCGCGGTTTTCGGCGTTTTTCGGAGTTTTCCGAGAACCGAAAGCCCGTCCTCCTCGGGAAGCATTATGTCAAGCAGAACAAGCTCCGGCAGCTCGCCTTTCATCGCTTCCCAGAACTCCGAGGGACGCTCGAAGCCCTTTGCTTCAAGCCCCGAATTTGTGAGCGCGTAAAGCACGAAGCTGCGGATATTCGCGTCGTCCTCCAACAAAAAAATCATAATTTATCACCTTATCAATGCTCGCCCGTAATCGAAAAAATCACCCATTCCGCGATATTTGTCGCGTGGTCGCCGATACGTTCGAGATACTTTGCCGCCATAAGCAAATCCATAAAATACTCCGCGTCCTTTGTATCCTCGCGGATTAACTCGACAAGCTCATTTTTGACTTCAAGGAAAAGCCGGTCAACGTTGTCGTCCATATCGATAGTCCGCTGCGCGAGAGCCAAGTCTTTTTTGACGAACGAATCAATGCCCATCGTCACCATTTTCACGGCTTCGGTCGCCATTTCGGAAATGTGTACCTTTCCGGCAAGGTTTGTCGAGTGGACAAAGCCCGCGATTTCCGCGATATCCTGTGACTGGTCGCCTATTCTCTCCATATCGGAAATCATCTTCAGCGCCGAGGAAACGGTCCGCAAATCCTTCGCGACGGGCTGCTGCTGAAGCAAAAGCTTCATACAAAGCGCTTCGATATCGCGTTCGAGGTGGTCGATATCCTGCTCGTTGGCGTTTACCTTGTCAATCATCGCGGCGCTTTTTTCATCGAACAGCGCCTTGACAGCGCAGGAAATGCTCTCCTCGCAAAGCGCACCCATCTTAATCAATTCAACGTTAAGCTGTTCAAGCTGCTCATCAAAACGGTTTCTCATAACTGCCTCCTTAGCCAAATCTTCCCGTGATATAATCTTCGGTGCGCTTATCCTGAGGCTGCGAGAAAATCTTCTCGGTATCGCCGTATTCGACAACCTCGCCGAGCAGGAAAAATGCGGTTTTATCGGAAATTCTCGCGGCTTGCTGCATATTATGAGTTACCATAACTATAGTATAGCACTTTTTAAGCTCAATTGCAAGGTCTTCTATCTTAGAAGTTGAAATCGGGTCGAGAGCGGAAGTAGGTTCGTCCATCAGGAGAACGTCGGGTTCAACTGCGAGCGCGCGTGCTATGCAAAGTCGCTGCTGCTGACCGCCGGAAAGACCGAGCGCGGATTTTTTGAGGCGGTCTTTCAGTTCGTCCCAGATTGCCGCGTCACGAAGCGATTTTTCGACGATATCGTCGAGCTTCACTTTCGAGTGAATGCCGTGAGTTCGCGGACCGTAAGCGATGTTGTCGTAGACGCTCATCGGGAACGGATTAGGCTTCTGAAACACCATTCCCACGCGTTTCCTGAGGACATTCACGTCCATTTTCCCGTAAATATCCTCGCCGTCCAGCAAAAATTCTCCCGTAATCCGACAGCCCTCAACCAAGTCGTTCATACGGTTGAGCGACTTCAACAGCGTGGATTTTCCACAGCCCGAAGGACCGATAAATGAAGTAATCTGCTTTTCGGGAATTGCGAGATTTATGTTTTTGAGAGCCTGAAAATTTCCGTAAAACAGCTCTGCGTTTCTAATATCAAATTTCATTTTTACCCCTTTTTCTTCTGAATGTGCCGTTCAATCAAATCGGACGCAAGATTTATCAAAAACGTGAGCGCGAGCAGAATTACACCCGACGCAAACGCCTGATTGACGTGAAGTCCCTCGTTGGATTGAACGTACATGTGAACCGTGAGCGTTGCCGCAGAGTCCCAAATGCCGCTCGGAGTGCTGCGGAAAGTACCCGAGGTGTAGATTAGCGCGGCGGATTCTCCGACAATTCTGCCGATTGAGAGGATAACGCCCGACATAATTCCGGGGATTGCCGCGGGGAGGATTATGCGGAAAACCGTGCGCATTTTGCCTGCGCCAAGCCCGTAGCTGCCCTCGCGATAGCTGTCGGGAACGGCAAGGAGCGCTTCTTCTGTCGTTCGGATAATCAGCGGCAAAATCATAATTGCAAGCGTGATTATACCGCCGAACATCGCGTATTCCCAGCCCAATTGCATATTGAACAGCAAAAATCCGAAAAGACCGTAAACGATTGACGGAATGCCCGAGAGTGTTTCCGTGGTAACGCGGATAATTTTCACCAGTTTGTTCCCGCGCTTTGCGTATTCAACCAGATAAACCGCCGCGAAAATTCCCACCGGAACTGCAATCAGCAGCGTGAGCAGCGTCATCGTGAGCGTGTTAATCATAGCGGGCGTCATACTCTGATTTTCGGGGGTGTATTTCCATTCAAACTGTTCGGCGGTGAGGTGGGGGATACCGTTTACGAGAATATAAATCATCAGAAACAGCAGTATTCCCACGGCAAAAACCGCCGACAGCATCACCAAAATCATTATCACAAGAGATTTCGGGTGTTTTTTGTATTCGCGGAGCTTGTCGCGGAAGGTGACTTTGTTGATGAACTCCTCGGGCTGATTTTGTTCGGTATTTTTCATTTCGACTGCTTTCTCCATAATTCAGTCCTTTCTGCGCTTCAGCACCGAGAAACAAAGGTTGATTATCAGAATAAATACGAACAGCACAACCGCCGTCGCGACCAGAATACCCTGCTTGTGTTCATCGGCATATCCCATTTCAAGGATAACGTTTGAGGTGAGCGTGCGTACACCGGAGGTTATGCTTTCGGGGAGAATTGCCTGATTTCCCGCGACCATAACAACCGCCATAGTTTCACCGATTGCTCTGCCGACGCCGAGGATAATCGCGGCAAGAATGCCCGATTTTGCCGCAGGAAGCGCCGCAAAGAACACGCTTCGTTCGTGAGTTGCGCCGAGCGCGAGCGAACCTTCATAATAGCTTGCCGGAACAGCGTTCAGGGAAGCCTCGGTTGTCTTGATAATTGTCGGCAAAATCATTATCCCGAGCAAAATTCCCGCTGTAAGAAGCGATTTTCCCGAGCCGCCGAAAACGTTCCTGATAAACGGTACCAGCACCATTACACCGAAAAATCCGTAAACAATCGAAGGGATTCCCGCAAGCAGATTTATCGCGGGCTTGACGAATTTGTACAGCTTTTTCGGGCAGTAAAACGACATAAAAACCGCGCACAAAACGCCAATCGGCACGCCTATCAGAATGGCAATTCCCGTGACGAGAATCGAGCCGATTATCATCGGGAAAATGCCCCAGCTTTCCGCGTCGGGACGCCATTCCGTGCCGAAAAGGAACTTGAAGAAGCCGACGTCCGCCATAGCGGGAATACCCGTTCCGAACAGGTAAACGCATATCACGACAACGGCTAAAATAGAAACGCAGGCGCAGAGTAAGAACAGCGCGTGCATAATTTTTTCTTTTGCTTTTTGCATAAAAACCTCACAGACCGCTAAAAAACCGGCGCAGAGCATCGGCTTTTAACCGAGTGCCGAGCGCCGTAGTTAAGGGAAAAACTCGGAAGAGTGATAAAAACATCGGTGGGATTTTACTTGATTTCGGACCAGTTTTTAATCTCGCCGAGGTAGATTTTCTTAATCTGCTCGGAGGTGAGATTGTCGATTTTGCTGTCCTTGTTTACGATAACGGCAATTCCGTCGTCCGCGATTTTCAGTTCTGTAAGTCCCTTGTCAAGCTCAGCCTGTTTAAGAGCGCGCGAGGACATTCCGATATTGCAGGCGTCCGAGGTTACTGCCGTGATACCTGCGCCCGAACCGGTCTGCTGAATTTGAACGGTAACTCCGCTGTTCAGCTCCTGATACTTTGCCGCGAGCTTCTCCATAACAGGACCTACGGAAGTTGAACCGTTGAGCGAGATTGTACCCTTCTTGCCCGAGGGAGTGTAGCTCTGAGCTGCTTCAACAGCGATGTAGTGGTTATCGGCGATGATTTGCTGACCGTCCTTGCTCATTATAAAATTGATGAAATCCTTGGACAAATCGTTGAGTTTGTCTTCCTTGTAGCAGATTTCAAACGGACGAGCAACTGCGTATTTACCGGATTTAACATTATCTGCGGTTGCTTCAACGCCGTCAACCTTGACTGCCTTTACGGTATCGTTAAGCGAACCGAGCGATATGTAACCGATAGCGTCGGGGTTGCCGGAAACGCTCATCATAACGCCGTTTGTGGACTGGTTGATTTCTGCGGTGGAAACGGTCGCGTCCTTTTTGTCCGCGTCGAGAACACCCATAAGCTCAACAAACGCAGAGCGCGTACCCGAGCCGTCCTCGCGCGATACAACTGTGATTGCCTTGCCGCCGTTAGCACAGCCTGTAAGAGATGCTGCCATAAGACCTGCGGATAAAACCGCCGCGAAAATATTCTTGATTTTCATTGAAATTCTCCTTTTTGTTGTGTGTATTTTTTGTTTACAGTTAAATTATATCACGCGAATGTTAAATCAAAAAGCGCGGGAATGTTAAATCGATGTTAAATATCGGTAGGGAATTTAAGGAAATCGGCTTGCATTTTGAGGAGTTTTGCTATATAATGTAAATAAGTGAAAAATGCAGTCGAGGAGGAGCTTATGAGTAAAATCGAGTTGTTGAACGCGTCCTGCGCCGACCAAAATGTTGACGCTGTGGTGAATGCCGCAAACAGGAGATTATTGGCGGGCGGCGGAATTTGTGGAGTAATTTTCGCAAAAGCGGGTAGCGCCGAGCTTGCCGCTGCTTGTTCCGAGTACGAAACTCCGTTAAAGGACGGCGAAGCTGTGATTACCCCCGCGCTTAAGATGACGAACGCGAAATATATAATCCACGCGGTCGGACCGAATTTCTCGGCAACTCCGAGCGCTTTCAAGGAGCTGTTTGACGCGTATTACAGCTCGCTGCGCGTATTGATGGACAACAATCTGAAAAGCATCTCGTTCCCGCTGATAAGCTCGGGAATTTTCGGCGGTTCTCTCGAAAACCCCGCTGCCGAATCCGCGAAACAGTGCTGCCGCGCGTACCAAAAGTTCACCGAGGATTTCCCCGATTATGAGATTGACGTGAAGCTGTGCGCGTTTTCAACCGCAGAAATGACCGAAGCAAAGCAGGTTTTCGACAGCTTTTTCGGGTGAATTTAAGAGAAAAAGCTGATTTCTGCGAAACTTGTCGGCGATTTGCGAAACTCATCTTTTATGTATTGAAAAAAATATTCCCTCCGTGTATAATGAAAACACAAGGAGGGATTTAATATGAATAAAAATCTTGAAACAATCCAAAAGGTGTTTGGCGTATTTAAAATTCTGTCGCGGGTATTTATGATTTTGTGCTTTGTCGCGGCGGGACTTACTCTTGTGAGCGGCATAATGGTGCTTGCCGGCTCGAACGTTCCGATTATGAAAATCGGCGGCGTGTCGATTTATCTGCCGGTGTTTTTTGACGCGAAGGATTTAGCCTTTGGAACTGAGAATATCGGCTGGATAATGCTCACGGCATTTGTCGCGACGCTCTGCGAAGGAATTTTGTTCGCATTCGCACATCACTATTTCGAGGTTGAGGGAAAAGAGGGAACACCGTTCACGGAAAACGGCGCAAAGCTCACGCTCAAGCTCGGCATCACGGCAATGATTCTCTCGGTTGTTTCCTCGGCGGCACAGGGCGTTATATATAAGGCGATGAAGCTCTCCGAGCTTTTTGAGGAATTTTCCGACTCCTGGGGAATGACGCTTGGCATAACGCTGATTTTGTTCTCGCTTATTATAAGATACGGCGCGGATTTGGAGAAAAACCGCGAAAAGGAGAAGCTCGAATAATCACCAAAATTCCCGATAACAACACGCTTTTCGACAATCCGATAAAAAAGTACCCGCCGATACCGCAAAGCTCTTGACAAATATCCGCTG
>SFJQ01000068.1 GCA_004555855.1 [Eubacterium] saphenum | reverse complement strand
GTCGCTGTACCCGCAGAGCTTGCACGGTCCGTCGTAGGTTTTGTCGTTCATACAGCCCATACAAAGCGAGGTTTCCTTCTGCATCAGTCCACCGTCCTAAAAAAATAATACTCAATCAATAGTTTTACATTTTATATCATACTCCAAAATTGCCAAAAAGTCAAGAATTATGACAAGATTGTAATTATTTAATTTAATATTGTATCTGATTTGTAACTATTTTCTTTGTTTTCGACATATTTTTACAAATTCTCACAAACTATTTTGTTCAATTTCACAACAAAAAATTGCAAGCCATACTTGCAAAATTTAAACAAATGTGGTATAATCCTAATAAGAGCAATTTTGCTCGATGAAATACCCGAAATTGAAAGGAGATTTTTACTATGAGTTTTCTGGACGATATTCTTGACAAGGGCAAAACCGTTGTTTCGAGCGCAAGCAAAAAGACCGACACGGCGGTTCGTTTTTCCAAGCTGAAGGTTAAAGAGTCGCAGCTCAACGGCGATATCAAGGCAAAGAACGAAAAGCTCGGCGCTGTTATTTACGATATGTCTAAGACAGGCGTTAAGGAGAGCGAGGAGTTTGACGCTCTGCTCGCGCAGATTGACGAGGATTACGCAAAGCTCGCTGAGGTTGAGGCGCAGCTTGATGAGCTGAAGAACGTTGTTGCCTGCCCGAAGTGCGGCGCAAAGACCAAGAACGACAACGCTTACTGCCCGAAGTGCGGCGCAAAGCTCCCCGAGAAGAAGGTTGAGGAGCCCGCTCCCGCTGACGACAACGACAAGGAATAATCCACAAATACACAGCATCAGGCTGCCGAGATTTCGACAGCCTGTTTTTTTACATTAAATTTCAACAGCGAAAATGTAAAATCACCCAAACAAAAATTCCATATCTTCCATAAATTTCTCATCATAGAGCTTCGGGTAATAGCCGAAAACCAGCTCGTAGAACTGCCTGTCGGTGAGCGCGGAAAATTCGCCCATAAGAAAACAGGGATAGCTTTTCATCGCGTCGCACATCGATTTTGCCTTGCCAAAATCGCCGAGCGTGAGCTTTTCGCAGATTTTGTCGTTGCCGAAAATAATCGCGGGGATATGCCGAAGCGCCTTCTCAAAATCGAACTCGGGCGCGGCGTAAACCCGCTTGAAATAAAGGCTAACCTTTGGATAGAAGAACTTGTTTTTCGCCTTGATTTCGCGCTTGAGATTTTTCATCAGCTTTGAAAGCGGCTCTTTTTCGTTTCCCGCGTGAGAAAGCGCCGCCGAAAGCGCGTCCAAAAGCGCTCCGGTGTTGATTGTGAGCGCGTCCTCGCCTATCGCGGAATACGCTTCCTTTAATATCATCAGCGCGCGTCCGAGCGCGTTTTTTTCGGTCATCGGCATAGCTTCTCCTTTGAATTTCGGTAAAGCAAACAAAAATTGAGCGGCAGAAATCCGCCGCCCAAGTCGTTTATTTACTCATCTTCGGGAACGAGCACGGCGTAGTTTCCCTCGTCGCGCTTGTACACAACGTTTACAACGCCCGTCTGCGCGTTTTTGAACATAAAGAACGTGTGGTCGAGCAGATTCATCTGGAGAATAGCCTCCTCCACGGTCATCGGCTTCATACGGAAATTCTTGTACCTGATAACCTCGTAGTCGGTTTCCTCCGGCTCGGGAGCAAGCCCCGTAAACGCGTTTTCGCGCAGGCTCTTCTCAATTTTGGTCTTGTGCTTTCTGATTTGACGGATAATCCTGTCGATTGTCACATCGAGAGCGTCGTTCTTGTCGCGCGCAGTCTGCTCGGCGCGATAGATGATGCCGTTGTACTTAACCGTCAGCTCAAGTATAATCAAATCCCGACGCTCCGCGAGAGTAATCTTCGCTTCCGCGTCCTCGGGGAAAAATCTGTCCAGCTTTGCGCTCAGCTTCTGTTCTGCGTAATCGGTGAACGATTGTGAAATATTCAGCTTTTTCGCAGCTATTGTAACCTTCATAAACGTCAGTCCTTCCGTTTTTTAATTCGGCTCTCGCCTTATCCTTATTTTAACATATCTTCACAAATAATGCAAGAGTTTGCGCAAAATTTTAGATATTTTTCACAATTATTGTTTATATTTTTCTGTAAATACGCTAACCCGATTTCGTCTTATTCACACTCTGCGAAAAATCTCAGAATTTCACAAAGTACGGTTTTCTCCCGCGGAAAACTGTGTAAAACTCAAAACCCGCTCCTTGAAGAAAGCTCTCTGCGGCGTCAAAATCCGCGGCGATATCGGCGGAGTTGTGAGCGTCCGAGCCAACCGTGATGATTTCGCCGCCAAGCTCGCGGTATCTTTTCAGGATAAACGGATGCGGATTAGCGTGAGAAAGCCCTTTGCGAAGCCCCGCGCTGTTGATTTCGATACCCTTGCCCAAGCCCACGATTTTGTGCAGAATTTCATCGATAACCTCCCGAAAATCCACGGGATTATAGCACTTCTCGGGCGAATATCTCACGGCGTAATCCAAGTGTCCGTAAACGTCAAAATCCGAAAACGCGCCGATGTTTTCGACAATGCTCTCGAAGTAGCGCAGAATGCCGTTTCGCTGACCAAGCTCCTCGAAATACTCCGGAAAATACGGGTCTTTTCCGTCAATCAGGTGCGACGAGCCAATCACAAAATCAAACCCGCGACCGTCAAGAAACTCGCGAAGCCGCTTCCCGAGGTGTTTCATAAGCCCGAGTTCCACGCCGAACAAAATCTCGATTTTCCCCGAAAGCTCCTCACGAACGCGAAAAAGCTCGTTTTTGTACGCGTCCGCGTCCAGAAGGAACTCGCCGTCAGGATAATCGAAATCGTTGTGTTCGGTGAAACAGATTGTTTTCAGCCCGCATTTAACAGCCGAACGCGCCATATCTTCAAGAGCCTGCGTTCCGTCTGTGGAAAAAGTTGAATGTGTGTGAAAATCGGATAAAATCATTTTTGCCTTCCTTAAATTTCCAAAATAATCGCGCGTTTTCCTCAAATAATACTCCCGAAAGGAAGTGTTTTTATGGACAACTATCTCTGTCCCTGCGGCTACGTTTACTGTGAGGAGCTTGGAAGTCCCGCGCGCGGAATTGCTCCGGGAACGAAATTTTCGGATTTGCCGAACGAATGGCGCTGTCCCGTATGCGGACTTTCAAAGGATTATTTCGGCTCGCGAAACTCGATTTTAAACGCGCTCGATATCCCGAAAACGCTTTAATCGTCAAGCAATGCGAAATAGTCGCGGTGCTCGGCGTATTTTGCACGGTGAGTAAGCGCAAGAACCGCCCCGTCAATATCAAAATGCCTGCGGACCGCCTTGCCCGTATGATAGGTCAGGTTTTCGTAAAAATAGCTGCGCGAGTCCATATCCGCGTCAAGCCATATAATCCGACCGTCAATTACCGCAAAATTAAACTCATGGACAGCCTCCGAGGGGTTTTCCTCCATACAGTAAACGCCCTCCGAAGCAGTTCCGTGAACATTATAAACGCGTATGCCCTGCGCCGCCGCAAGCGCCGCCGTGAGATTTGAATAGCCGCCGCAAACCGTGGTTTTATTTTCGAGAACATATTTGAGCGTAATCGTTTCCTCGGGCACTCCCCTGCTGAACGCGGGATAATCGTAGTAAATGTTGTTGGCAACCCAGTTTTCGATAGCGCGCAGCTTGTCATAATCATCGGAAATTCCCGCGCAAATCTCGTTGCTGAGCGTTTTAACCTCCTGCAAAATCTCCCGCACTTCTTGCTTGTCCGAGCCTATTGCGACATACTCGGAAACCTGCTCGAGCGACTGTTCAACGGCTTTTTCGGCAACCTTGGTGTTCTTCTCGGCAATCTCCGAGCAGTCAGGCAAACCAACCTTCCCGTCCTCAAATTTCAGTCGATAAAGCGATTTGCTTCCGCTTTTCTCGAAAACCCTGATTGTTGTAAATCCCGCCGCTCCCGAATAAAAATCGATTGTCACGGTGAACTCATCGCCGCTTGTCGAGAGATTGATATCAGCGTAACGGTCGCTTGTCACATAGTCGATGCCCTCGAGCGGGATTTTCCCCGTAATCGTAAGCCGAAGCCCGTCAAACGAGAATTTTGTGCCGTTTTGCGGGTCGTGGCTTACAATAACCGCGCCCTGCTCGTCAAAAGTCGGCTCTTCAAAAAGCGAACTTTCGGAGCTTGTTGAACTTGTGGAATTATCCGAGATGTTTTCAACATCGGAGCTTGTGGAAACTGTTGAACTTGCAGAAGTATCCGTTGTTGACGAATTTGTTGAATTTGTGGAATTATCCGTGCTGTTTTCAACACCCGTGCTCGTAAAGTCCGATGAATTTATCGAAACAGACGGGCTGTTCCGGCAGCCGGTCAAAACGAAAGCCAGAATTAAAGCGGCAATTCCGAATTTTTTGTACATTATTATACACCTCGTTACCCCATTTTACAACATAACGCGGCGTTTGTCAACACATTTCACGCTTTTTTCATCTTCACTTTTTCGCAAGCACTGTCACAAGCCCGCCCGCCTGCATCGATGAAATATCCGCGCCGACAATGTTTCCGTCTATTACAATAAGGTTAGCGCAAATCGGCACTGCGGGACTTGAGCCGTCGGAATTTCTGATTTCATAGGTGTACTTTTTGGCGATATGCGCGCGGTATTTCCGCAAATCAAAGCCCTGCTCGCGCTGGAGAGCGTTATACTGCTCATAAGCCTCGTCAAATTCGACGGGAATGCGGATTTCCTCAATTTCAACCGGCACGTTTCCCGCGTCCCAGCCAAAGCTCTCGATAAAAGCAATTCGCTCGTAGTCGTTTTTCCCCGAAATCCCGCCCGCCGCCGTTGAAATAAACCGAGTCAGAACCCAAATCGCCGCCGCAATCAGCAGAATTACCCCGAAAACCGCCGTTTTCCCCGAACGCACTCGTTTTTTTGTCATAATTTTCACTCCCGTCAGGTTTGTCAAAGTATTTATATGTGGAAATTTCGGATTTCAGAAGCAAAAATAGTTCGGCAAAGAGTTATCGATACAATATATTGTGATAAAATAACTAAAAATCGCAAAAAATATTTGTTAAATGTGCCAAAGTACCGCTCTGTCATTGATTTCAGGGTAGAAATATGGGATTTTTTGTGCAAAATGACAGTCAAACGGTAGTTTTTGCTGGGGAATTTTGTAGCTGTTAGTGAAAGTATATAAAGAGCCTCTGAAATATTTGTTGGTTTAGGCTCTTTTATTTTTTTGATAAGTTTGGTATTATAGTAGTAGCGAAAAATTTTATTAAATGTTTTTCAGGAGGTTATATAATGGCAAGTTTATCTCTCAGAGGCATCTACAAGCGTTATGCCGGCGGCGTTGTCGCGGTATCCGACTTCAATATGAACATCAAGGATAAAGAGTTTATCGTTCTGGTAGGCCCTTCCGGATGCGGAAAATCCACTACACTGCGTATGATCGCAGGTCTTGAGGACATCTCCGAGGGCGAGCTGTTCATCGGCGACCGTCTGGTTAACGATATCGCTCCCAAGGACAGAGATATCGCGATGGTATTCCAGAACTACGCTCTGTATCCTCACATGACCGTTTTCGATAACATGGCATTCGGTCTGAAGCTCCGCAAGGTTCCCAAGGAGGAAATCAAGAAGCTGGTTGAAGAGGCAGCAAAGATTCTCGATATCGCTCACCTGCTCGACAGAAAGCCCAAGGCACTCTCCGGTGGTCAGAGACAGCGTGTTGCGCTCGGACGTGCAATCGTTCGTGAGCCGCAGGTATTCCTTCTCGACGAGCCGCTGTCAAACCTCGACGCAAAGCTCCGTGCTCAGATGAGAACCGAGATTTCCAAGCTCCACAAGAAGCTCGGCACAACGTTTATTTACGTTACACACGACCAGACAGAGGCTATGACGATGGGCGACAGAATCGTCGTTATGAAGGACGGTTACATTCAGCAGATTGACTCGCCTATTAACCTTTACGATACCCCTGTAAACAAGTTCGTTGCAGGCTTCATCGGCTCTCCTCAGATGAACTTCATCGATGCGAAGCTCATTATGCAGGACGGCAAGTACTTCGTTGAGTTCGGTTCTAACGACAAGACCGGCAGAGGCAGAAAGTTCTACATCGAAATTCCTTCCGCAAAGGCAGACGCAGATACTCTCAAGTACTACGTTGACAAGGAAGTTGTACTCGGCGTTCGTCCCGAGAACATTCACGATGAGGAAATGTTCCTCTCCGCAGCTAAGACCGGTATTATTGAGGCTAACGTTGAAGTTACCGAAATTCTCGGTGCCGAAACCTTCCTCTACCTCAACTGCGATGGTATTTCGCTCACCGCTCGTGTATCGCCCAGATGCACCGCTCGTCCCGGCGATACCGTTAAGCTCGCAATCGACCCGAACAAGATTCACCTGTTCGACGCTGCTGACGAGCACGCACTCCTCAACTGATAAATTTTACGCTGATTACGGCGCGGCTGGAATATGCCGCGCCGTTTTGCACTATTATAGAAAACATCTAACTCGACGCGGAGGTAAAATATGACAAAACTGAAATACGCGGGACTTTGCGCGGCGGGGTTCTTGCTGAATTGCG
The DNA here is from genome assembly GCA_004555855.1 of [Eubacterium] saphenum. Lineage (GTDB taxonomy): Bacteria > Bacillota > Clostridia > Oscillospirales > Ruminococcaceae > CAG-115. The sequence goes on along the minus strand of SFJQ01000068.1, from coordinate 2,089 downwards.
CGCTTGTGGGGATTCTTTTTATGCCGTGCTATATACCGTTTTTCAACATTCAATTTTTATACATTTTCATTGAAATTCAGGCGGTCGTTACAGTCAGCGTGCTTCACGGAATTTTCCGCAAAACTATCAGCCAAAAGCTCCAAATGAAAACCGTGGTTTACACGCTTTCTGCAAACGTTTTGCCGCACATCATCAGCTTTGTCTTCCTCATTATTCTCTCAAGCGGCGATTCCCACACAAACGGGGGTTACAGCGGGCTTGCTTGGTTTGCGCTGATTTTAATAATTTCTTTTGAAATTTTCGTGAGCGGTATTGGCGGATTTCTTTTTCACAAGAATGTTTTGCGGAATATGTAAGCCAGCTTTCAGGGAGGTAAATTATGTCAAAACTAAAATACGCGGGACTTTGCGCGGCGGGAATTGCACTAAATGTAACTTGCACGACTTTTTGTCTGTTTCTGATAATGCAAGTTTTTATAGGCAACCCTTATGAGTTTATTCCCTATTTAATAGGACTTGCGCTCGGAATAGCCGCGGGATTTGTACACGTTCTTCTGCTGAACATCATCAGAAAAAAGCTCGGAATAAAAATAATCGGCTACGCTCTCGCGGTGTTCGTTGTACCTATGGGGATAGCGATTGTGGGCATAATTCTGCCGTATACAGCAGTTAGTATGAGTTTTAGCGTTGGAATTTCTATATTTTTGTATTCGTTCTCGATTTTGCCCGTGATAATCGTGAGCGGTATCTCAACGATTTGCTTCAATCAGCATTTCGGCGCGCCCGAACCCGCTTCTGCCGATACCGAAAACCGCGCCTCCATTAACGAATAATTCTTCACATTCGTGAAAAAACTAATTAGAAAGGATTTTTTCAATGAACCCTAAAATCGAACAGCTTATTAATAATATCGAAAACGTAATTCTCGGAAAGCGTGCGGTAATCGAGAAAGTCGTGTGCGCGATGCTCTGCGGCGGGCACGTTTTAATTGAGGACGTGCCGGGCGTTGGCAAGACGCTGCTGGCGCAAACGCTCGCGAAATCGGTTTCGGGCAGCTTCGGGAGAATACAGTTCACCCCTGACCTGATGCCGTCGGACGTTGTCGGGTACACGATTATCGACCAAAAAACCGGCGCGGAGGAGTATCGGGCGGGCGCAGTGATGTGCAATTTCCTGCTTGCCGATGAGATAAACAGAACGTCGCCGAAGGTGCAGTCGGCGCTGCTTGAGGCGATGGAGGAGCTGCAAATCTCGGTTGACGGAAAAACGCACGCGCTGCCCGAGCCGTTTATGACGCTTGCCACGCAAAATCCCATCGAAACCTACGGCACCTATCACCTGCCCGAGGCGCAGCTCGACCGCTTTCTGATGCGGCTTTCCATCGGTTATCCCGAACGCAGCGCAGAACTTTTGATGCTGGACAAAATGCCGCACAACATCGATGTTTCGCCCGTGATGACGCTCGAGGAAATCACGCAGCTTCGCGGAATGATTAGTAAAATCACGGTTTCCGAGCAGGTCAAGGCTTACATTCTGATGATTGTCGGGGCAACGCGAAATCGTCAGGAAATCAAGCTCGGCGCGTCCCCGAGAGCGTCGATTGCGCTCTACAAGGCGGTTCAGGCGATGGCGTTTATGAACAACCGTTCCTTTGCGACGCCCGACGACGTGAAATATCTCGCGTCCTGCGTCCTGTCGCACAGGATAATTCTGGCAGCGGGGCAAAGCGCGTTCCTCACGCCCGAGCAGATAATCGAGAAAATTCTTGTCGAAACGCCCGTCCCTGTGTAATATTTTACTGTAATATAACAAATTGTAAAAAAGAGGGCTTCTCAAAGTCCTCTTTCTTGTTTTGAAAACACGCAGCCGCAGTAGTTTTGTCGGTACAAATCGTACTTCGCGGACAGCTCCTCGCCGATTTCGCTCCTGCCGCCCGAGCAGATAATCAAGAAAATTCTTGTCGAAACGCCCGTCCCTGTGTAATATTATGCAGAAATATGACAAATTGTAAAAAAAGAGGGCTTCTCAAAGTCCTCTTTCTTGTTTTGAAAACACGCAGCCGCAGTAGTTTTGTCGGTACAAATCGTACT
>SFJQ01000067.1 GCA_004555855.1 [Eubacterium] saphenum | reverse complement strand
CAAGAGAATTGCTCTTCCGAACAGCGAGATTATGATTCATCAGCCGCTGATTTCGGGCGGAGGAATTTCGGGACAGGTGACCGATATTATGATTCGCTCGAATTATCTCCAGCGCACCAAGGAAAGACTGAATCGTATCCTTTGCGAAAACACGGGCAAGGACTACGATATAATCTGCAGGGACACGGAGCGCGACAATTTTATGACGGCAGAGGAAGCGCTTGAATACGGGCTTATCGATAAGGTTTACAATTCCCGCGAGGAGAAGTAACAGCGCTGCGGAAATTTCTTCGGAGGTTTAAGATTTTTTATGATGGTATGTTCATTTTGCGGAAAAAATGAAACGCAGGCGCGAATGCTTTTCGGCAACAACGAGGGCGCGGTTATCTGCAGCGACTGCATCATCACTTCGTATAATATGCTGGTGGAAAGCGGCGACATAAAGCCGCAGAAAAGTCCCGCAAAAACAGGTCGTCAGGCGAAGGACAACAAGTTCCTGTCAAAGCCCGACGAGCTTATGACTCCCGAGGAGATTAAAGCCTATCTCGATGAGTATATTATTGGTCAGGAGGACGCGAAAAAGGTTCTGTCCATTTCCGTCTACAACCACTACAAGCGCGTTTTCCTCAACGATGAGGACAGCGATGTGGAGCTTCAGAAGTCAAACGTGCTGCTTCTGGGACCGACGGGCGTTGGTAAAACAATGCTCGCGCAGTCGCTGGCGAAGATGCTTAACGTGCCGTTTGCAATTGCCGACGCTACCACGCTCACGCAGGCAGGTTATGTCGGCGAGGACGTTGAAAACGTGCTGCTGAGGCTTATTCAGGCTGCCGATTATGATATCGAGGCGGCGGAGCACGGAATTATCTACATTGACGAAATTGACAAGATTTCGCGCAGAAGCGAAAATACATCAATAACTCGCGATGTAAGCGGCGAGGGCGTTCAGCAGGCTCTGCTCAAAATCATCGAGGGTACGGTTTCAAACGTTCCCCCGCAGGGCGGCAGAAAACACCCGCATCAGGAGTTTATTCAGGTGAACACGAAGAACATTCTGTTCATCTGCGGCGGCGCGTTCGAGGGTATTGAAAAGATGATTGCGCAACGCGTTTCAAGCTCGGCGATGGGCTTCGGCGCTGACGTAAAGTCGCCCAAGGATAAGGAAAGCGCGGATATGCTCAAGCTGGTTACTCAGCAGGATTTGGTGAAATTCGGTATAATTCCCGAGCTTATCGGACGTCTGCCGATTGTAACGCCGCTTCAGGCTTTGGACGAGGACGCGCTTATGCGTATTCTCCACGAGCCGAAAAACGCGCTTATCAAGCAGTATAAGTGCCTTTTCAAGGCGGACAGCATCGACCTTGAATTTACCGAGGACGCGCTCAGAGCTATCGCGAAAAAGGCGATTGCTGCGAAAACGGGCGCGCGCGGACTGCGTTCGATTGTCGAGGACGTTTTGCGGGAGATTATGTTCACTGCGCCGAGCGACCCGACGATAACGAAGGTTACGATTACGGCGGAGTGCCTTGACGGCGGCGAGCCGAAGATTGAGCGTGACGCAAAGCGCGCAAAGGTTAAAGTCGAGAAAAAGACGCGCTGACCGCAAAAACGAGGTTAGTTTGTGACGAGTTTTGAAAAGATTTACGAGGTTGTGAAGAAAATCCCGTTCGGGAAAGTCGCGACATACGGTCAGATTGCTATGCTGGCGGGAAATCCGCGCTGGGCAAGGGTTGTGGGGTACGCGCTCCACGTCAACCCCGACCCCGAGAATATACGCTGTTATCGCGTGGTAAACCGTTTCGGGGAACTTTCCGAGGCGTTCGCGTTCGGCGGGATAAACGAGCAAGCCGAGCTGCTTAAGGCAGAGGGCGTTGAGGTTGAGGGCAACCGCGTAAATCTCGAAAAATTCCTTTGGAACGGTATTTGATATGACTAAAAGCATCTTGATTTCAAGGTGCTTTTTCTTAACACCGAAGAGCAAAAAATGTCAGGATTTTGTAAAATTGTTGTGATATAATTTAGTTAAGACAGGAGGAAAGAGAATGGAATGGATTTCGGGGATACAGCGGGCGATTGACTACATAGAAAGCCATCTTACAGATGAAATCGACTTTGAAGAAGCGGCGCGCGAGACTTATTCATCGTCGTTTCACTTCCAGAGGGTGTTCAGCATTTTGTGCGGGTTTACGCTCGGCGAGTACGTCCGAATGAGGCGGCTTTCAATGGCGGCTTCGGATATCGTGAATACAGATGAAAAAGTCATCGAAATCGCGATGAAGTACGGCTACGACTCACCCGAGAGCTTCACGCGCGCTTTTACTCGCTTTCACGGTGTATCGCCGAGCGAGGCAAAACGCGGAGCAGTTGTCAAATCATTCTCGCGCCTGTCGGTAAAACTGACTTTGACAGGAGGAACAACAATGGATTACAGAATTGAAAAGGTGAAAGATTTCAAGATTATCTGCAAGAAAAAGCAGGTTACAAAGCCCGAAAATGCGACAGCAACCGCTGATATTTCGGCATTCTGGGACGAGTGCGGAAAGGACGGCTCAATTACCAAGATTTGCGGATATTTGCCGAAGGAGCCGCATTTCAAGGGCTTGCTCGGAATTTGCTTCTCGTTTGATACGGAAGCGAACAAGTTCCCGTATGGAATAGGCGTTGAGTATGACGGCAGACCGATTTCCGACGACAGCCTTGAGGTTGTGGACATACCCGAAAGCACCTTTGTGGTGTTTGAGTGCAGAGGCAAAATGCCCGAGTGCTTCTCGGACACCTACAAGAAAATCGTCACCGAGTTTTTTCCGCAGAATCCTCGCTACGAGTACGGTCAGGGCGTGGAGCTTGAGGTTTATCCGTCCGATGATATGGATAATCCGAATTACTACTGCGAAATCTGGATTGCTGTAAATGAGAAATAATACCGAGGCTGGCGAGAAATCGTCAGCTTCTCTTTTTTGTAAAAACATACAAAAAATACTTGATTTTTTTGTTAAAAAGTAGTATAATATATTGTGTATACCTAATTAATGTAATGAGGGAAATAAAATGGCTCAATTATTTAATTTCAAAGAGGATTATTTCGGGCTTACCGATGATGAAATAGAAACAAATACAAAGCTCTACGGGCTGAATACCTATACGAGAGAAACAAAGCGCACGGAGAAGTTTTCTTATACGGATATTTTCCTGTCGCCGTCAGTTTTGCTGATGCTTATTGCGGGAGTTTTGTGCTTTTTCGGAATGGGCGTCGGCGCGGGAATTTTCACAATTCTGATAGACGCGGCGTATTGCGCGGGCGAGATTTATTTCAGAAAATCTGCGGACAAGCGTCTGGCAGAGCTTAAAGAAAGCACAACGATAAAGTATCGCGTTATACGAAACGGCGCGCCGAAGCTGATTGAAAAGGAATACATAGTTCCCGAGGACACGATTGTGGTGCAGTCCGGAGAGCGTGTTCCTGCGGACGCTTTTATTATGGAATCGCGCGATTTGACCTGCGATGAGAGCGTTTTCACGGGAAGCAGCAAGCCTGTCGCAAAGTACACGGACGCGATTTCCAAAAACGATTTGAAGCCAAACTTTGTTTACAGCGGAACAACGGTTCTCACGGGAACTGCAATTTGCCGCGTGAGCGCAACCGGCATTGACACAAAGCTGTATCAGCGCGTCGGCGAAGCTCCCGAGCGTCACCCGTATTTCACGGGTTTTGAGAAAATCGTGCGCAGGAGCGTGCCATTTTGCGCTTTGGTTGCGATTTTGATTACGATAATCTCCATTGTCGTGAAAACAGTCGGCGGAGAGAATGTGATTTTGTCGGCATTCGGTGCGGTTTCGCTGGGGCTTTGCTTTATCCCGACGGGAATTTCCTCGATTATCAGATACTACTACACGAAAGGCTCGGCTGAGCTTATCAAAAACGGCGCTGTTGTGAAATCGCTGAGCGATATCGAGCAGCTGAACAGCCTTTCGGTGCTTTGCATTGAAAAAGAGGGCGCGATTTCCAAAAATCGGCTTGAGGTACGCGGAATTTACGCTCGAAGCGAGGAACTGCTCTATAAAGTCGCGGCGCTTGCGTGCGGGCAGAACACGACTGACCCTGCGGAACGCGCGCTTATGGTTAAGGCAACGTTTTTCGATGAGAAAATCTCGAATGTCTACACCGAAAACAGGTTTATCGAAAATCTGTCCGACAGCGGCGACACGATAAGCGGCGCTTTGTGGGAAGTTGGCGGCGACAGGATTTACTGCATCAAGGGCGCTCCCGAGCAGATTTTGCCGATGTGTAAACTGAGCGGAGATGTGCTTCTGGCAACGCAAAAGCGCTATCAGGATTATTACGAAAACGGCTGCTCGGTGATAGCTTTTGCGTGTGTTGAAGCGGGTTCGGGCGAGCTGGACAAGACGGTTGGCTTCAGTTACACTTTCGTTGGATTTGCTGCGTTTTCCGCACCGCTTCGCGACTCGGTTTCAACCGCCGTTAAGACCTGCAAAAAAGCGGGAGTGCGCGTTGTTATGCTGACGGAGGAGAACCCGAGTGTTGCCGTTTCAACGGGCAAGATGATAGGGATTTCCACCGACAAGGTGATAACGGGAGCTGATATCGAGAAAATCCGTCAAAAGGACGCGGAGCTTGATTTTCACGCAAATATTTTCGCGAAAATTTCACCCGAGCAGAAGCTGTATATTATCGACCGTTTCAAGAAAAACGGGGAAGTTGTGGCGATGACGGGAACTCGTCCGACCGACGCAGAAGCGCTTGACGAAGCGAATATCGGAATAACGATTTCCGCGCACAGCGTGGGAAGCACCTGTGAAGCCGCAGATATCGTGATGAACGACGACAATTTCCTCGCGATTGCACAGACGATTTCCTGTGCTCGTCAAATTCACCGAAACATAAAACGCGCGGTTTCGCTGGTGATTTCGGGGTATATCGGAATGATTGTGCTGGTGATTTTCAACCTGTTCATCAGCGATAGCGTTATCCTGAATCCGCCGATAATCGCGCTTGTGACAATGCTGATTTTGCCGCTGCTGGCGGTTGGTTACGAGGGCGGGAAAGCCGATATGGAGTACGGAATGCCGCCTTCGGAGTTTGTCGCCGAGCGGAAGCTGAACTTCCGATTTATCGGGAAATCCGCGTTTATCGGAGCGCTTTCGGGGCTTGTCGCTGTTGCTTCTTATGTGCTTAACAGCGTTAATACCTCAAACGGAGTAAGCTGCGCGCTGCTCACATATTTCTGCTGTACGGCAGCATTTGCGGTTCTCGGACAATCGGACGATTCACCGTTCAGGACGATGAAAAACGCAAGTCTGTTCGCTAAAATCGGCATAGCAGCGGCAGTTATAGCACCGATTTTGCTGTGTTATATTCCGTTTGTAAATGAGTCATTCGGGCTGTATACGATAAATTTCCTTGCGCTGATGGTTAGCTTTTTAACGGGAATTTTCCCTGCGATTGTGTATTATTTCATAAATCGTTTCATAAAAATAAGATAAGACAAGTTTTGGGGAATAGGAGCGAAGATGAAAAAAGTAGTTGAGTATATAAAGTATTTTCTTTGCGGGCTGATTTTCGGCACGGCAAACGTAATTCCGGGTGTTAGCGGCGGGACAATGCTGGTTGTTTTCGGGATTTTCGATAAACTCACGGACGCGATTTCTGGAGTGAAGAAAATCTTCAGGAATTTCCCTTTTTTGGTGGCTTTTGCGCTGGGAGCGGGAGCGGGAATTTTGATATCCGCGAAGGTTATTTCGCAGATGTTTGTGAGCTTCGGCGTGCAGACAAATATGTTCTTCATCGGGCTTATACTCGGCGGAATACCGCTGATTTATCGCCTCGGCACTGCCGAAAAAAAGCCGAAGCCGCTGTGCATAATCCCGTTTGTGATAGCGATGGCGTTTGTGATAACGCTTGCGGTGCTTGAAAAGCTGAACATCTTCTCGCTGACGGCGGAAACGGTCGAGGGCTTTGACTTGGTGTTCTCGCTGAAAATGGTGGGAAGCGCGGCGCTTGCGGCGGTGACGATGATAATTCCCGGCATTTCCGGCTCGTTTGTGATGATGCTGCTGGGCGTTTACGAAACGATAATCGGCGCGCTTTCGACGTTTAATTTCTATGTAATAATCCCGTTTGCAATCGGCGCGGTTGTCGGAATTGTGGTCGGTGCGAAGCTGATTTCAATGCTTATCGCGAAGAACAGACTGATGGTGTACTCGGCGCTTATGGGCTTGGTTATCGGCTCGGTTTACGCGATTTTGCCCGACGGCTTCGGGTTCAATCTGCAAACAGGCTACGGATTTGTGTTCCTGCTTATCGGAGTGATTGCTTCGCTGCTGTTTGAAAAGCTCGGCAAAGCGGGGAAGAGCGCGGAATAAAAGAAAGGTTGTGCAAGATGGAATTCTACGAGGCTGTTGAAAAAAGAAGAACAATCCGAGATTTCGTAAGCGAGGAAATCCCGCAGGAGGTTGTCGAAAGAATAATCTCGGCGGCGATGAAAGCTCCCACAAACGATCACATGCGCGACTGGCACTTTATCGTTATTCGCGATAAGGAAACCGTGGCAAAGCTGCTGGATATCATACCGAAGGGCATTTCCGATGAAGATATGGAGCAGCTTCTTAAAGACTGGAATTTGAGTGACAGCGAACAGCAGAGCGCTTACCGAAACGCTGTTCCGAAGCAGCATAAAATGCTGATGGACGCGTCTGTTGTGGTAATCCCGCTGTTAAAGCAGAAAACCGATATTCTGCACCCGGAGAACATTTCTCACCTTAACGGGTTCGCGTCAATCTGGTGCAGTATCGAGAACCTTTTTCTCGCGGCAACCGCAGAGGGTTACGGCTGTAATCTTAGAATACCTCTCGGCATTGAGGACAAGTACGCGAAAAAAGTGCTCGGTTTCCCGAACGATTACTTTATGCCGTGCTTTATCGGCATAGGAAAACCGCAGGAAAACGCGCCTGTTATCAAGCAGAAAGACATTGATGTAAAAGAGCGCATTCATCTGAATAAGTGGTAGTCGAAACCCCTTCCGCGCTTTGCGAAAGGGGATTTTTTATATGCGATTTTTGATTTTGTTGAGCGCGCATTTTTCAAGCCTCGAAACCTGCGCCTGACTTATCCCGATTTCCTTCGCGACCTCAACCTGAGTTTTCCCACGGAAAAACCGAAGATTTAGGATACGCTTTTCGCGCTTGCCGAGCTGTTCGATAGCTTCTTTCAGCGAGATTTCGTTGAGCCAGTTCATATCATCGTTGTGGTCACCAAGCTGGTCGAGAACATAAATCGTATCTCCCGACTCCGAGAAAACCGGCTCGTAGAGCGAAATCGGCTCGCTTATAGCTTCAAGCGCGATTACCACGTCCTGCCGCGGCACACCGAGTTCTTTTGCAATTTCCTCGATTTTGGGCTCTCTGCCCATTTCGTTAATCAGCTTTTCCTTTGCCTGCATCGCCTTATACGCCATATCACGCATTGAGCGGCTCACGCGCACGGGCGCGTTATCGCGAAGATACCGGCGAAGTTCGCCCATAATCATCGGCACTGCGTAGGTGCTGAAGCGCACGGGCTGCGTAATATCAAAGTTGTCAATCGCCTTAATAAGCCCGATACAGCCCACTTGAAAGAGGTCGTCTGCACTCTCGCCGCGGTTTGTGAAGCGCTGGATAACGCTCAAAACGAGCCGCAGATTGCCGCGGATAAGCTCCTCGCGCGCCGCCATATCGCCCTGTTTCACGAGTTTGAGCAGCTCCATTTTCTCGCTTTCTTTCAGTACCGTGAGCTTTGCGGTGTTCACGCCGCTTATTTCGACCTTATTGTAATACAAAAAACCACCTCCGACAACTTGATTGTACAAGTATTATTGTCGGAAATCGGGGGTGATATTCTATAAAAATTTGCGGGGGGTTGACAGATTGCGTTAAATGTGGTAAAATATAGATAAGTTCGTGAGAAATTGCAAGGAGGAAACTCTATGAAAAATATCAAAATCGCGGGAATAGCGGCGCTGGCGGGCTTGCTTGTCGGCTGCGCTAACAATACTACGGTTGAAACAAACGGTGCAAGTTACGTTGAATCGAGCAGTTCCGTTGAATCTACAACAAGTTCGGTTGAATCAAGTTCCGTTCAATCAAGCAGTTCTTCCACAACGTCAAGTTCCTCGTCAAGTGCTGAATCGAGTTCATCAAGCAGCACATCAAGCGAGATTTCTTCGAGTTCGTCTGTGGAATCAAGCGTTGAATCTTCGAGTAGTTCTTCCGCTGAAAGCAAGCCGCAGAGTTCATCTAGCAAAACTCCCGAAAGCAAGCCCGTGCAGAGTTCGAGCAGTTCGGCGGTTAGTTCGTCAAGCAGTTCTACAACAACTCCTACACCCGTTTCGTCCGGCAATAAGAATCCTTGGACTGTAATATCCGCTTGGAATCCAAACGCCCCCGGCAACAAGCCCGGTCCTTACGGCGGGTATTATGACGCGAACGGATATTTGCATTGTACGGGAGATGAAGTTCCCAAAGACGAGAAATGTTATCCCACGGTTGGATATTATGACGAGTACGGTTATTATCAAATGACGCAGGAAGAAGTCAACAATGCCCCGCCACCTCCTTATCCGAATGTCCTTCCGGAATCGCAAAGAACGCAAGTTATTCGCGAATGGAATCCGGACGCCGCCGGAAATACCCCCGGAGAGTACGGCGGATACTATGACGTTGAGGGAAATCTTCATTGCGCTAAAGCGGATGTTCCGTGGAGAGGAAGTTATCGGGCTGTTTCTTTCATAG
>SFJQ01000066.1 GCA_004555855.1 [Eubacterium] saphenum | reverse complement strand
CATAAAAACACCTGCCTTTCAAAAGCTCTGTATAATTTCTCATAATTTACAAATAATGTCAATAACCTCGTCCAGCGAGTCGGCTTTTGCCGTGATAATGCGTGAAATCTCCTCGTCAGGCTCGGTGAGGTCGGGAACCATAATCGTCCTGCACCCCGCCGCTGCCGCCGATAAAACACCGTTCGGCGAGTCTTCAAGCGCCACGCACTGCGCCGGTTCAAGACCAAGCTCGCTCGCCGCGTAAATGTAGATGTCGGGCTTTGGTTTTCCGACTTTTACCATTGTCGCACAAATTATTTTGTCAAAATAACCAAAAATTCCCGTTTCTTTGAGATATTTTTCGGCGCGCTCATAGTCGGTTGCCGTAGCGACCGCTGCGGGAATTTTATTCTCATTCAGATATGTAAGGAGCGTTTTTGCACCTTTTTTCAGCTCAAGCCCATTTTTTTCGAGGTGCTCGGTCATAAGCTCCATTCGCCTTGCACGGATTTTCAGATAGTCGAAATCCTCTCCGAGTTCGCTTTTTAAATAAGGTATGGCGAAGCTCCTGTGCATTGAACGGATATTCAGCGCGATTTCCCTCGTCATCGGGAAACCTGCTTCCCGAGCCGCCTCCTGCCAGAATTTCACCAGCAGCTTTTCGGTATCGAGCAAAAGCCCGTCCATATCGAAAATTACCGCTTTGACCATACCGTCCACCCGCTTTTCCGCAAATTAACATACAAATTCATAATATATTTTACCATATTTTTTGTAAAATGTCAATATATTAAGTTTCTTACACAAAGTGTTTTTTATAACAATTTTTTTGAATTTTACTAAAAAAATACTTGAAATTTGTGTAATTGTATGGTATAATTACAAAGTATTGCATTATTATACATTTTGGAGGAAGTTCATTAAAATGAGCATTTTTGAAGTAATTAGCGCGATTGTATTGATTATCGCCTGCATTTTTATAGTTGTTGTTATTCTTGTAAAGGATACAAAAACTCAAATGTCGCAGACGATTTCGGGTTCTTCGTCCGACAGCTTCTATCAGAAAAACGCGGGCAGAACCAAGGAAGCTATGCTTAACAAGGCAACTGTTGTTGCGGCGGTCATTTTCTTTGTGCTGGCAATTGCCGTAAACGTCATCAACGTTTACTGGGGAGGCAAAGAAGATGATACAAGCAGCAATTCTTCCGTTGTAAGCGAGGTTTCGGACTCGGGTTCTTCGAGCAGCTCATCGGAAAGCTCGGCAGACAGCTCTTCGGAAAGCGGCTCTGCGGAAAGCAGCTCGTCGGCTCAATAAAAAATAAGCAGACAGGCTTTTCGTCTGTCTGTTTTTTTCAAGCAGTAAAGAGGAATTTCTATGAACAATCTTAAAATAAGCGTTTTGAAAGCGCTCTACGAAAACGAAAACGGTCTTTCCGAGAAGGAGCTTGTGAAAAAGCTCGGGATTACCAAGAAAAATGCAAAAAAGCTCGAACAGGCTCTTTCGGAGATGAAAAAATTCGGCGATTTGTCCAACAAAAAAGGCGTCTGGAAAATCAAGGATTTCGAGCGTTATTTCACGGCGAGAGTTTCCAGAATTAACCCAAAATCCGGCTTCATCACCCGCGGCGCCGACGAGATTTTTGAGGAATTTTTCGTTCGCGGAAAGGATTTGCGCGGCGCTGTTCCGGGCGATGTTGTGCTGGCGATGAAAACCGCTGAGGCTTATGAGGACAGGTCGGCGGAAGCGATTGTTCTCGCGGTTCTCGAGGAAAGCGGGGCGCTTCAGACGGGAATTATCGTTGCCGAGGGAAACAGGCTGATGGTTCTCCCCGACAAAATGTGCGCAGAGCCGCTGTTTATCGCAAAAGCAGGTTCAAAGCCGCTCAAGGTCGGCGACAAGGTTGCGTTCTCGATTAAGAAGCGCGGCGCGCATCACTATGAGCATACCGTTTGCATCGAGGACAGCTTCGGTTCTTCCGAGGACGCAAAGGCAAGCGCAGAGGCTTATATGCTCGTGAACGGGCTTCATACCGAGTTCCCCGACGAGGTTCTAGCGGAGGCGCAGAAGCTCAATATCGACGAACCGGACGAGGACGAAATCGCCCGCAGACTCGATTTGCGCGGCGAGCCGATTTTCACCATCGACGGCGCGGATACCAAGGACATCGACGACGCAATTTCCATTTCCCGCACCGAAAACGGCTACAAACTCGGCGTTCACATCGCGGACGTTTCGCACTATGTGAAAAAAGGCACGGCTATCGACAAGGAAGCGTTTTACCGCGGAACTTCGATTTACTACGCAGACCAAGTCGTTCCGATGCTCCCGAGAGAGCTTTCCAACGGCATTTGCTCCCTCAATCCGAACGTTGACAGGCTCGCTTTTTCCTGCCTTATGGACGTTGCGGAAAACGGCAAAATCAACTCGTTCCGTTTCGAGAAAACCGTTATCAGAAGCCGCGTCAAGGGCGTGTATTCCGAGGTGAACAAAATTATCGACGGCACGGCAGACGAGCAAATCAAGGAAAAATACGCGCGGGTTATTGATAAAATTCCGGTTATGGTCGAGCTTGCGGCAACTCTGGAGAAAAACCGCGTAAACCGCGGCGCTCCCGAAATCGATACCGTTGAAGCTAAAATCATTACCGATGAAAACGGCGTTTGCGTTGACGTAAAGCCGCGCGAGCGAGGAACTGCGGAAAAGGTTATAGAGGAATTTATGCTGATGGCGAACAACGCGGCGGCTTCTCTCGCGATGAAGGAAGAATTTCCATTCGTTTACCGCGTCCACGAGCCGCCCGCCGAGGAAAAACTCCTCACGCTCGGCGATACTTTAACCGCGCTCGGCGTTAATCCCGAGGGCATAAACGAAAAGTCAACCGCTGCCGATTTGGCAAAGGTTCTCCGTGACGCAAAGGATACCGAAAAGTACTCGGTTATCAACAAAATCGTGCTGCGGACGATGATGAAAGCGAAATATTCCGACCAGCCGCTCGGTCACTACGGCTTGGTTATGCCCGAATACGCGCACTTCACCTCCCCTATCCGCAGACTTGCCGACCTGTCAATTCACCGCATTCTCACAGATTACGTTTATGCGCTCTCCAACGAGAAAATGGTCAAGAAGTTCGAGAAATTCGCTTTCGAGAACGCTCAGCGTGCCAGCGTAACCGAGCTTTCCGCTGTCAAATGCGAGCGCGAATGCGAGAATTTCTATATGGCTGAGTATATGAAAAAGCACATCGGCGAGGAATTTGACGGAATTATCTCGGGCGTTTCCCCGAGCGGAATTTTCGTTTGCCTTGACAACACGGTCGAGGGTATGATTTCCGTAGCGAAGCTCCCTGCGGGCGACTATGACGTTGCACACGGCGTTATTCTGACAGGCGCGCCCAACGGAAAGCTGTACACAGTCGGCGATAAAGTAAGAATAAAATGCGAATCGGTCAGCGTGAACGGCGGTTTCATTGACTTCGATTTTGCTAATAATACAGGTGTAGATACAGAAGGAAAGGATTGATAGAAAATGTCTGACAACAAAAAGGAATTTCACGAAATTCCGCGTCCCGAGTTCCCCAAAAGAGCGATTATCACGGGCGGTATGCCCTACGGCAACAAGAAACTCCATTTCGGGCACATCGGCGGCGTGTTTGTTTTCGCGGACTGCTACGCGAGATTTCTCCGCGACAGAATAGGCTCGGAGAACGTTATTTTCGTGTCGGGAACCGACTGCTACGGCTCGCCTATCGCGGAAAGTTACCGCAAACTCTGCGAGGAACACGGCTTCACCGGCACAATCAAGGATTTCGTCAAGGAAAATCACGACGCGCAGAAGAAAACCCTCGATGATTATCTGATAAGCCTTGATATGTTCGGCGCTTCGGGGCTTGGCAGAACCGCGGAAATTCACGATGATGTAACCGACAAGTTTATCCGCAGACTCTACGAAAACGGTCACCTCAGAAAGATTGTCACCAAGCAGTTCTTCGATGAAAAGGCGGGCTGTTTCTTAAACGGACGGCAGGTTGTCGGAAAATGCCCCGTTGACGGCTGCCAGAGCGAAAAGGGCTACGCGGACGAGTGCGACCTCGGTCACCAGTATATGCCCGAAAATCTTATCGACCCGAAGAGTACCCTCACCGGCGAAACTCCCATTATGAAGGACGTCGAGAACTGGTACTTCGATTTGCCGTCTTACAACAAGCTACTTAAGGAGTACTCCGCGAACATCTCCAAGCAGAAAAACGTCAGAAAACTCGTTTCCAGCACTATTTCCGAGTTCCTCGCAGACCCCGTTATCCACATCAAAAACGAGCTGCTTGAACAGTATGAGAAAGTAAAATCACAGATGCCCGAGCACGAGTTCCTCGAGGAGAAGAAAAAGCCTTCGTTTACCATCGCGTTTAAGGAACTGGACGAGATGAACAAGGCTTGCGAAATTCTCTCGGCAAACGGCATACGCTATCGCACGGGAAAAACGCTCGTTCCGTTCAGACTTACCGGCAACATCGAGTGGGGCGTAAAAGCGCCTATCCTTGAAAACGAGGAACAGCTCACCGTCTGGGTTTGGCCCGAGAGCCTCTGGGCGCCGATTTCGTTCACTAAAGCCGCGCTTGAGGCAAAGGGACGCGATATGGACGACTGGAAGGATTTTTGGTGCAGCAAGGACGCGCAGGTTTATCAGTTTATCGGCGCGGACAATATCTACTTCTACGGCGTTGCGGAAATGGGTATGTTTATCGCGCTGCAAAAGGGCGAAAATACCGTAAATCCCGCAGACGGCGAAATGCAGCTGCCCATACTCTGCGCGAACAACCACATTCTCTTCCTCGATAAAAAAGCGTCAAGCTCCGGCGCAATCAAGCCGCCTATGGCTGCGGATTTGCTGGATTTCTACACCCCCGAGCAGCTTCGTATGCACTTCCTCGGCTTAGGTCTGGGACAGCACAGCGTAAGCTTTATGCCCAAGCCCTACAATCCCACGGCAAATCCCGAAGACCCCGACCCCGTGGTTAAGGACGGATTTTTGCTCTCGAACGTGTACAACCGCGTTATCAGAACCTGCTTCTACACCGTTCAGAAGTATTTTGACGGAATTATGCCCGTGGGCGAGGTTTCCGAGGAAATTCTTGCCGAAGCGAAGAAAGCTGTTCTCGATTACGAGCGCTTTATGTACCGCTTTGAGTTCCATCAGGCAACCTACGTTCTCGACAGCTATATCAGAAAAATGTCGAAATACTCGTCAAAGGTACTCGGTGACGCAGACAAAGCCGACGACAACGAAGCGCGCCGTGCCGCTCTGATAAACGTGTTCCACATGATAAGAACCGCTGCCGTTCTGCTTCACCCGATGGCGCCCGCAGGTACCGAGATGATTTTGGAGTACTTGCAGCTCGGCAATGATTTCTGGAGCTGGGACAGAATTTTTGACACGCTCTCCGATTTCACGGGCGGCAAAGACCACAAGCTCAAATTCCTCGAGCCGAGAGTTGACTTCTTCACAAAACATCAGAGTCAGCTTTCCTCGGACGGTGAATAAATTACGCGCTCCTCATAAGGGGAGCGCTTTTTTGTAAAAAGTTTCATACTATTTCCTTAAAACGACAGTTTTCCCCTTGAAATTCAATAGCATTTGTGGTATAATGTAATTTGAGTAATTGTGCGGGTATAATCCGCAGATACAGAAAGGCAGGTCATTATGGCTAAACAGAAAATAGCGGTGCTTTTTGGGGGAGTATCAAGCGAACACGAGATTTCACTGATTTCGGCATACTCGGTGCTTACAAATATTCCTGCCGATAAATATGATGTAATTTGTGTAGGAATTACAAAAAAAGGTCACTGGATGTATTATCCCGGCGAATACGAGGATATAAAAACAGGCGAATGGGAGAACAACCCCGACTGCTGCACGGCGGTTTTAAGCCCCGACGCGCTCCACAAGGGCTTTATCGTTATGGGCAACGACGAGGCGTATCTGCGAAAGGTTGACGCGGTTTTCCCTGTTCTGCACGGAATGAACGGCGAGGACGGCTCAATTCAGGGGCTTTGCCAATTGAGCGGTATCCCCTGCGTTGGCTGCGATATGACTTCATCGGCAGCTTGTATGGACAAATCGGTTACTCACCGTCTGCTTGACGCTGCGGGAATAAAAACCGCGCCCTATGTCACGCTTTGCCGGCTGTCGCTCGAGGATATGGCAAGGTCAACCGAGCTTGTTGAAGAAAAACTCGGCTATCCCGTCTACATAAAGCCTGCCTGCGCGGGTTCATCGGTCGGCGTTTCGCGCGCGGAAAATGCCGAGGAGCTGAAAGCGGGACTTAAAGTGGCTTTTGCACACGGCACGAAAGCTGTTGTTGAGAAAGAAATCATCGGAAAGGAAGTCGAGTGCGCGGTTCTCGGAAATATCGGCGACCTGCTCGCTTCTATCCCCGGACAAATCACCCCCGCAGAGGGCTTTTACGATTATGACGCGAAGTACAAAAACGGAACATCCGTGCTGGATATCCCTGCGAAGATTTCCCCCGAGCAGACCGAAAAACTGCGCGAAATCGCCAAAAAGGCGTACAAAGCTTGCGGGTGCGGAGGAATGTCGAGAGTTGACTTTTTCGTGAATGACGAGGAGATTATCCTCAACGAAATCAACACAATCCCCGGCTTCACGCCTATCAGTATGTACCCCAAGCTGATGGAAAATATGGGGATTTCCTATCCCGCACTGCTCGACAGGCTCATTCAGCTTGCTATGGAATAACAGGAAAACGGAGAAATACTTTGGATAATTGTTCGATTATTTTAAACATCAAGCAGACTGCCGATGGGTTCACCGACGAGTCGGAGCTGTTTACAAAGGGCGAATTTCGCCTTCACAAAGGCTCGTTCTTCATCGATTATGACGAGAGCGAGGCAACGGGCTACGAAGGAAGCCACGTTCAGATGCGTATCGACGACAAGATGATGACGCTCACCCGCACGGGCACAACCTTTTCCAGCCTGATTTTCGAGAACAAAACCCGCCACTTCTGCCACTACGGCACGGAGTTCGGCGACTGTATGGTCGGAATAACCACAGATGAGCTGAAGCCCGAGCTTAACGAAAACGGCGGGAAAGTTCATCTGAAATACACGATTGACGTGAACGGCGGGCTGATGGCCGAAAACGAAATAACGATAAACGTAAAAATGTAAAGTGAGGATAAAAAATGTATTACAACGCAGTTGAAGAAGCAAAATCCGAGATTACCGAAATAATTCTGAAGGCGCTGGGGGCGCTTGTTGCCGAGGGAAAAATCCCCGCGGAACCGCTCCCCGCGTTTTCCGTGACCGTGCCTGCCGACAACGCGCACGGCGATTTCTCCGCGAACGCCGCGCTTGTATCCGCGAAAACGCTCAAAACCAACCCCCGCGCGCTCGGCGAAATGATTAAGGACGCAATCGAGCTTAAAGGCACGCTTTTCGGGAAAATCGAGCTTGCGGGACCGGGTTTCCTCAACTTTTTCCTCGGCGACAGCTGGTACGATGAAGTTGTCAGCGAAACGATTTCGCTCGGCGCGGATTACGGAAAAACCAATCTCGGCAACGGAAAGCGCGTTCTTGTGGAATTTGTTTCGGCAAATCCGACAGGACCTATGCACATCGGAAACGCGCGCGGCGGCGCTATCGGCGACTGTCTTGCTTCGCTTCTCGAGGAAGCGGGCTTCAAAGCCGACCGCGAGTTTTATGTAAACGACGCGGGAAATCAGGTTGCAAAGTTCGGTAAATCGCTGGATTTGCGCTATCTTCAGCTCTGCTCGGACGCAGGACAGGCTCTGATGAACGAAATTTCCGATAACGAAGCGCTTTGCCGTGAGATTTTCGCGAGAACCGTTTCCGATACCGAGGAAAAGCCTGCCGATAAAAACGACCCGTTTTATATGCCCGAGGACGTTTATCTCGGAGTTGATATCATCGAACACGCGAAGAATTATTACGATAAATTCGGCGGGAAAGCGCTCTCCGAAAACCCCGAGGACGAGCGCAAGAAAGCGCTTGTCGAGTACGCGCTCCCGATTAACGAAAAAATTCTCGAAACGGATTTGCTCAAATATCGCATAAAGTACGACAACTGGTTCAAGGAAAGCACTCTGCACAACAGCGGCGCGGTTTCCGAGGTTATCGAGCACCTCAAAAAAGGCGGACACACCTACGAAAAGGACGGCGCGCTGTGGCTCAGAGCGACCGACTTTGGGGGTGAGCAAGATTTCGTTCTTGTGCGCTCAAACGGCTTCCCTACTTACATTGTCCCCGATATCGCTTACCACTACAACAAGCTCGTCACAAGAAACTACGATAAGGCAATCGATGTTCTCGGCGCAGACCACCACGGTTATGTCAAGAGAATGAGAATTTGCCTGCAAGCGATGGGCATTGACGAGAAGCGCCTTGACGTGGTTATCTGCCAGATGGTTATGCTCGTGAGCGACGGCAAGCCGATTAAGCTCTCGAAGCGTTCGGGAAAAGCGATTACGCTGGCAACTCTCCTCGACGAAGTGCCGATTGACAACGCGCGTTTCTTCTTCAACCTCCGCGACGCGAACACTCACCTTGATTTCGATTTGGATTTGGCGGTTGAGGAAAGCTCCAAAAACCCCGTTTTCTACGTTCAGTACGCTCACGCGAGAATTTGCCGCGTTCTCGAAAAACAAGCCGAGGACGGCGTGAAATACAACGGCGAAGCGCTTGTTTTCACGGCTGATGAGGAAAAAGCGCTTATCCGCAAAATCGCCGAATATCCCGAGCTTATAAACGAAGCGGCAAAGGAATACTCTCCGTTTAAACTCACAAAATATGTCTATGAGCTTGCACAGATTTTCCACAAGTTCTACGATTCCTGCGGTATAAAAGACGCGGAAACCGATGTCAAGCT
>SFJQ01000065.1 GCA_004555855.1 [Eubacterium] saphenum | reverse complement strand
TACCTCTTCGCCAAGCTCGGGGTGAAGATTTATTGTTGTACATTGTGAAAAATACACAATAAAGATAAGAGTCACATAAATTGCTGCACATATAAGGCAAACTTTTCCCGAAGCGGTCTTGTCTTTGTCGTTGTTTGCCGAAACCAGACCGGACATAAACAGAATAAATCCGAGAGCAATAAACATACTCGAAAAACAGCTTGCAAAAATTGATTCCGTAAACAGTCCAAAAATCATACTTGCAGCAAACGCCAATACCGCAAGTCCGGTCAATCCCGAGCCTATTTTCCCAACTACACGATTTGTCATTATTTTGACTCCAATACAGCCTGCCCGAGGTCAAGAGTTCCGCTGTAAATCGATTTGCCGCAGATTGTTCCGTAAAGCCCGAGGTTTTTGCAGATTTTTATGTCTTCAATCGTATGAACTCCGCCGCTTGCTATAATATTTGCCTTGCAGCACTTGTTTATCTCGTCAAGCTGCTGTGCGTTTACTCCCGAAAGCGTGCCGTCCTTTGAGATATCGGTGAAAATTATGTACTCAACCCCGACATCGCTCATAGCCTTCGCAAGCTGTGTGAAATGAACGTTTGAGGTTTCAAGCCAGCCTTCGGTTGCCACAAAACCGTTTTTTGCGTCAATTCCCACGGCAATCCTCTCGCCATATTCCTTTACAGCATCCTTGACGAGCTGCGGGTTTTTCACGGCAGCAGAGCCGATAATCACGCGCGAAATGCCGCTTTTAAGGTACATCTCAACCGTGTCCATCGAGCGTATTCCCCCGCCGACTTCAACCTTCAGCTTTGTGTTTTTCGCAACATCGAGGAAAATCTCCTTATTCTGCTGAGTCGCGTCTTTTGCACCGTCGAGGTCAACCATGTGAATCCACTCCGCGCCCGCTTTTTCAAACGCTCTCGCGGTATCCATATAGCTTTCGGCAACCTTTTGTACAGTCGCGTAATCGCCCTTGTACAGCCGCACGCACTGCCCGTCTTTTATATCGATTGCGGGTAAAATTACCATAAATCTGTCCCCTTTTTCAATTTCGCTCCTGTTTAGCAGGTGCTATTGCGTAAAAGTTTTCTTTTGCGTAGTTGTCTTACAATTCCGCGAACTTTCTGAGCATTTCAAGTCCCTTATCGCCGCTCTTTTCGGGGTGAAACTGCGCGCCGTAAACGTTGCCGTTAAAGACAAGCGCAGGGATTTTCATTCCGTAATCGCAGTAAGCTGCGACATTTTCGCTCGGGCAATCCGCCGCGTAAGAGTGTACAAAATAGACATATTCCCCGCCCTTTTCAAGCAGCTTGCACGGTTTGTTTAATTCAAGCTCGTTCCAGCCGATGTGCGGAATAGGAAGATTTTCGGGAGTCATCAGCTTAACGCTGCCCTTTATCAGCCCAAGCCCGTCCGTTTCCTCAAACTCATAGCCCTTTTCAAAGAGCATCTGCATTCCAAGACAAATCCCCAGAAGCGGCTTTTTCTGAACCTCTTCCTTGATAACCTCAACCAGCCCGCTTTCACGGAGCATTCTCATAGCGTCCGGAAACGCGCCCACTCCCGGCAGAATAAGCCTGTCAGCAGCGCGCAAATCCTCGGCGTTTTTCGTTACCTTATTTTCAATTCCGAGATAATCCAGCGCGTTCTTTACACTAAAAAGATTTCCCGCGCCATAATCGATAATTGCTGTCATATCAACTCACCTTTCGTCAGGAATATTTTGTCATAATTCAGCTTGATATGCTCCATTATGTGACCGATATTTCCCTCGCCCGCATACTCGCGCATATCAAAAAAATTACAGTCAAGACCGCTCCAGAAAAGCGGATTTTCCTCGCCTTTTATTTGTACATCACGCCTGAGCTGCCCCGCGTAAACCTCGACGTAGCAAGGGTCGAGCGGATAGGTGAAATCCATAAGGTGAGTAAGTCCGATATCCTGCCGCATTATTCCCGTTTCCTCAAAAAGCTCGCGATAAGCCGCGTTTTCGCCGCTTTCGCCCAACTCAATCTTCCCGCCGACAAAGTTTTTCAGCCCTTTGTACGGGTCTTTTATTCGCTCACACATAAGCATTTTCTTACCGTCAGCCGAGAAAACGACAATAAGGTTATACCCCTGCATCAAAGAACACCCTTTGTCGATACAATCTCGCCCGAGTTTTGACGTGTAGCCGCTTTAAGCGCGTAAGCAAGCGCCTTGAAAAGTGCTTCAGCCTTGTGGTGGTCGTTTTTGCCGTATTCGCAGCGCAGGTGAAGTGTAATCCCCGCGTTAAACGCGAACGCTCTCATAAATTCCTCGATAAGACAGGTATCAAGCTCGCCGATTTTCTCGTTTGTGAACTCAGCGTTGAACACGAGAAACGGTCTGCCGCTGATATCAACCGCGCAGAAGCCGAGCGCTTCGTCCATCGGAATGAACGCGCTTCCGTAGCGCACAATCCCGCCCTTATCGCCGAGCGCTTCGCCAAACGCTTTTCCGAGAACAATTCCCACGTCCTCGGCGGTGTGATGACCGTCAACTTCAAGGTCGCCTTTGGCTTCGAGCGTAAGCCCGAACCCGCCGTGAACCCCAAGCGCAGTCAGCATGTGGTCGAGAAAACCTATTCCCGTATTAATTTTCACTTCCCCGCCGTCAAGATTGAGCGACGCAGAAATAACGGTTTCCTTTGTTTTTCTGGTAATGTCTGCTATTCTCATATTTTTCCTCAATTCCCGTCTTTTCTCACTGCAATCGAATTTGCGTGAGCGGTAAGCTGTTCGCGGTTTGCAATCAGGATAATATCGTCCGCCGCGTCAAGAAGCGCGTCCTTTGTATAGCAGATATAGCTTGAACGCTTTACAAAGCTGTCAACACCGAGTGGCGAGTAAAATCTCGCTGTGCCGCCTGTCGGAAGAACGTGGTTCGGTCCTGCGTAATAGTCGCCGAGAGGCTCGGGAGAGTGATTTCCGAGGAACAGCGAGCCAACGTTGTCGAGCTTTCCGATATATTCCATCGGGTTTTCACAGCAAACCTCAAGGTGCTCGGGAGCAATTTTGTTTGCAATTTCAATCGCGTAATCCATATCATCGCAGACGATAATCGCGCCGTAATTTTTCAGCGACTCCTCGATGATTTCTTTTCTTGAAAGATACTGAATCTGACGCTCAATTTCCGCCTTTGTCTTTTCGGCAATTTCACGGCTTGTGGTAATCAAAATCGCGCTTGCCAGCTTGTCGTGTTCAGCCTGCGACATCAAATCTGCCGCTAGATAAACGGGATTTGCAGTTTCGTCCGCGAGAACAAGAATTTCGCTGGGTCCCGCAACCATATCAATATCAACGTTTCCGTAAACCAGCTTTTTCGCGGTTGCAACGAAAATATTGCCGGGACCAACAATTTTTTCAACTCGCGGAATTTCCTCGGTACCGTAAGCAAGCGCGGCAATTGCCTGAGCGCCGCCTGTGAGATAAATTCTGTCAACACCGCAAAGTGCCGCCGCAACAAGAATATCCTTATTCACCGAGCCGTCTTTAAGCGGAGGTGTAACCATAATTACCTCTTTAACGCCGGCAATTTTCGCGGGAATTGCGTTCATCAGAACCGATGACGGATAAGCCGCCGTGCCGCCCGGAACGTACAGCCCAACCTTGTCCAATCCGCGAACGCGCTGTCCCATTATAACGCCGTTTTCTTCGGTTACGCAAAATCCCTCGCGCTTTTGTTTTGTGTGGAAAGCCGTGATGTTCTCAACAGCATTCAGCATTGCCTCGACAAATTCGGGCGATTTTTCGTTTGCCTCGGTGAGCGCGTCCTGAATAGCCTCATCGGGAACACGATAATATTTCGCGTTCGGGCAGTCAAATTTTGCTGTATAAGCCTTGACAGCCTTGTCGCCGTTTTGCTTTACGTCCTCGAGAATTGCCTTTACGGTTTTCTCAACCTCTGCGCCGACTTCTCCCGCACGCTTTTCGGTTTCGGCGAGAAACTTTTTTTCATCGCCGTTTGCTTCGATAATTCTTATCATTACAAATTCTCCTTAATCAGATTTACAATCTCCAAAATTCGCTCCTGTTTGAGCTTTATGCTGACGGTGTTTGCGATAAGCCTTGCCGATACCGGAGCAACGTCCTCGACTACCTCAAGACCGTTTTCCTTGAGAGTCGTACCCGTTTCGACAATATCCACAATTCCGTCCGAAAGTCCAACCAGTGGCGCCAGTTCAACCGAGCCTTCGATTTTAACGATATCCACGTCAATTCCCTTGTTTTCAAAGAAATTTCGCGTAACCTCGGGGTATTTTGTGGCAACTGTTTTCACGCCGTAGCCGCTGTAAAAATCCGTTCCCTTTTTAACGGCAAGCGCGAATTTGCACTTCCCGAAACCCAAATCCGCGATTTCGTAGAATTTCCCGCCATGCTCCATAATCGTATCTTTTCCGACAACGCCGAGGTCGCAGACGCCGTGCTCAACGTATGTAATAACATCTGCCGCTTTCGCCAGAACAACCTCGATATTCTCGTTCGGAATAGTCAGTATAAGCCGTCTGCCCTTTTCGCGCAGGTCTGTTACATCGTAACCGCTTTTATCCAACAAGTCCACGGCTTTGTTTTCAATTCTGCCCTTTGTGAGCGCAATTCTGATTTTCTTCTTCTCCACGGTCACACCTCCCTGCTTTCAATCTCGCCGTTTTCATCAATAATTTCGAGTTTGTGTATTCCGTGAGCCTTCGCGAATTTTTCCGCGCATTTCGGGCACCCGCCGTTAAAATTCCGAACCGTAAAGCCCTCGGAAATCAGCTTCTCGCAAGCCTTGAGAGCCGCGATTTTGCTCTTTGAGAACACAAGCACATCTGCGTTTTTCGTAAGCGTCTTGCCCTTGTTTTTGAGGTAAACCTTCGCCGCCGCTTCGATGTTCACGGCAAAACCGACCGCTTTCGCGTCCGTACCGCCAAACTCCCCGATAAGCGAATCATAGCGTCCGCCCGACAAAACAGGCTGTCCATAGCCCTCAACGTAGCCCTTGAAGATTATGCCCGTGTAGTAGTTTTTCTTGTTCACAAGTCCCAAATCAACGCGGATTTTCTCCTCGGGGACGATTTCCGACAACTCACGGCAGAGCTTTTCAAGCCGCGCGAGCTTTTGCTCAAGAGCGTCGCCGTGAAGATGATTTCGCGCCTGTTCAAATACCTCGAAGCCGCCGAAAAGGCTTGGAAGCATTCTCAGAGCTTCTGCTGAATTATCCGTTTCATTTGCCAGCAGAAAATCAAGCGCCGGCAGATTTTTGCTCTCGATAATTTGCCTTAAATTATCAATCTGAGCTTCGTCCGAGTAATCGGACTGAGAGAGCAGCTCACTGAAAATTCCGCTGTCGCCTATTTCCAGACGATAATCCTCGTTGCACTCCCGAAGCGCCTTTGCCGCAAGAAACAGCGCTTCGTAATCCGAGTCCTCGTTTTCGCCGCCGATTATCTCAATTCCGCTCTGCTCAAATTCATCGTCGCGGCCGCTGTCTTTGGGGTTCACCATAAAAATGCTCTGATTGTAAAACAGCTTCAGCGGAAGCTCTTCCCCGCGAAGTCTTGTCGAGCAAAGTCTTGCAATCGGCATTGTCGTGTCGGGACGAAGCACCATCAGACGATTTTTCCCGTCAACGAGCTTGTACATCGTTTCGGGTGAAAAATGCCGCGTTTTACCGTTGAAAACATCGTAAAATTCAATTCCGGGCGTTATCACCTCGGAGTAGCCGTAGCTTTCGAAAATTCCCGTAATTCTCTCCTCAAGCAGCCGCTTCGCCGCGCATTCCTCAAAGAGCAGGTCCCGAGTACCCTCGGGCGTAAGCCAGTCGTTTCTTCTCATATTTTCCTCTCGTTCCCTTTCGCTTTAGCGTGATAATGTGCTATTATGTTATCACGTCACTATAATATAATAGCACATTGTTTGATATTTGTCAAGCAAAGTAATATTTTTCGCCAAATTTACCTAAAATTTTGAACAATGTTGAAATTTACATGTCAAAAAGTGTAAATTGAGCGGACTGCTGATAGCCGTTAAACACTCCCATATCCTTCAGCTTTTCTATAACCGTGCTGTTTACGCCGCTCATTGACTGAATTTCATCAATGCTCAGAGCGTCGCCGCTGTCGATAACCTCTTTCAGCTTTATCGCCGCCGTTTCTCCGCAGCCCGAAACCGCCATAAACGGCATTCTGAGCTTTCCGTCCTCGACAACGTAAGTTACCGCATTCGATTTCTTCGCGTCAACGGGCAGAGCGTCAATTCCGCGCGCCATCATCTCGTAAACCAGCAGCAGCGCGTCAAGAGTGCCTTCTTCCTTTGCTGTGGGCTTTGGATTGTTGCGAATGTCCTGAATGCGCTGTTTAACAGCTTCCTTGCCTCTCATAATAACCTCAAGCTCCATATTTTCGGTATGCTTCGTAAGCGTTGCCGCATAAAACTCAGCCGGCTTGTGTATCTTGAACCACGCCAGCTTTACCGCCGCCGTTACATAAGCCGCCGCGTGCGCTTTCGGGAACATATACTTGATTTTCTTACAGCTTTCAACGTACCATTCGGGAACGTTGTTGTCCTCGAACGCCTTGTAAATTTCATCGTTGAACAGCTTTTTCGCGTTGCCCTTACGCGTGATTTCCATTATCTTGAACGCAAGCCCCGGTTCAACTCCCTTGTGCATAAGATAAACCATTATGCTGTCGCGCGTTCCGATAACGTCCGAAATCGTACAAGTGCCGTTTTTAATCAAATCCTGCGCGTTGCCCAGCCAAACGTCCGTGCCGTGCGAAAGTCCCGAAATCTGCAATAAATCAGAGAAATTCTTCGGCTGCGCGTCCTGAAGCATCTGCATCGCAAAGCCTGTTCCAAACTCGGGTATTCCGAAAGTGCCGCTCTTTACGCCGATATCCTCCTGAAGATTGAGCGGCTCGGTTGACACGAACAGCTTATACACAAGCGGGTCGGAGGTAGGAACATCGGCAATTTTCATTCCCGTCATATCTTCGAGGTGCTTGTAAAGCGTCGGCACATCGTGGCCAAGTTCGTCCAGCTTCAAAATCGTGTCGTGGAGCGCATGGAAGTCGAAGTGCGTTGTTATCATATCGCTCTCGGTTTTATCGGCAGGGTGCTGAACCGGCGTGAAATCGTACACTTCATAATCATTCGGCACAACAACCATTCCGCCGGGGTGCTGAGAGGTCGTTCTCTTAACGCCGGTGCAGCCGATTGTCAAACGTTCGATTTCCGCGTCATTGAACGTAAATCCGTGTTCATCGCAGTATTTTTTGACAAATCCGAACGCGGTTTTGTCCTTGACAGCGGAGATTGTTCCCGCCTTGAAAACGTGGTCTTTACCGAACAATTCTTCGGTGTAACGGTGAACCTTGCCCTGAACCTCGCCCGAGAAATTCAAGTCGATATCGGGCGCTTTGTCGCCCTTGAAGCCGAGGAACGTTTCAAACGGGATATCGTGACCGTCGCGAATCATATCGATACCGCAGTTCGGGCAGTTTTTCGGCGGAAGGTCAAATCCCGAGCCAACCGAGCCGTCGGTTACAAACTCGCTGTGGCGGCATTTCGGGCAGCGATAGTGCGGAGCAAGCGGGTTAACCTCGGAAATTCCCGACATTATCGCGACAAACGATGAGCCGACCGAACCACGCGAACCGACAAGGTAACCGTTGTCCTCGGAGTATTTTACGAGCTTCTGAGCAATCATATAAAGCACCGAGAAGCCGTACTTGATAATCGACTCCAGCTCGCGTTTCAGGCGGCTTTCAACGATTTCGGGAAGGTCTTTTCCGTCTTCCTTGTACCAGGCGTTTGCCCTTCCCCAGCACAAATCCTGAAGCTCCTGCTCAGCGCCTTCAATTGACGGAGTAAATGTGCCTTTGGGAATAGGTCGGATATCGCCGTCAATCATATCGGCAATTTTGTTAGTGTTCGTCACGACAACCTCAAATGCCTTTTCCTCGCCGAGATATGCGAATTCTTCCAGCATTTCATCGGTTGTTCTGAAGTACAAATCCGCTTGATGGTCTACGTCCTTATAGCCCTGTCCCGCCTGCAAAATCTTGCGGAAAATGCCGTCTTCCTTATCCTTGAAGTGAACGTCGCAGGTCGCCACACAGAGCTTTCCGTGCTTTTCGGCGAGCTTTACAATTTTGCGGTTGAGCATACGCAGCGCTTCGTTGTCGGGAACTCTCCCCTCGCGAACCAAAAACTCGTTGTTGCAAATCGGCTGGATTTCGTAGTAATCGTAAATCGACGCGATTTCATCGATTTCCTCGGGTGATTTTTCATCGAGAATTGCCCTGAAAAGCTCTCCCGCTTCGCACGCCGATCCGATTATCAAGCCCTCGCGGTGTTTTTGCAGCTCAGAGAGCGGAATGCGCGGCTTTTTGTAGAAATACTCAAGGTTTGAGAGCGAAATCAGCTTGTACAGATTTTTCAAGCCAACCTTGTTCTGCGCGAGGATTATCATGTGATAAGTCGGCAGCTTTTTCGCGTCAACGCCGCCGAAAAGGTCGTTCAAATCGCCGAGCTTTGTGAGTTTTCCGAGCTTTTCCGCGTCGTTTAGCAGGCACTGAAAGATTTTTGCCAGCATTTTCGCGTCGTCAACGGCACGATGATGGTTAAAATCTCCGAGCTTGTACTCCTTGGCAACGGTATCGAGCTTGTGGTTTTTCAGGCGCGGCAAAGCTGCGCGGCAAATTCCAACGGTATCGACAAAGTTGAATTTGTAGTTGATGTTCTGCCTTGCACAGCCGGCTCTGATAAACGATGTATCGAAATTCGCGTTGTGCGCAACAAGCACGCCGTTTCCCGCGAATTTTATAAATTCCTCAAGAGCGTCCTTTTCGGAGGGCGCGTTTTCAACCATTTCATCGGTAATTCCCGTAATTTCGGTGATCTGCG
>SFJQ01000005.1 GCA_004555855.1 [Eubacterium] saphenum | reverse complement strand
GACAAAACCTTGCCGTTTTCTCCCAAATCCGTGAGCGCGCTTTTTGAGATTGAAGTGAACGAGATTTTTGCGAAAATTATCGTTGTAAACATACTGTTTGCGGCAGTGATTTTCGTGGGATTTGCAGTGATTATGGAAAAACGCGCGGACAAGGGGTGCTGACGTGAAAACAATCAATCTGAAAACTGCGTTTTCCTGTGCGATGACAGATTTTCGCAAGTGGATTTTAAATTCGAGAATGATAATTCTTGCCGCGCTTGCCGTTTTTATTTGCTTGTTTGCCGTAAAACCGCTTGCCGAAAACGCCGAGATTATGGGAAAGCCATTGAACGCGCTCGAACCGTACATCGCGGCGTTGAATTCGGGTTCGCTGCTGCTGATAATTCCGCTTGGATTTCTCACGGTTTCCTCCGATTTCCCCAAAACCGACGGCAGCCTGATGTTCTCAATAATCCGAACAGGCAGGCTGAATTGGCTTGTCGGTCAGCTCATAAATCTTGCTATGATGTGCGCGGCGTATCTGTTTTTTATTTTCACGGCAAGCGTGATTCCAATGGTGTTCGGCAGCTTTTGGGGTGCAAGCTGGAGCGAGGTTGCGGTGAATTTCGGTACGGAATTTCCCGAATACTCGCAGAATTTCGGCACGCTTTTGCTCCCGAAAAACCTGTTCAATCATCTTTCGCTCATCGATGCGGTTTTGCAAAGCACGGCTTTTGTATTCGTGTACCTGTTTTTGCTGGGAATGATTTTGATGAGCTTTACAATCATCGGCAAAAAGACCGTGGGAGTTGTGATTTGCGGCGGCTTAATTGCAGTGGGCTCGGCGCTTTGCTCGATAAGAGCGGGGCTGATGTGGGCGCTGCCGATGGCAAATTCGGTTGTGTGGCTGCATTTCACGGAGTTTCGTCGCGAGCCTGTATATCCGATTTGGTGCTCGTGGGTTTACTTCGCTGTGCTAATTATCTTATTGTTGATTATCGGTTTAGCCAAGCTGAAAAAATTTGACTGCTGTGTAAATAATTCGGAAGGCAAATAGTTATGATTGAGATAAAAAACGTTAGCTTAATTTTGCAGAAAAACGAGATTTTGAAGGACATTTCGGTGCACTTCGAGCGCGGGAAAATTCACGGCTTAATCGGCAGAAACGGCTCGGGAAAAACAATGCTGATTAAGTGCATTTGCGGTTTTGTAAAGCCAAATTCGGGAGAAATTCTTGTTGACGGAAAGCATATCGGCAAGGACTGCGATTTCCCGAAAAATGCGGGAATTATCATCGAAACTCCGGGCTTTATTCCGTACTATTCGGGCTACAAAAATCTGAAATTGTTAGCCGATTTACGCGGGAAAATCTCGCGGGACGATATCCGAAAAACGATGGAAAAGGTCGGCTTGAACCCCGATTTAAAGCGGCACGTCCGCAAGTATTCGCTCGGTATGCGGCAGCGTTTGGGGCTTGCTCAAGCGATAATGGAGAACCCCGATTTGCTGGTTCTCGATGAGCCGATGAACGGTCTTGACAAGGAAGGCGTTGCCGATATGCGCGAGTACTTGCTTGCATTGAAATCGCAGGGCAAAACGATTTTGATTGCCTCTCACTCGGCTGAGGATATCGGCATTTTGTGCGACACAGTCTGCGAGATGGACAAGGGAAGGCTTGAAAAAGTGAGATAAAAATGAGAACACCTCGATTTCGCGAGGTGTTCTTTTTTCAGAATTTGATGTTTCAGCAGCCGTAAACTATCCGATAAATCTCACGGATTTTCCCCCGAAAATCGTCCTCGGAAAGCGGCAGCGGGCGCGACATTATCACAAGTTCAACCGGCTCATCACCTTTGCGATAGGGCGGCTGTTTGTAGGGGAACGGGTTCGTGTGAAAACCGAGCCGCCTGTAAAACTCAATTCTCCGCGCGGAAAACTCGTTCAGCTCGGGCGGCTCCGCTTCAAGAACAATCGTTTTTCCCGTGCAAAGCGCGCAGAGCTGCCGGATAAGCTCCGAGCCAAGCCCTTTCCCACGCAGGTTTTTGTCAACGGCGAAATGCTCGAGATAAACGAAGTCCGAAAGCTCCCAGAAATTCAGAAATCCGAGAATTATCCCGTCCTCCGAGAGCATCATTGTGCGAAATTCGGGACATTTCGATTTTGCAAGCTGGTCGTTAAAATCCCGCCGCTCGTCCTCGGGAAATGAATATTCGAGCATCTTGAAAAGCTCCGAAAAAAGCTCGTCTGAAAGCGGATTTTCGGGGCTGTAAAGCGCTGTTTCGTACATTTTTTCTCCTTTACAGAAATCTCCCTGACATACCGAAATATGCCAAGGAGAACTGCTTTAAATCGGTTTATCTTCTTGCCGCGCCGAGTTTTTCTGAAAGACGCGCGGTGATTTTTTTCATTTCTGCGTCCGCTTGTTCATCGGTAACGTCTGCGTTGTCCGCGAAGGTTATCGAGAACGACAGGCTCTTCTTGCCAAAGCCGAGCTTTTCGTTTTCGTAGTGGTCGAACAAAACAACCTCGCAAACCTTGTCGCTAGCCGCTTTGATTTCGTCCTCAACCTCAACGCAGAGCGTTTTCTTGTCAAGAGTAAGCGACAAATCGCGCTTGATTTTCGCGAAACCGCTTGCGGGAGTGTACTTGATTTCCTGCTTGTAGAGGCGCTGGATTGCGCTGTAATCAAGCTCCGCGAGAATGATGTTCAAATCGGACTTCTTGCCCTCGGCAACGTTGAGATTCTCGACAACCTCGTATCTCAGTTTTCCGAGTACGCCGATATTCACGCCCTCGCAGAAAATTTCCGCGGTAATTCCCGGGTGCAGCCAGCGTCTTTCACCGCGTTCAAACCGCAGCGTAAGCCCGTTTGCCGCCGCAAACGCTTCGATTTCAGCCTTTACCGTGAAGAAGCTCTCGTTTGCTCCGAAAGCGCCCAAGCAAAGGATTTTGCGCTCCTCGGGAGCCTCGGTGAGCGGGAGATTTTTCGGGAGATAGATGTTCGCGAGTTCAAAGAAACGTCCCTCGGAGCGGTCGTTTTTCACGTTGTCCGCGATGACATTTATCATACACGGGCTCATAACCGTGCGCATAATCGAGAGGTTGTCGGTGATGGGGTTTAGCAACTCGATTACCTTTCTCTCGGGCGCGTCCTCGGGGAGCAAAATCATATCAAGCTCACGCTTTGAGTACATCGCAAGCGTCTGTATCTCGTAAAAACCGCACGAGCAGAAGAATTTCTTCGCTGCAAGCTCCTTGTTCTGCAGGAAATTCAAGCCGCCGCCCGTTACTTCAGCGGTTTTGAGGAAGGTCGGGATAACGTGGTCGTAGCCGTACTCCCTGATAACCTCCTCGGCGATATCCTGATAATTTTCGACATCTTCGCGGTAGCGGGGAACGGTAATCGTGAGCGTCGATCCGTTCTCGGAAACGCCGAAAGCAAGCGCTTTCAGAATGCTCACGATTTCGCTCTGCGGAACGTCAATTCCAAGAACCGAGTTCACCTTTTCAACGGTCACGTCAAAGGTTCTCGGAGCGGTGTTTTCGCCCGCGGAAACGTCAAAGTGCGACGAGCTGATTTTAGCAACGCCAAGCTTCTCGACAAGATTGAGCGCTCTCGCCATACCCATTTCCACGCCGTATTCGTCAACGCCCTTTTCAAAACGCGCCGCAGCGTCCGTGTGCAGACCGAGCGCGCGAGAGGTTTTTCTGACGTTGTCGCGGCGGAATTTCGCGGCTTCGAGGAGAATTTCGCTTGTCGCGGGCTTGATTTCGGAGTTCAGTCCGCCCATAATTCCCGCAAGTCCCACGCCCTTTACCTTGTCGCAGATAAGCAGATTTTCACTAGTTAAGGTGCGCTCTTTTTCGTCAAGAGTGGTGATTTTCTCGCCGTTTTTCGCGCGTCTTACCACGATTGATTTGCCGTCAAGCGTGTCCAAATCAAACGCGTGCATCGGCTGACCGATTTCCAGAAGAACATAGTTTGTGATATCAACAATTGCGTCAATTGCCCCGAAACCGCAAACCGAGAGTCTGCGCTTGAGCCACTGCGGGCTTTCAAAGTGCTGTACATCATAAATGTAGTGACCGAGATAGCGCGGGCAGAGGTCTTTATCAACAACCTCAATCGAGATATCACCGTGAGTTTTATCGGTTTGAGTGAAGCTGTAATCCGGCTCCTTGAGCGGCTTTTTGAGGAACGCGGCAACCTCGCGCGCGATGCCGAGAACCGACTGACAATCGGGACGGTTTGCGGTAATCGAGATATCGAAAACATAGTCGTCCAAGCCGAGATATTTCACGATATCTTCGCCCACGGGAGCGTCCTCGGGGAGAATTAAAATCCCGTTCACGGAAGCGCCTTTAATCCAGTTGTCGTCAATTCCGAGCTCGCCGCCCGAGCAGAGCATTCCGTAGCTCATCATATCCTTCATCTTGCGCGGCTGAATTTCCAGACCGCCGGGGAGTTTTGCTCCGACAACCGCCGCGGGTACCTTCGCACCCTTGAATACGTTATCCGCGCCCGTTAAAATGAGGTTGTCCTCGCCAAACGAGCCGCAGTTGACGTGGCAGATATAGAGGTGTGTTCCCTCGTATTTTTCGATGGAAGTAACCTCTCCGACAACGATTTTCTCGATATCCTTGCCGAGATAAATAATCTCCTCAACCTCAAAACCCGCGCCGAAGAGCTTCTCCACGAGCTTTTCCGTGGAAACGTCTATGTCAACATATTCTTTAAGCCAGCTTTGTAAAATCTTCATTGAAATTCCCCCTTACGCCTTGAATTGCTCCAAGAAATCCATTTCGTTGCGGAAAAGCACGCCCATATTCGAGATGCCGTATTTGAGCATTGTGATACGCTCGATGCCTATTCCGAACGCAAGTCCCGAGTAAACTTCGCTGTCGATGCCGCAGTTTTCCAGCACCTTTTTGTTGACAACGCCGCCGCCGAGTACCTCAATCCAGCCCGTGCCCTTGCACAGCGAGCAGCCCTTTCCGCCGCACTCGAAGCACGATACGTCAACTTCAACAGACGGCTCGGTGAACGGGAAATAGGACGGGCGCAGACGGGTTTTTGTGCCGCTTCCGAAGATTTCCTGTACAAATTTGTCGAGCATACCCTGCAAATCGCAGAGAGTTATACCCTTATCGACAACCAGTCCCTCCATCTGCGAGAACATCGGCGAATGCGTCGCGTCGCTGTCCGAGCGGAAAACCTTTCCGGGAACAAGCACCTTGATAGGCGGCTTGTGGGAGTCCATTGTGCGGATTTGACCGGGGGAGGTATGGGTCCTGAGGAGCAAGTCCTCCGTGAGCCAGAACGTGTCCTGCATATCGCGCGAGGGGTGGTCTTTGAGGACGTTGAGGCGGGTGAAGTTGTGGTCGTCGTCCTCAATCTCGGGGCCTTCGTAAATCTCGAAGCCCATTCCCGCGAACACGTCAATCATCTGATGCTTTATAATGGTAATCGGGTGAAGGTTTCCGGGAGCGCGTCTTAGCGCGGGCAGCGTGACGTCAACGGTTTCCTTTTCATAGCGCGCGTTGAGCTCGAGTTTCTTGATTTCGTCCTGCTTCTGACGGTAGAGTTCCTGCGCCCACTCGCGAACATCGTTCACGGCTTTTCCGAAGAGCGGTTTTTCCTCGGGGGAAACGTTCTTCATCTCCTTCATCAGCCCTTGGATAACGCCCGCTTTTCCGAGGAAATTCTGCCAGAACTCGGAAAGGGAAGCGCCGTCCCTGACTTCGCCGATTTTAGCTTTAACTTGTTCTTTGATTTCGCTGAAATCCTTCATAAAACTACTCCTTTGCAAAAAAATAAATCCCGACTTTTGCTAACGAAAACGCTTCGCAAACAGTCGGGACGAATAATATCCGCGGTACCACCCGTTTTCGGAGAAAACTCCGCTCTCAAAACCGCCTTTTCGCGGCGAACGTCCCGCTTAGTTTCTCGCGG
Organism: [Eubacterium] saphenum; assembly: GCA_004555855.1. Lineage (GTDB taxonomy): Bacteria > Bacillota > Clostridia > Oscillospirales > Ruminococcaceae > CAG-115. The sequence goes on along the minus strand of SFJQ01000005.1, from coordinate 32,397 downwards.
GCGGCTCGGGCGCTGAAATTCGGAAGAAAACCGCCAAGGCGCTCGCACCAACCGCGCCCTCTCTGATGACGTGAAAAATTCCTACTTACACGCTTTCACAGCCTTACATTGAATTATAACACAATTTTGGGGATTTGTCAAGTATTTTCCCCCATTGTTTTCCATAACAGCCGCGAACCCCGATAAACACACGCGATTTCGCCTTTTTTCTTCAGATACGCAAGGCAGCTTCGCGTTGTGTGACCGATAAGCTCGTACTGCGTTAAATACAGCTTTATGTGTAATTCCTCAAAGATTTTCTCCAGCAGCTCATCGATTGTCAAGCCGTTTTCGCAGAGCCGCTTTATCATCTCCAGCACAAACCGGATATTCGCGATATTTTTGTCAACGAGCGGCTTTATATCGCGGCACGGGCTGTCGTGAGCGGGAATGAAAAGCGTGCCGTCAAGCGTTTTCAGCCTTTCCAGCGATTTCAGATGCTCGGAAACATCGTGCATAAACGCGATTTTGTACTTCTCGAGAATGTGCTCCCCGACAACTCCGTCCGCGCAAAACCACACCCCATCGCTTGTCCCGAAGGCAGCCTGCTCGAAGTCGTGACCGTCGATGTGAACGTGTGAAAGCCCTTTCGGGAGAACGCTTTCCGTGAGCTTTTTACACTCGCACGGCGCGCTCATAATCACTCTCGCGCGCATTTCTTCTGTGGGAAAACCGCCGAAAAGCGTGACGGGAGTAAGCTGCGGGTATTCGACAAGCGCCGCGCAAATCCCCGGCGCGTACACCTCGCAGCCTGTTTTCTCGCGAAGATAAGCCGCGCCGCCGATGTGGTCGCAGTGAGAGTGGGTGAGGAACACCTTTTCTAGCGCAAGCCCGCGCTCTTGAACGAGAGCAAGCGCTTTTTCCGCAGAACCCCTGTCGCCGCCGCTGTCGATAAAGCAGCACTTCCCGCCGTACTCAAAAACGCCGACATTCGCGAACGAATCCATATAAAAGGTATGCGTGCCGACTTGGATTAAATCGTACATCAGCAGATACCGAGCGCTTTTATCAGCTTCCCGAGCATCGGCTCGAATTTCACGCCGTACCAGTGGTCTTTGTCGTCAATTGTGTTCTCGATGCAGGAAACTGTGAAATCTGCGGCAATTTTCGCAGCTTCAACAGCGGTTGTGTCGTTTGCGAGAGCGCCTGTAAACGCCGAAGCGAAAACATCTCCCGTGCCGTGACAGCCGCCCGCGATTTTCTTGTGTTCATAATAAGTGTAATTGCCGTTTTCGTAAATCGCGACGCCGGTTGATTTCTCGTTGTAGCTGACTCCCGTGAGAACAACGGTTTTTGCGCCGTTTTCGGTGAGCTTTGCGAATATCTCGTTAATGTAGTCAACATCGTAGCTCTCGCGGTATTCCATACCCGTCAGCAGCGCAGCCTCGGTGATATTCGGGAGAATGATGTCCGCCTTGAACGCAAGCTTCTTCATCGCATCGACAAATTTGTCGTCAAAACCCGCGTAGAGCTTGCCGTTATCAGCCATCGCGGGGTCGCAGATGAACTTTCCGCCGTTTTCAAGACGGCTTTTTACGATGTCGAGAACGTAGTCAATCTGCTTTGCCGAACCGAGATATCCCGTGTAAACCGCGGCAAAACCGAGATTTTCCTTCTCCCACTGCCCGCGGATTTTTGGCATTTCCTCGGTCAAATCGGCGAAAGTCCAGCCCGAAAAACCGCCCGTGTGGTTTGAAAGCACAGCCGACGGAAGAATTGCCGTTTCAACGCCGCACGCGGATAAAATCGGAAGCGCAACGGTAAGCGAGCACTGCCCGACGCAGGAAATATCCTGAATTGTCAAAATTCTTTTGTAACTCATAGTATAACTCCCTTCAAAATGTCTGAAGATAATTATAGCACAAATTTCCGCAAAAATCAACAAATTTGAAAAATTTTTTAAAAACCCCTTGACAAACGAAAAAAAGTGTTGTATAATAGCATAGTCAAAGCAGAGTGAACGCTCTCACCCGCCGACGACCGCCGAAATGCGCCGGATTAAAGCACGTTGTGTTTTGATTGAATGGCTGCTGAACGACGGAAAACACAGTCGGGCGCGGTAGTTTAATGTAAATAAACTTTGGGGTTTATTATATGTTAAGCGTGAGTTGCGTTGCTCACGCTTATTTTATTTCTTACTTCGGAAAATGATAGGAAAGGGCGGTGCTTTAAAATCGCAACGAAGGAACAGCTCATCAACGAGGATATCCGCGAAAAAGAAATTCGCGTAATTTCCGCGGACGGAGAACAGCTCGGGATTATGTCATCGGCGGAAGCTCTTGAAAAGGCTTATGCTGCCGATTTGGATCTGGTTATGATTTCTCCCACGGCAAAGCCGCCGGTGTGCCGTATTATGGATTACGGAAAATATCGGTTCGAGCAGACCAAGCGCGAGAAAGAGGCTAAGAAGAACCAGAAAACAGCCGATGTCAAGGAAATCAAGATGTCGCTCAATATCGACACGAACGATTTCAACATCAAGGTGAAGAACGCAATCAAGTTTCTTCAGAACGGCGACAAGGTTAAGGTGACGGTTCGTTTCAGACGAATGAGAGAGCTCACCCACGTCAATCTCGGCGAGGATTTGATGAAGAAGTTTATGGACGCGGTTTCGGAGTACGGAGGCTCGGATAAGCCTTCAAAGCTCGAAGGAAGAAATTACGCCGTTGTATTAAGCCCCAAGAAGTAACGGCGACCGGTTAAGTTAAAAAAAGCGAGCGGCTGCGCGGGTTCGGGTGGCGGCTCCGGAATTAAGGAGGAACATAAATATGCCTAAGATTAAGACACACAGCGGCGCTAAAAAGCGTTTCAAGCTGACGGGAACAGGTAAGGTTAAGATGCAGCACTGCGGCAAGCGCCACATTCTCACCAAGAAGACCACCAAGCGTAAAAGAGGTCTGAGAGCAGGAGCTTATGCTGACAGCACCAACGTGGCTCAGGCAAAGAGCCTTATTCCGTACAAATAATGAGAACGCGCTTTTGCGTTTGATAGCTTGAATTTAGGAGGAAAATGAAATGGCAAGAGTAAAAGGCGCGCTCGCCACAAGAAAAAGAAGAAACAAGACTTTGAAGCTCGCAAAGGGCTACTGGGGAGGCAAGAGCAGACTGTTCAAGACCGCGAAGGAAGCGGTTATGAAGAGCGGACAGTACGCTTATGTCGGCAGAAGACTTAAGAAAAGAGATTTCAGACGTCTTTGGATTACAAGAATTTCCGCTGCCTGCAAGATGAACGGAATGAATTATTCCACGTTTATGAACGGTCTTAAAAAGGCAAACGTAACGCTTAACAGAAAGATGCTTTCCGAAATCGCTGTTAACGATGCGGCAGGTTTCACGGCGCTCACCGAAAAGGCAAAAGCAGCGCTTTAATTAAAAGAATCTTCTCACGTCCGCGCGCGGGCGTGAGATTTTCGCTATGTAGGGCTTATTTTCGGGAGTGAAAAACGGTTAAAATCACCGATTCTGGAGGTGTTTTTTTGGAGGAAATTTCTTCGAGAAAAAACCAAAATGTTCGCTTTATGCGGGAGCTTTTTTCGAGCAGCGAACGCCGCCGTGAAAGCGGAATGTTTGCGGTTGAGGGCGACCATTTGTGCGGGGAAACGGCAGGGCTTGACTATAAAATCAAGCTTTTTATGTTCACCGAAAAGGCTCGCGAAAAGTACCCGAGAACCGTTGAAAAAGCGTGCAAAAAAGCCGAGAAAATCCTTGTCATAACCGAGGAAATTTCGGAATATATTTCCGATACAAAAGCACCGCAGGGTCTGTTTATGGCGGTTGAGCGGCGCAGCTCGGAGATGTCGGAAAACGCGCGGAAAATCGTTGTGCTGGACGGAGTGCAGGACCCCGGGAACGTTGGCACAATCATCAGAACCGCCGAGGCGCTCGGGATTGAGGGCGCGGTTTTCACGGGGAAATGTGCGGACGCGTTCTCTCCGAAAACGCTCAGAGCGTCGATGGGAAGTGCGCTCAGAATGCCGCTGGGTTACGCAAACGAGCATAATCTTCGCGAAATGCTCGGCGGTTTTTCAATCTTTGCGGCAATGCTCGATGAAAGCGCAAAAAAGCTCGGCGAGATTGCTTTTCCCGAAAAAACCGCCGTTGTTATCGGAAGCGAAGGAAGCGGAGTTTCGCCCGAAATCGCGGCTTTATGCGATGAAAAGGTGTATATCCCGATTAAAAAAGCCGAGAGCCTCAACGCAGCTGCTGCCGCGGCGATTATTCTTTGGGAGCTTTCAAAAATTTGAATTTCTTTGTTTATTTCCCCGCGGAGAACAAACTGCGGTGCAATAAACAAGGGTTTTTAAGGAGTTTTTATTTTGTCTGATTTAGTTATACTCGAGTCGCCTTCCAAGGCGAAAACAGTGAAAAAATATCTGGGCGCGGGCTATGATGTTGTCGCGTCAACGGGACATATTATCGATTTGCCCAAGTCCAAGCTCGGCGTTGATGTTGAGCATAATTTTGAGCCGCAGTACGTCAATATGAAGGACAAGGCGGACATTATCAAGGAGCTGAAAAAGCGCGCTAAGGAAAGCGACACAATCTACCTCGCAACCGACCCGGACCGCGAGGGAGAAGCGATTGCGTGGCATCTTTCGCATCTGCTGAATATCGACGAGAAACAGGCTGTGAGAGTTACGTTCAACGAAATCACAAAATCTGGCGTGCAGTACGGAATGAGTCACCCGCGCACGATAAACGGCGATGTCGTAAACGCGCAGCAGACGCGCAGGATTCTCGACAGAATTGTCGGATACAAGCTCTCGCCGTTTCTTTGGAAGAAGGTTCGGCGCGGACTTTCGGCGGGACGAGTGCAGTCGGTTGCGGTGAGAATTATCGTTGACCGCGAGGAAGAAATCCGCGCGTTCAAATCAACCGAATACTGGACGGTTGACGGGAAATTCCACACGGCAAATTCCAAAAAACTGTTCTCGGCGAAGCTCTCGGAAATTGACGGGAAAAAAGCCGAGCTTAAGGATAAAAAGGAAGCGGACGCTGTTCTCAAACGGCTTAACGGCTCGGATTATACGGTTTCGGGAATCAAAAAGTCCCAGCGCAAAAAGCAGCCTTCGCCCCCTTTCACAACCTCCACTCTTCAGCAGGAAGCGTCAAAGCGCTTGAGCTTTCAGGCGCGCCGCACGATGAAGGCAGCGCAAGAGCTTTACGAGGGCGTCGAGGTCGCGGGAATGGGTGCGGTCGGCTTGATAACTTATATGAGAACCGACTCGCTGAGAATTTCCGACGAGGCAAAGTCTGCCGCAGCCGACCTTATCAAGAACGTTTATGGCGCGGATTATCTTCCCGAAAAGCCGCGCGTCTACAAGTCCAAGAGCAACGCTCAGGACGCGCACGAGGCTATTCGTCCGTCAAATGTCGAGCTTACTCCCGATAAGGTGAAAAGCTCGCTCACAAGCGACCAATACAAGCTCTATAAGCTCATCTGGGAACGCTTTACGGCAAGCCAGATGGCAAATGCGGTTCTGGACACGGTTTCTGTTGATATCGAAGCGAACGGCTGCCTGTTCAAGGCAAGCGGCTATTCGGTAAAATTTGACGGCTTCACCAAGCTTTACGAGGAGCGAAACGACACCGATGAACAGGGCGGCGCGCTCCCGAAAATCGAAAAGGACGAGAAGCTGGTTTGCGCGGAGGTGCTCGGAAATCAGCACTTCACGCAGCCTCCCGCGCGTTACAACGAGGCTTCGCTTATCAAGGCGCTCGAGGAAAACGGCATCGGCAGACCGTCAACCTACGCGCCGACAATTTCCACGATTTTAGACAGGCATTATGTCGAGCGCGAGGCGGGAAATCAGCTTAAACCGACCTCTCTCGGTGAGGTTATCACGACGCTGCTCAAGGACAAATTCAACAACATCGTTGACGTGAAATTTACCGCGAAAATGGAGAGCAGCCTTGACGATATCGAAAACGGCAGCAAGGATTGGGTTGAAACGCTGCGGAAGTTCTACAAGGATTTTGAAAAGAGTCTGACGCAGGCTGAAAAGGAAATGGACGGAAAACACGTCAGAATACCCGATGAGCCGACCGATATCGTCTGCGAGGAATGCGGCAAGCCGATGGTTATCAAAATCGGTCCTTACGGCAAGTTTCTGGGCTGCTCCGGTTTCCCCGAGTGCAAATTCACCAAGAAAATCGTCACGGAAACCAAGGGAAGCTGCCCAAAATGCGGCAGGAAAATGCTGCTCAAAAAGTCCAAAAAGGGAAAGCCTTTCTACGGCTGTGAGAACTACAAGGACTGCAATTTTATGACGTGGGACGTTCCGATAGAGGAAAAATGCCCGCAGTGTGGCGCATCGCTGTTCAAGAAAACGGGCAGAATGGGAAAAATCTACTGCGCGAAGGACGGCTGCGGCTACGAGCGCCCGCTTGACAAGACGAAGGATAAAGATGAAGGTTAAAGTTATCGGCGCGGGTTTAGCGGGCTGCGAAGCGGCTTGGCAGCTTGCCGAGCGCGGTTTTGAGGTCGAGCTTTGCGAGATGAAGCCCGTGAAGTTTTCGCCCGCACACAAATATGACGGCTTCGCGGAGCTTGTCTGCTCAAATTCGCTGAAAGCGTCGAGAATTGACAGCGCCTGCGGACTTTTAAAAGAGGAAATGCGAAGGCTCGGCTCGATAATTGTGCCCGCTGCCGAAAAAACCGCTGTTCCCGCGGGAGGAGCGCTTGCGGTTAACCGAAAGGATTTTTCGGACGAGGTGACGCGGATTGTCAGAAATCACCCGAAAATCACCGTGGTAAGCGGCGAAATCACCGAGTTCCCTGAGAAGAATGCGGTTATCTGCACGGGACCGCTCACAAGCGACGCGTTTGCCGGAAAAATCCGCGAGCGGCTCGGCAAAAACGGCAGATTTATGAGCTTTTTTGACGCTTCCGCACCGATTGTTACTGCGGAAAGCATCGACCGTTCGATTGCGTTTTCGCAGTCGCGCTATGACAAGGGCGGCGACGATTATCTGAACTGCCCGTTCACGAAAGAGGAGTACGAGCGGTTCTGGAACGAGCTGGTAAACGCAGAGCCTGCCGAGCTTCACGAATTTGACAAAAACCCGAACGTTTACGAGGGCTGTATGCCCGTGGAAGTATTGGCGAAGCGCGGAATTGAGAGCGCGCGATACGGCTGTATGAAGCCTGTGGGACTTACCGACCCGAGAACGGGCAGACGTCCGTGGGCGGCGGTTCAGCTGCGAAAGGAGAACGCCGAGGGGACGATGTACAATCTTGTCGGTTTTCAGACTCATCTTAAATTCGGCGAGCAGAAACGCGTTTTTTCGCTTATTCCGGGACTTGAGAACGCGGAATTTGTGCGGTATGGCGTGATGCACCGAAACACCTATATCTGTTCGAGAACGCTGCTTGACAAGAGTTTTATGCTGAAGGGCTCGGAAAACGTGTTTTTCGGCGGTCAGATAACGGGCGTAGAGGGCTACGTTGAGAGCGCGGCTTCGGGGATTATCGCGGGAAGAGCGCTTGCGGACAGGCTTTCGGGAAGAAAACCGATTTCGCTCCCGAACACCACAATGCTCGGCGCGATAATCGATTACGTCTGCGATTGGTCGGAGGACGAGGATTACTACATCGATTTTGACCCGATGGGCGCGAATATGGGGATTTTGCCCGCGCTTTGTGAGAATATCAGGGATAAACGCGAGAAATACGCGGCGCTTGCAAAACGGGCGCTTGATGACTTGGATAAGGCTATTGAGGATTATTCCAACGGGAAATGACGGCGGAAAGGAGCTTGAAATGAGAATTGTAATTGACGGTTTTGGCGGCGACAACGCCCCCGACGAGATTTTAAAAGGCGCGGCTTGGGCTGTACGCGATTTGGGAATTGAGGTTATCGTGACGGGCGATGTAGCCGTGCTTGAAGCGCGAATGAAGGCGCTTGATATCAACGACAACGGCATTACCTTTGAGCCTGCCGAGGGCGTTATCACAACGGAGGATTCACCGAAATCGGTTGTCAAGGAAAAGAGCAACACCTCGATGGGCAGAGCGTTTTATCTGCTGTCCGAGGGAAAAGCTGACGCGGCAATCAGCGCGGGAAGCACAGCGGCTATCGTTGTCGGGGGAACGCTTATCGAAAAGCGCATCAAAGGCGTGAAGAGAACGGCTCTCGTTCCGCTTATGCCGTGTCTTGGCGGCGCAAAATACGCGGTTATCGACGGCGGCGCGAACCTTGACTGCCGTCCGGAAATGCTCTTGCAGTTCGCTATTCTGGGAAGCTGTTTTATGAAGACAACCTACGGTATCGAAAATCCGCGCGTTGGTCTTTTGAACATCGGCTCTGAGGAGGAAAAGGGCAGAGAGCTTGAACACGAAACCAAAAAACTCCTTGAAAAAGCGCCGGTAAACTTTGTGGGATATGTCGAGGCGCGCGACGTGCCGCTTGGAGCGGTTGACGTTCTCGTGACGGACGGTTTCACGGGAAACGTGTACTTAAAGGCTTGCGAGGGAATGGGAGCGCTGATGAAGAACGCGCTCAAGGACATTTTCTATGCGAATTTGAAGACAAAAATCGGCGCGCTTTGCGTGAAGTCAAAGCTTGCGGATTTCCTCAAGCAGGTTGACTACAAGGAAATCGGCGGCTCGCCGCTTCTCGGCACGGCAAAGCCCGTGTTCAAGGCGCACGGCTCGTCCGACGCAAAGGCGTTTTTCGGTGCTTTCCGACAGGCAAAGCTTTTTGTGGAGCGAAATGCGGTTGACGAAATGACAAAGGCAATCGCTTCTCTGGGTGTCGGAGAGGAGCTTGAAAATGGCTGATTTGGCGGAGCTTGAAGAGAAAATCGGCTATAAATTCAAGAAACGCGAGTATCTCCGCCGTGCGATGACGCATTCAAGCTATTCGGGCGGCAAGAACAACGGCTCGAACGAGCGGCTGGAGTTTCTCGGGGACAGCGTGCTGCAAATCACGGTTTCGCAGTACCTTTTCACGAGTATGACCAGCGTTCCCGAGGGCGGGCTTACAAAGCTGCGCGCGTCTATTGTCTGCGAGAACTCGCTGTTTAATTTTGCCAACAGAATTGAGCTTGGAAAGTACATTTTGCTCGGAAAAGGCGAGGAAATGACGGGCGGCAGAACGCGCCGTTCCATTCTCGCGGACGCTTTTGAGGCGATGATTGCGGCGGTTTATCTCGACGGCGGAATGGACGCGGCGATGGATATGATAATGCGCTTCGTGCCGTCAATCGACGCGCTGAAATCGGGCAAGGTGAAGCTCGGCGATTACAAGACGGTTTTGCAGGAAATTATCCAGAAAAACCCCGAGGAGAAGATATCCTACGAGGTTGTGGAAAGCAGCGGCGAACAGCACCGCAAGCACTTTGTCGCGCAGGTTTTGCTCAATGGGCAGGTTATCGGAAAGGGCAGCGGTTTGTCCAAAAAAGAGGCTGAGCAGGAGGCTGCGAAGGAAGCCGTGAGCCTTATGGGGTATGACGTTGAATAAGACGAATATCAGCATTTTTATACCGCATCTGGGCTGCCCGCACCGCTGTTCGTTCTGCGACCAGAGGAGCATTTCGGGCACGAAAAAAGCGCCTTCTCCGGAGGAAGTTTTCGCGGTTCTCGCCGAACAAGCGCCGCGGCTTTCCGAAAAGGGAATGACCGCGCAGATTGCGTTTTTCGGCGGGAGTTTTACGGCAATTCCGCGCGAATATATGACGGAGCTGCTGTGCGTGGCGAAGCGTGCTGTGGAGCGGTTTGACGTGTACACGGGAATACGCTGTTCAACGCGGCCGGACTGTATTGACGAGGAAATTCTCGGCGTGCTGAAAAGCTACGGAATGACCGCGATTGAACTCGGCGCGCAGTCGATGAGCAACGAGGTTCTCGCGGCAAACGAGCGCGGGCACACCGCCGAGGACGTGGAAAAAGCCGCGCGGCTGATTCGCGATAACGGATTTGAACTGGGGCTTCAGATGATGACGGGATTGTATAAAGACACGCCCGAAAAATCGCTTTATACCGCTGAAAAATTCATCGGAATGCGCCCCGATACCGTGAGGATTTACCCGACGGTTATCCTGAAAAACACGGGCTTGGGAGAGCTTTTCGAGCGCGGAGTTTACACGAGTTTTTCGTTCGAGGAAACGGTTGAACTTTGCGCGGCGCTTCTAAGGAAATTTGACCGGAACGGTATCCGCGTAATCCGAATGGGACTTCACGCAAGCGAGGAAGTCGAGCGGGAAATGCTCGGCGGAGTTTATCACCCGAGTTTTCGGGAAATCGTTGAAAGCAGGCTTATGCTGAATGATTTGACCGAGCGGCTGAATCAGCTCCCAGAGCGGGATTATACGGTTTTCACGGATAAGAAAAATCTCAGCAAGCTAATCGGGCAAAAGCGCGGAAATCTTGAAAAATTGCGCGAAATGGGATATAGGATAAATGTTAAGGAAAAGTCGGGAATTTATCTCGAAATTGAGGAAAGTTAATGTTTTTTAAAACGCTGACAATACAGGGCTTCAAGTCCTTTGCGGATAAAACCGTGCTTCAGTTTGACGCGAAAACAACGGCGGTCGTCGGGAGCAACGGCAACGGAAAAAGCAATATTTCCGACGCGCTGCGGTGGGTTATGGGCGAGCAGGGCGCGAAAACTCTGCGCGGCGAGAAGATGGAGGACGTTATCTTCCACGGCACAACCGAGCGTAAACCGATGGGTTTTGCGAAGGTGACGCTGCTTATCGATAACTCTGACAGAGCGCTCGCGATTGATGAAAACGAGGTTGAAATCTCGCGAAAACTCTACCGCACGGGCGAGAGCGAGTACCTGATAAACGGCAGAAAATCGCGCCTTAAGGACATTCAGGAGCTGCTTATGGGAACAGGTCTGGGGCGCGACGGTTATTCGATTGTCGGGCAGGGACGCGTTGCCGAAATCGTGAATGCGCGCGGCTCGGAACGCCGTGAAATCTTCGAGGAAGCGGCGGGAGTTTCGCTGTTTCTGCACAAAAAAGCCGATGCAGAGAAGCAGCTTGCTCAGGCGGAGGAGAACATAACTCGTCAAAAGGACTTGATTCGCGTTGACGAGGAGCGCCTGCCGATACTCAAAAAGCAGTCGGAAAAGGCAGCTCTCGCAAGCGAGCTTATGGCTGAGAAAAAGGAGCTTGAAATCTCGGTTTCTGCGGCGCGGCTGAAGGAAAAGCGCGAGAGCCTGATTAAAATTGACGATGATTTGCTGCTCAACAGAGCGGAATGTGAGAATTTTGAGCGCGATATTGAAAACGCAAACAATGAAATCGAGAAGCTCGGCGACGACAAGCTTGCCGCAAACGCGCGCCTGTCCAGAATCCGCGCGGGAATACAGAACGCGAACGATGAGCTTTCCGATAAAAGAGCGGAAATTTCGGTTGCCGAAAACGACCTCAAGCACAACTCCGAGCGCCGTTCAGAGCTTACCGAGCAGCTCAAAAAAGCCGAGCAGAACAGCCGCGTTTTTGATGAGCGGATTGATGAAATTTCGGCGCAGATTGAGAAAAAAATCGCTGAAGCCGATGATTTTGAGGAACAGATAAAAGCGCGCGAAAAGGAGCTTCGGGAGATTTCCGAGAGCAGCTCCGAGCGCGATGACGAGTATTCTGCGCTGGAAAGCGAAATGGCGAAAGCGTACGGCAGAAAAACCGAGCTTTCGCTGATGAAAACGCAGTCCGAGCGCTCTCGGGGCGAAGCGGAGGAGCAGAAAAACGAGTTTTTGCAGAGCGTTTCCGAGAGCGAAAAAACGATGGCGGCTTATCAGAATGAACTCGCGCAGTGTGAGAAAATTCTGGCTGAAATCGAGAATGAAAAGCAGACTGCCGCGAACAGACTTGCCGGTATGGAGCGGCTTTCCGAGGGCAAAAGAAAGCGTCTTGACGAGGCGAGAATTGCCCATGAGGAGGCGCAGAGAGCGCTCGGTGAAAAGCAGCAGCGCCACAAGGTTCTCTCGGATATCGAGCGAAGTAAAGAGGGCTATTCCCGCGCGGTAAAAGAGGTTATGAGCGCGGGCGAACAGGGCAGACTTGCAGGTATTCACGGGACGGTCGCGGACGTTGTGACAGTGCCGAAAAAGTACATCACGGCAATTGAAACGGCGCTCGGCTCGGTTATGCAGAACATCATCGTGGACAACGAGGAAACGGCAACTCGCTGCATTCGTTTTCTCAAGGAAACAAATGCGGGAAGAGCCACGTTTTACCCGCTCACCTCGATGAAAGGCAGAACGCTCAACGAGCCTCGTCTGGCTTCGGAAGCGGGTTTCGAGGGGATTGCATCGGAGCTTGTTTCGTGCGGGAGCGAGTATGCGAATATCATTAATTACCTGCTCGGTCTGACGGCGATTGTCGATGATATCGACACGGCAACCGTTATCGGCAGGAAATATGGCTATAAATTCAGGATTGTCACGCTTGACGGACAGGTCGTGAACTCGGGCGGCTCGTTTACGGGCGGTTCGAGAGTGAACAACTCGGGCATTATTTCGCGTAAACAGGAGCTTGACGCGCTGTTTAAGGATATCGAAAAGCTGCGTGAAACCGAGAAAACGCGTGCCGAGGAATTTGAGCGGTATCGTGCGGAATACGCGAAATTTTCGATTGAGTCCGAGGGAATGCAGGACAAAATCCGCGAACTCGAGCAGAACGAAATCCGTCAGAGCGCGGAAAAATCCCGCTTGAACGGGCTTATCGAGCAGCTTGTTTCACAGAGCGCAACGGCTCGGCAGACGCTCAACCGTTTTGACGCGCAGATTAAGCAGCAAAGCGGGATTATCGAAAATGCCGAGAAGGAAATCACCGTTCTTAACGAGAAAATCGCGAGTCTTGAGAAAAAGCACGCCGAGCAAACGGGCGAGCGCACGGCAGCCGAAAACAAGCTGAAGGCGCTTTCCGATGGGATAAACGCGCTCAATCTCGAAAAGGTTGCCGCGCAAAAGGACGCAGACGCGCTCAGGGCGCAGATTAAGAGCATCGAGGACGACCGCAGAACGCTGCTTGAAAACAGCGGCGGGTTTAAATCGGCGATGGAAAATCTTGATATTTCCGACCGTGAAATCCGCGAGAAAATCGAGCGTCTGAAGCGCGAAATCGAGAAATCGAGCAGCAGTCTTTCCGAGCAAAACGAGGAAATCGAGAGCGTTTCACGGCAGATAACCGAGCTTGACGGGAAAATCACCGAGCTGCGCCGCGATATCGACGAGGCGAACAAGAATAAGCAGAAATTTGCAAGCGAGCTTGCGCGTCTGGAAGAGCGCCGCGGCACGCTTCAAAAGGAGTACGACAAGATTGTCGCGCTGCTGATGGACAGCTATGAGATGACGGTTTCGCAGGCTGAACAGGAAGCGAAAATTCCCGAAAATCTGCTTATGGCGGAGAACGATTTGAACGAGCTTAACAAGCGGATTTCCGCGCTCGGAATTGTAAATATGGCGTCAATCGAGGAGTACGAAACGGTGTCTAAACGCTATGATTTTCAGTCGGCGCAGCTGCGTGATATCGAGGACGCGAAACGTGGTCTGGAGAAGCTCATCGAGCAGCTCACGGGCGATATCAAAACGCGTTTTCTCGCGAGCTTCGAGGACATCAACAAGCACTTCAAGGAGATTTTCGTGCAGATTTTCGGTCCGGGCTCACACGCGGAGTTGGAGCTTACAAATCCCGAGGATTTGCTTAATTCGGGCATTGAGATAAAGGCGGCGCCTCCCGGAAAGGTTATCAAAAATCTGATTTCGCTGTCGGGCGGCGAGCAGACGATGGTGGCAATCACGATTTATTTCGCGATTCTGATGCACCGTCCCACGCCGTTTTGTATGCTGGACGAGGTTGACGCGGCGCTTGACGATGTAAACGTTGAGAAGTACATTCGCTATCTGAACCAGTTCAGCAAAAGCACGCAGCTTATGGTTATCACTCACCGCCGCGGCACAATTGAAGGCTGCTCGGTGCTTTATGGCGTGTTTATGCAGGAAAAGGGCGTTTCGCGGCTGCTTCGGCAGGAGCTTTCCGAGGAGTTGTCGGACGAGTTGAACGAAATTATTGATTAACGAGGATTTTATGGGACTTTTTAACAGAAAGAAAAAGAATGAAGAACCGATTGAAGAGCCTGTTCGGGAGCAGCATTCTTCGCTTTTGGAGAAGCTTCAGGGCTTTGAGCCGATTTTCACCGACCACGAATCGGATATTCAGTTTCAGGAGGAATACGAGGCGCAGCAGCGCGAGCTTGCCGCAAACAAGCTCCGCGAGGGCTTGAAGAAAACGCGCGAGGGCATTGCGAGCAAGGTTCAGCAGCTGCTTAACTCGTTCACGAAAATCGACGAGGATTTCTTCGATGAACTCGAGGAAACGCTTATTTTGTCGGATATCGGCGCGGAAACGAGTATGGAAATCTGCGACAGGCTGCGCGCCGAGGTGAAGAAAACCGGCACAACCGAGCCCGCCGACGTCAAGCAGATGCTCAAAAATATCATCTCGGAGATTTTGTCGGGTGGAAATGAACTGAAGCTGGACACAAAGCCGTCCGTGATAATGGTAATCGGCGTGAACGGCGCAGGAAAAACCACGACAATCGGCAAAATGGCGGCGAATTTCAAGAACGCGGGAAAGAAGGTTATCGTGGCGGCGGCGGATACATTCAGAGCGGCGGCTATCGACCAGCTGAATATCTGGACAGACCGCGCGGGAGTTGAGATTATCAAGCACAGCGAGGGCGCGGACCCTGCGGCTGTCGTGTTTGACGCGCTTTCGGCGGCAAAGGCGCGCGGCGCGGATATCGTGCTTTGCGATACCGCGGGGCGGCTTCACAACAAGAAAAATCTTATGGAGGAGCTGAAGAAAATCGCGCGGATTATCACGAGAGAATGCCCCGAAGCGAGTGTGGAAACGCTGCTTGTGCTTGACGCGACAACGGGACAAAACGCGGTTAACCAAGCGCGATTGTTCAACGAAACCGCCGACATAACGGGAATTGTGCTGACGAAACTGGACGGCACGGCAAAGGGCGGAATTATTATTCCTATAAAAAATGAGCTTGGGCTTCCCGTAAAGCTGGTCGGAGTCGGCGAAAAAATCGACGATTTGCAGCCGTTTATTCCCGAGGAATATGTAAATACGCTTTTTGAGTGATTGACAAACGCAGAAATTTGTGATATAATCAATTTATTCATAAACAATTATGACGAAAGGACTATTTTATGACAACCAAAACTACATCAGACGAACACCCGCGAAGTAGGCTTATTATCGCGTCCAACAACAAGGGAAAGCTGCGCGAATTCGGAGAACTGCTCGAGCCGTTTGGTTTCGAGGTGGTTTCAATGAGGGACGCAGGGTTCACGGACGAAATTGTCGAGGACGGCGACACCTTCGAGGAAAACGCGCACATAAAGGCAAAAGCCGTGTTCGAGGCGCTCGGAGAGCCTGTTATCGCGGACGACAGCGGGCTTGAAATCGATTTTCTGAACGGAGCGCCGGGGGTTTATTCGGCAAGATATGCGGGTGAAAACGCAACCGACAAGGAGCTTTGCCAGAAGGTTCTTGAGGAAATGCACGGCGTTCCCGAGGAGCTTAGAAAAGCGCGTTTTGTCTGCACGATTTACTTCATTTTTGCCGAGGACGACGAGTATTCCGTGCGCGGCGAGGTTGAAGGTTATATCGGCGACAAGCCTCTTGGCAAAAACGGCTTCGGCTACGACCCGATTTTTATGCTGGACGAGGACGAGAGTATGGCGACAATTTCGGCTGATGAGAAGAATAAAATCAGTCATCGTGCCGACGCTTTCAGAAAGCTGTCGGAGATTTTAAAGGAGAAATTTGATGCTAAACAGTAAACAGCGCGCAAATCTGCGTGCTCAGGCAAGCGCGCTTGACCCCGTTTTTTATGTGGGAAAATCGGGAATTTCGGACGAACTTGTAAATCAGCTTGAAAACGTGCTGAACGCGCGCGAGCTGATAAAAATAGGCGTGCAGGAGAACTGCGATTATACGGCGCGCGAGGCTGCCGATGAGATTGCGCCGAGGCTTGGAGCAGATGTTGTGGCGGTTATCGGGCGGAAATTCGTGCTGTTCAGAGTGAGCAAGGACCCGAAGAAAAGGAAGATTAGCTTTGATTAAAACGGGAATTTTCGGCGGTGCGTTCAACCCGCCGCACAACGGTCACATAAATCTCGCAAAGGAAGCGATTGAACAGCTCAAACTGCGGAAATTGCTGGTTATACCGACCTTTGAAAGCCCTCACAAGGCAACAAAGCTCGCGCCGTTTGAAGAGCGCGCGGAGATGTGCAGGAGAGCGTTTTCGGGGATTTCGGACAAGTGTGAGGTTGAAATCTGCGAAATCGAGCGCGAACTCGGCGGCGTAAGCTACACGATAAACACGCTCCGAGCGCTGAAAAAGCGCTATGAGGACGCGAGATTTTTCCTGTTAATCGGCGGCGATATGCTGTTCTCGTTCACCGAGTGGTTCAAGTACGAATCAATACTCAAGGAGTGCGAGGTGTGCGCGGCGGCAAGAGGCGGCGACAGCTTCTCGGAAATGCTGGAATACGCGACCGAAATCGGTCATATAAAGGTGCTTCCCACGAATGTTGTCGATATCAGCTCAACCGAAATCCGTGAAAAAATCCAAAAAGGCGAGGACGCGTCCGAGTGGATAACCGAGGACGTTCGCGGGTATATTGAAGAAAAGGGACTTTACAGATGATTCATAAGGGAACACGCGTTCTGGAAACACAGCGGCTTATTCTCCGCAAGGTTGAGATAACGGACGCGGAGTATATGTACAAGAATTGGTGCGCGGACAGCGAGGTTACGAAGTATCTTGTCTGGAGCCCGCACAAAAGCGTTGAGGAAAGCCGCGCGATTGCCGAGGAATGGGTGAAAAGCTACGCCAACGACGACTATTATCAGTGGGCGATAGTTTTGAAGAGCAGCTATCCCGAGGCTGTCGGGACAATCGGCGCGATAAAGACGGATTTGGACACCGAGAGCGTGACAATCGGCTACTGCCTGTCAAGAAAGCTCTGGCACAACGGTTATATGACGGAGGCGCTGGCGGCGGTTCTGGAGTACTTTTTCAAGGAAGTCGGCGTAAATCGCGTTGAGAGTTATCACGACGCGAGAAATCCGCATTCCGGCGCGGTTATGCGAAACTGCGGAATGAAATACGAGGGAACTCTGCGGCAGGCTGAAAAGAGCAACGCGGGCGTTGGCGATCTTTGTATGTACTCGCTGCTTGCCGAGGATATCGGTCTCAGATAAATCGAAATCGAGGAACAAAAGATTGAGCAGATACGAAGAATTTGACGAATACGAAAGGCTGCTGGAAGCGCGGCTGTCGAAAAAGCGATTCAGGCACAGTATGAACGTTGCCGAGGAGTGCTGGAAGCTCGCGGAGCGTTTTGGAGCGGACAAGAAGCGGTGCTATCTCGCGGGACTGCTCCACGACATAATGAAAGAGGATTTGCCCGACCGACAAAAGCAGTACACGCTGGAAAGCGGGCTTAATCCCGACCCTGCGGAAATCGCGTCAAAAGCGCTCTGGCACGGCGTTGCGGGCGGGTATTACGTCCGCGAGAAGCTCGGGATTGACGATGACGAAATTATCGGCGCTATTCGTTACCACACGGTTGGGTGCGCGAGAATGACGCTGCTGGAAAAAATAGTCTACCTCGGCGATATGATATCCGAGGAGCGCGACTACAAGGGCGTTGAAAAGATGCGGGAATATTGCTACGAGGATATCGATAAAGCGATGTCGATTGCGCTGATTTATCAGATACAGAGCGTTGCGGGAAAATGCGCGCTGCTGCCTGTATCAACTTTTGAGGCGTACAATTATTACCTGAAATTCAACAAAAACAAGGAGAGCTTATGAACGATATTGAAGAACTGGAAGTTGCCGTAAAGGCGCTTTCGAGCAAAAAAGCGGAAAAAATCACTGCGCTCAAGGTCAAGGACATAACGGTTCTCGCGAACTATTTCGTGATAGCGTCCGGCACATCCTCAACGCAGGTTAAGGCGCTTGCGGACGAGGTTGAGTATCAGCTGGCGCAGAAGGGCGTGAAACCGAAGGGAATTGACGGTTCGCCGAGCAACAACTGGATTGTGCTCGATTATATCGATGTTGTTGTTCACATTTTCCACGAGGAAGCGCGCGAATTTTATCAGCTCGAGCACCTCTGGGCTGACGGCGAGCCTGTGGATATCTCGGAGTGGGACAAGTAATCGGGAAATTGTTGTCTTTGCTGAAAAATTTCTGTTGAATTTGTCTGATATTACCAAAAAAATAAAAAGTTCGTGTTTTTGATAAATATATCTTGACAAATCTGTGGGAATGATGTATAATGATAAAGTACTGTTATTATACGGAGTATAGCCTGTGCCGTTCGGCAAGGGGAGGGAAATATAGATGGCGGAAATTCGTCTTGGCAAAAATGAATCGCTCGATACCGCGTTAAAGCGTTTCAAGCGTTCGTGCGCAAGGGACGGCGTTCTTGCTGAAGTTCGTAAAAGAGAGCATTACGAAAAGCCTTCGGTAAAACGTAAGAAGAAGTCCGAAGCTGCTCGCAAGCGTAAGTATTGATTAGAACAAATGTTGAAGCGGGCATATTATGTCCGCTTTAATACTGTCACGGGTGATTTAATGCTGTTTAAACCGACGTTCCATGTGAAGAACGTTTTATCTATAAATAAGGAATTTCTCGAAAAAAACGGCGTCACGGCGCTGGTTCTCGATATGGACAACACGCTTTCGATGCACGGAAATCCCTGCGCCGAGGCTGGCGTATCGGAGTGGCTTTGCGAGATGAGGGCGCTTGGGATAAAGATGCGCGTTGTGTCCAACAACACAAACAAGCGCGTTGCTCCGCTTGCGGCAAAGCTCGGGCTTCCGTTCACAGCAAACGGCGCGAAGCCGCTGACTTTCGGGATAACGCGCGCGATGAAAGCGATGAACGCGGGAAAATCCGAAACGCTGGTTGTCGGCGACCAGATTTTCACCGATATTATGGCGGGGAATTTGAAAGGCGTGCGGACGGTGCTTGTAGAGCCGTTTCATCTGGAAAACACCTGGACGTTCAAGCTGAAAAGGCGCTTGGAGAGCTTGGTTTTCAAGAGAGATTACAGTAATTTGGAGTTGAAGTGATGATAACTTTTGGTCCGGGTGGGAACTCGCTGAGTTGGGGAAAGCGGAAATTCCCCGAGGATTTGCCGGCTTATCTCGGCGAACTCGGTCTTGACGGCTATGAAATCGAGTGCGGACGCGGCGTGAGGATATCGGAGGGCACGGTGAGAAAGCTGCCCGAAATCGCGCGGGAAAGCGGGATTTACGTCACGCTCCACGCGCCGTATTTCATCTCGCTTTCGTCAACCGAAGAGGAAAAGCGCCTGAACAGCGTGAACTATATCTTGGAGTCGGCAAAGGCGGCAAAGTCTGTCGGAGCGCAGAAAATCGTGGTTCACAGCGGCTCTTGCTCAAAGATGACGAGAGCGGAGGCTGTTTATTTCGCGAAGCAAACGCTGAAAAAGGCGCAGGAAACGCTTGACGAAAACGGGCTTTCGGATATCATAATCTGCCCCGAAACGATGGGAAAAATCAATCAGCTTGGCACTCTCGAAGAGGTTCTGGAGCTGTGCGGGGTGGACGAGCGGTTTTTGCCGACTGTTGATTTCGGGCATCTGAACGCGCGCACTCTCGGCGGGATAAAAGAGCGCGCCGATTACGCGAAAATGCTCGATTTAATCGAGAATGCGCTGGGACGCGAGAGATTGTCGAAAATGCACATTCATTTCAGCAAAATCGAGTACACGGCGGGCGGCGAGAAAAAGCACCTGACGTTTGCGGACGAGCATTTCGGTCCCGATTACAAGCCGCTTCTTGAGGAAATAAAGCAGCGCGGGCTTTCGCCGTCGATAATCTGTGAGAGCGACGGAACGCAGGCTGAGGACGCGGCTGAAATGAAGCGTTTTTACGATAGTTTGTGAAAAGGTGGAAAATTATGAAAATTCTGGTTATTAATGGTCCGAACTTAAATCTTCTCGGCGAGCGTGAGCCGACAATTTACGGCGATGAGTCGCTGAAAGCAATTAACGACGAGCTTTATGCGGTCGCGCAAAGTCTCGGGCACGAGCTTTCGTTCTTCCAGAGCAACAGCGAGGGGAGCATTATCGACAGCATTCACGCCGCTCGGCTTGATTACGCCGGAATTGTGCTGAATGCGGGCGCTTACACGCATTACAGCTACGCTATTCACGACGCGATTGCCGCGATAAAAATTCCCGTTATAGAGGTACACCTGAGCAATATCTCGAGCCGCGACGAGTTCCGCAAAAAGAGCGTAATCGCGCCGGCTTGCGCGGGGAGCATCGCGGGCTTCGGGAAATACAGCTATATGCTGGCGATACAGGCGCTCGACTACATCTTCGAGGCGAAGAAATGACCGCGGCGGAACAGCTCGGGAGCTTTCTTCCCGATGACCGTTCGGCGGCGCTCGTGACATCGGAGGAGTCGCTTCGATATCTTTGCGGCACGGAAATCAGCGGCGCGATTGCCCTTATTTCAAAGGAAACGCGCTATCTTTTCGTGGGAAAAGGCGTTTTTGTGAGCGCCGAGGGGTTCATAGTTTTCTCGCTTTCAAATTTAAAGCAAATTCTTGACATTCTCATCAAATTCGGCATAAAACGGCTGTATATTGAGAACGATAAGATAACTGTAGCGGAGCTGGATTTGCTGAAAAACACGCTCCACTATGCGGATTTTATCACAAGCGGCGAGCTTACAGCGGCGCTGCTCAAAATGCGTTCAATCAAGAACGAAAATGAGATTAAGTGCGTGAAAAAGGCGCAAACCGTCTGCGATAAGGCTTATCAGCGGCTTCTTATGACGGTGCGCAAGGGAATGACCGAGCGACAGATTGCCGCCTATCTCAACTATTTTCTCGTGGAGTTCGGCGCGGACGAGCCTGCTTTTTCTGCAAGGGCGCTTTCGGGTGAAAATTCGGCCAACGCAAAGGCGCACCCGAGTTCACGGCAAATCCGCGAGGGCGATTTCCTTTTGATGGAATTTGGCGCGAGAGTCGGCGGATACTGCGCGAAAATGGCGCGAACAGTCGCAGTCGGCGAGATTTCCTCAAAACAGAACGACGCCTACAATGCGGTTTCCTGCGCGGTTTTCGACGGGCTGAAAACGCTTCGCGCGGAGATTAGCTCGAATGTTCCCGACAGCGTTGCCAGAGCTACTCTGAACGCTTGGAATGTCGAGAAATTCGCCCGCGGCAGCTTTGCTCACGGTATCGGAATTGACGTTTCCGAGCCGCCTTTTCTCGGCGAGAACAGCGGGGCGATGCTCAAAGCGGGAATGACGCTCGCGGTGGGCTGCGATATCAGAGTGCCCGAGCGCTTCGGCGTGAAAATCACCGATACCTGCGCGCTCACGGCAGACGGCTGCGTGAATTTCACGGCGGCGACAAGAGATTTGGTACACATTTGAGAAATTTGTAAAAATTTTTGTTGTTATAGAAAATTCGGTTGACAAGAAGTGTAAATTGTGGTATAATAATTCTGTAACATTCTGTAAATGGACGGCTTTGCCGTAAAATTATGCTCTTTTGAGCGTGGAATGAAAGATTTGGAGGTTCGCTAGTATGATCACAGCGGGAGATTTCAGGAACGGTATGACTTTTGAGGAAGACGGAAACGTAATGCAGATTATCGAGTTCCAGCACGTTAAACCCGGCAAGGGCGCAGCGTTTGTCCGCACAAAGGTCAAGAATGTAATTACAGGCTCGGTTGTTGAAAAGACCTACAACCCGTCCGCAAAGTTCCCGACAGCTTTTGTCGAGAGAAAGGACATGGAGTTCACCTACGCAGACGGCGAGCTGTATCACTTTATGGATCAGGAAACCTACGAGGATGTTCCCGTAAACGCGTCTGATGTTGGCGACAACTTCAAGTTCGTTAAGGAGAATATGATTTGCAAGGTGCTTTCCTACAAGGGCAAGGTTTTCGGCGTTGAGCCTCCGAACTTTGTCGAGCTTCAGGTTACCGCGACCGAACCCGGTTTCGCAGGCAACACCGCTACCAACGCAACCAAGCCCGCTACTCTTGAAACGGGTGCAGAAATCCGCGTTCCGCTGTTCATCAACGAGGGCGAAATGATTCGCATCGACACCAGAACCGGCGAGTATATGGAGCGCGTAAAGTAATTTTCGAAAAGCAGTTTTCGTTTGTTGAAAAGAGGTATTTTTATGACAATCGGAGAAAAGGTATCTTATATAAAAGGGCTCTGCAAGGGGCTTAACAAGGACGATGAGATTATCAATGCAATTCTTGATGTCCTGACCGATATTGCGGATAATCTCAACGAGGTTGACGAGGAGCTTGACGATGTTGCAAGCGTGATGACCGACCTTGAGGAGAGCGTTTGCGACCTTGAGGACGAGATTTACGGCGAGGACGATTACGACGAGGATTACTATGACGACGATATCGAGGAAGATGTCGGCGAAATGTATGAAACCGTCTGCCCCAACTGCGACAATACAATCCGCTTCGACTACGACCAGGCACAAAAGGGCGGAATGGACTGCCCGAACTGCGGAAAAAAGCTTGTTTTCGAGCTTGACGACGAGCCTGACGAGCTTTAAGGCGGTATTACTGTTGAAAACGCTCCGCTTTGTCGGAGCGTTAATTTTTGGAGAAAAAAGATGAGCTGGAAAGACAATCTTATAAAAATCGAGCCTTATGTTGCGGGTGAACAGCCGAACAAAACGGACTTTATCAAGATGAACGCGAACGAAAATCCGTACCCGCCGTCCCCCGAGGCAATCAAGGCGATAAACAATTTTGACGGTGCAAATCTCAAAAAATATCCCTCGGCAAACGCTGTGGAGCTTGTGAAAACCATCGCCGAGTATCACGGCTTGAAGCCCGAAAACGTGTTCGCGGGAAACGGCACGGACGATGTTTTATCGCTATGTTTTCGCGCGTTTTTCAACTCGAAGAAGCCGATTTTGTTCCCCGACATCACATACTCGTTCAACACCGTCTGGTGCGCAATTCTGGGTATTCCGTTCGAGCAGATAAGGGTTGACGCGGATTTCAACATCAATCCCGAGGACTACAAGCGCGCAAACGGCGGCGTTGTTATCGCTAATCCGAACGCGCCGACGTCAATCGGCAGGGACTTGGATTTTCTGCGGATTATCCTTGACAACAACCGCGATTCTGTGGTTATCGTGGACGAGGCGTATGTGGATTTTGGCGGAATTACGGCAATTCCGCTACTCAGCGAGTACGACAATCTCGTCATCACGCGGACGTTTTCCAAGAGTCGTTCTATGGCGGGAATGCGTATTGGTTACGCGATGGGAAGCAAGGACGCGATTGCCGCGATTTATGCCGCAAAGGACAGTGTGAACAGCTACCCCGTGGACAGCGTCGCGCAGACTGCGGGAATTGCTTCGATAAAGGACGAGAAGTACTTCCGTGAAACGATTGCAAAAGTTATCAGAACGCGTGAGCATTTGACGGAAATAATGCGCGAAATGGGCTTTAAAATCCCTGACAGCTCCACGAATTTCATCTTTGCATCGCACGAAAAATACTCCGCAAAGGAGATTTTCAAGTACCTGAAATCAAAAGACATCTACGTTCGCTGGTTCAACAAGCCGCGGATTGACAACCATCTTCGCATTTCAATCGGAACGGACGAGGAAACAGAGGCGCTTTTGAACGCGCTGAAAGAGTACATAAAATAAGAGGTGGACGAAATGAAAATTGAAACACAATGCCTGCACGAAGGCTATACTCCCAAAAACGGCGAGCCGCGCGTGATGCCGATTGTTCAGAGCACGACTTATGTTTATGAGTCAACGGACGAGGTTGCGGCGGTTTTTGACGACCCCACGAAAAGCCTGATTTACTCGCGCTTCGAGAATCCCACAACAGACTGCGTTGAGAAGAAAATAGCGGCGCTGGAGGGCGGAGTTGCGGCTATGTGTACGTCCAGCGGTCAGGCGGCTTCGCTCATTTCTATCCTCAATATTTGCGAGGCGGGCGACAGCTTTATCGCTTCCGCGTCGATTTACGGCGGCACAATCAACCTTTTCGGCACAACGCTGAAGAAAATGGGAATCGAGTGCATTTTCGTTGACCACGACGCTACCGAGGAACAGCTTTCTGCCGCGTTCAAGGAGAACACAAAGGCTGTTTTCGGGGAAACGCTGGCAAATCCCGCGCTCACGGTGCTGGATATCGAGATGTGGGCGAAGGTTGCCCACGCGCACGGCGTCCCGCTTATCATCGACAACACCTTCGCAACGCCGATTTTGTGCAGACCGTTTGAGTGGGGCGCGGATATCGTTATCCACTCCACCTCAAAATATATGGACGGACACGCAATTCAGGTCGGCGGCGTTATCGTGGACAGCGGCAAGTTCGACTGGACAAACGGCAAGTTCCCGTGTATGACCGAGCCGGACGAGAGCTATCATGGCATTGTTTACACGGAAAAATACGCTTTTGCGCCTTATATCGTCAAGGCGAGAATGCAGCTTATGCGCGATTTCGGCTGCTATCCCGCGGCAAATTCGTCCTTCCTGCTCAACCTCGGTCTGGAAACGCTTGCGGTTCGTATGAAGCAGTACTGCGAGAACGCGCTCAAGGTTGCTCAGTATATCAAGTCAACGGGGAAAGTCGAGTTTGTGACTTATCCCGCGCTCGAGGGAAGCAAAGGTCACGAGCTTGCGAAAAAGTACCTCCCGAACGGCACAAGCGGCGTAATTTCGTTCTCGATAAAGGGCGGAAGAAGCACGGCAGTGAAGTTTATGGACAGCCTGAAGCTCGCGTCAAACGAGGTACACGTTGCCGATATCAGAACCTGTGTTTTGCACCCCGCGTCCGCTACGCACCGTCAGCTTTCCGATGAACAGCTTGTTGCTGCGGGTATTGACGGCGGGTTGATTCGCCTGTCGGTTGGCTTGGAGAACGTTGACGACATCATCGCCGACCTTGAGCAGGGCTTTTCGGCAATCTGATGGAAAGAACCTCAAAAATCATCAGAATAATCATCGTGGCAATCGCGAGTGTTTTGCTGGTGTGGGTAAGCATAAATTATTTTACTGCGGGAACGGTTATCGGCTGGGTGATTTTCGGCGCGATAATCGCTCTCGGCGTTTTTTGGAAAAAATTCTGCGCGCTCGTAAAACGGCTTTGGAGCAAGGTTTTCGGGAAAATCGCGCTCTGCGTTGTGGGAGCTGTGGCGGCTTTCGTGGCGGGAATTTGCGTGTTTTTCTCGGTGAATATGCTTTTGAGCAGCGAAAAGCCGCTTGAAAAAACCGAAGTTGTGATAATTCTCGGCTGTCAGGTTCGCGGAGAAGAGCCGAGCATGATGCTGAAAAACCGGCTTGACGCGGCGCTTGAAGTGCTTTTGGAAAACCCCGAAGCTCTCTGTATCGCAAGCGGCGGCAAGGGCGACAACGAAAACATCTCGGAAGCGGAGTGTATGCGAAGATATCTTATCGCAAACGGGATTGATGACGAGCGGATTTATGTTGAGGACAAATCTGCATCAACCGAGGAAAATCTTGCATTTTCGCGGGAAATTCTCGAAAATCTCGGGATTTCGGATAATATAATGATAGTCACAAGCGAGTTTCATCAGTATCGCGCATCGATTTACGCAAATAAAAACGGCTTGAAAACAGGCGCGCATTCCGCGAAAACACCCGTGCTGAATTTGCTGAATTACTGGGTGCGCGAATGGGCAACGCTTGTTATGGCATATATCAGATAAAAGATAAGGAGAATTGTATTGATAACAGTATCGGACGTTGCCGTATCTTTCGGCGGACAGGTTTTATTCAAGAACGTTGATTTGAAGTTCACGGCGGGCAACTGCTATGGCGTAATCGGCGCAAACGGCGCGGGAAAATCGACCTTTCTGAAGGTGCTCTGCGGCGAGCTTGAGCCGACAAAGGGCAGCGTGACAAAGCCCGAAAATCTTCGTATGTCGGTGCTCAGTCAGGACCACTACGCATTTGACGAGTACACGGTTCTCGACACCGTGATTATGGGCAACAAGCGGCTCTACGAGATTATGAAGGAAAAGGACGCGCTTTATGCCAAGGAGGATTTTTCGGACGAGGACGGCGAAAAAGCGTCGGCGCTCGAAGCTGAATTTGCCGAGCTTAACGGCTGGGAGGCGGAATCCGACGCGTCAAAGCTGATACAGGGACTCGGGCTTTCCGAGGAGCTTTTGTATCAGAGTATGTCGAGCCTTTCGGGCAACGAGAGGGTAAAAGTGCTGCTTGCGCGGTGCCTTTTCGGAAATCCCGATATTATCCTGATGGACGAGCCGACAAACCACCTCGATGTGGACGCGGTTTCGTGGCTGGAGGATTTTCTCGCGGATTATTTCGGAACGGTTATCGTGGTTTCGCACGACCGTCACTTCCTCAACAACGTCTGCACGCATATCGTGGACATCGATTACGGAAAAATCAAGATGTACGTCGGAAACTACGAGTTCTGGTATGAAAGCTCGCAGCTTATCCAGCGTATGATTAAACAGCAGAACAAAAAGGCTGAGGAGAAAATCAAGGAGCTGCAGAACTTTATCGCGCGCTTCTCCGCGAACAAATCCAAGTCCAAGCAGGCGACCTCGCGCAGAAAATTGCTCGACAAGCTTACTGTCGAGGAGCTGCCGGCAAGCTCGCGCAAGTACCCGTATATCGGCTTTGAGATGGAGCGCGAGGCGGGAAAAGACATCTTGCAGGTGACTGGTTTGTCCAAGACTGTTGACGGGGTGAAGGTGCTGAACAACGTTTCGTTCACCGTGGGAAAAGGCGATAAAATCGCGTTTGTCGGCGCAAACGAAATCGCCGTGACAACGCTTTTCAAAATTCTCACAGAGGAGCTTGAACCCGATGAAGGCTCGTTTAAATGGGGCGGGACAATCACGGTTTCCTACTTCCCGAACGACAACAGCGCGTATTTCAACGGCTGCGAGTTGTCGATTTTGGACTGGATGCGGCAGTACTCGAAGGACGAAACCGAGAGCTATCTGCGCGGATTTTTGGGCAGAATGCTGTTCTCGGGCGACGACGTTTTCAAGCCCGTGAAAGTGCTTTCGGGAGGCGAAAAGGTGCGCTGTATGTTCTCGAGAATGATGCTGTTCAAGAGCAACGTGCTTATTCTCGACCGACCGACAAACCACCTCGACCTCGAGAGCATAACCGCTGTCAACAACGGACTTTCCGAGTTCAAGGGCAACCTTCTTTTTGCAACGCACGACCTTGAAATTCTCGAAACCGCCGCGAACAGGATAATCGAAATCACCGAAAACGGCTGCTTTGACCGCTCGGGAACCTATGAGGAATACGCCGAGTGGCGCAGGGAAAACGTCGGCGGAACGCTTACAATTTAAGGAAATTTATGAACTATATTATACTTGACCTTGAGTGGAATCAGGCGCTCAACAACGCGATGATTGTCCGCAGTCCCGTGATTTTGTACGGCGAGATAATCCAAATCGGCGCTGTGAAAACGGACGAGAACTTCAATCTTCTCGACAAATTCAAAATCAACGTCCGCCCGAAATTCTACAAAAAAATGAACCCGTATGTCGAAAAAATCACGGGTATAACAGCCGCGGATTTGGCTTGCGGGGAAACGTTTCCGAACGCGTTCCGGCGGTTTTCGGAGTGGT
The DNA here is from genome assembly GCA_004555855.1 of [Eubacterium] saphenum. GTDB lineage: Bacteria > Bacillota > Clostridia > Oscillospirales > Ruminococcaceae > CAG-115. Next base: position 4,673 of record SFJQ01000005.1, on the reverse strand, counting down.
GCGGCGAGGAGTTTCGCATAATAACGTGGGGCTTTGACGATATCGGGATTTTCTGCGATAATCTGCGCGCGCACGGCTTGGACGCGGTTTTCGGGCGTGATTACATCAATCTCCAGCTCATTTTCAACCGCCAGACAGCTGCCGAGCATCTTCAATGCGCGCTGTCAGCGGCTGCGGAAAAGCTGGAAATACCGATTGACGTGCAGGTTCACGACGCTGCAAACGACGCGTACCTTACTTATGAGGTGCTGAAAAAGCTGGATATGGTGAAAGGCGTCGCCGAGTACTCCGAGATGTCCTCGACAGCGGCTGCTGTGCCGATTGTGAAGGACTATTTCGAGAAGGTTGACGGGGATAATATGATACGCGACAGGCGGCTCGGCGTGATAAACTGCCCGTTCTGCGAGGAAAAAATGAGGGTTCGCGAGTGGTTTTTCAGCAACAAGCGCTCCTGCAAAACGCTTGCCGAATGCGGCGAGCACGGAATTTTCCTCGTAAAGATGAAAGCGGCGCGGATTTCCGACACAAATTACACGGTTATCCGTTCGGTTTTCACGGCAAACGACGAGGATATTTCATCTTATGAGCGCAAGCTGCAAAAGCGCAAGGAGTCGCTGGAGCGCAGGAAAGCTGCCGCAAAGAAAAAACCGGAGGTCAAAAATGAAGAAAAGCACGATAATGTTTGATATGGACGGGACGCTTGTGCCGTTCGTGAGCGAGGACTTTCTGAAGCTGTATTTCGCGGGACTGACGAAAAAGCTCGCGCCGCTTGGCTATGACCCGAAAACCGCTGTGGACGACCTTTGGGCGGGAACGGCGGCGATGGTGAAAAACGACGGTTCCCGGCTTAACAGCGAGGTTTTCTGGGAGGTTTTCCGTGCGAAAAATCCCGACAAGCCCGACGCAAAGCCGCTTTGCGATGAATTTTATGTAAACGAGTTCGACAAAACGCGCGCTTCACTTCGTGAAAACCGCGATATGAAGCCGATGATAACAAGTCTGAAAAACGCGGGATTTGACCTGATTTTGTCCACGAACTCGGTTTTCCCGCTGTCCGCGATGATAACGCGGCTGAAGTGGGTAAACCTTGACGAGAGCGATTTTACGCTGATTACAAATTACGACAACAGCTCGTTCTGCAAGCCGAACCCGAAGTATTTCGCGGAAATTATGGAAAAAACAGGGAAAACCGCGGACGAGTGCATTGTTGTCGGAAATAGCGTGAAAGAGGACATAATGCCCGCGAAATCGCTTGGATTAGCGACATTCTGGGTTACGGACTACCCCGAGAACCCCGACAATACCGATACATCGACTTTTGACAAGGGCAGCATAAAGCAGGCGGAGGAATTTCTTCTAAACCTTGCCTGAGGCTAGAAAAACCAGTCTTTTTCGGCATTTACAAGCATAAAATGTCGAGAGGTGAGAAAAATGGTTTTTAGCTTCAACGATTTGCGGTGCAAGGAAATCATCAACGTGAAAAACGGCGCGCGGCTGGGTTTTCCCGACGATATCGAGTTCGAGAACTGCACCGCGAAAATCTGCCGTATAATCGTGTTCGGCAAGTCAAAATTCTTCGGGCTTTTCGGCAGAGAAGAGGATTTGTTCATAAAATGGTGCGATATCGAGGTTATCGGCGAGGATACAATACTGGTTTCCTGTGATATTCCGTCAAATTGCCGAAAATCCAAAGGCAAAGGGTTTGGAAGTTTGTTTAAATAGACGAACAAAAAACTCTTGTAAATTCAGGACAAATATGGTATAATAATTCGGTAAATGTGCGCGGGATAAATTCGCGCATAAATACACACTGCGCGACAGTTCCTTGTCGGTGCGTTTCGGCGCTTGAGGAATGTTTCGCGCAGGAGGAAATTAACCAAAATCAGGAGGAAAAATCAATGGCAGTAGTATCTATGAAACAGCTTCTGGAGGCAGGCGTTCACTTCGGACACCTCACCAAGAGATGGAACCCGAAGATGGCTCCGTATATCTTCACCGAGAGAAACGGAATCTACATCATCGACCTTCAGAAAACAGTAAGAAAGCTCGATGAGGCTTACAACTTCATTCACGAAACAGCGGCTAACGGCGGCGAAATCCTTTTCGTCGGCACCAAGAAGCAGGCTGCCGATTCCATTAAGGAAGAGGCTGTCCGCGCAGGCGCTCACTATGTTAACGCTCGCTGGCTCGGCGGTATGATGACCAACTTCAAGACCATTCAGAAGAGAATTAACCGTCTTGAGCAGCTTCGTACAATGGAAACAGACGGCACCTTCGACCTTCTCCCCAAGAAGGAAGTTATCAAGCTCAACCTCGAAATCGAGAAGCTCGAGAAGTTCCTCGGCGGTATCAAGAATATGAAGAAGCTCCCCGGCGCTCTGTTCGTTGTTGATCCGCGCAAGGAGAAGATTGCGGTTTCCGAGGCAAGAAAGCTCGGTATTCCCGTTGTCGCTATCGTTGACACCAACTGCGACCCCGATGAAATCGACTACGTTATCCCCGGCAACGACGATGCAATCCGCGCTGTAAAGCTGATTGCAGGCGCTATGGCAGACGCTATCATCTCCGCTAATCAGGGCAAGACCGAAGTAGAAGCCGGCGAAGCGGAAGAAGCTCAGACTGAGGAATAATTTATATAAGGAGAAAGAAAATGGCTAATATAACTGCACAGGACGTTAAAGAGCTGCGCGATATGACCGGCTGCGGAATGATGGACTGCAAGAGAGCGCTTCAGGAAGCAGACGGCAACCGCGATGAGGCTGTTAAAATTCTTCGCGAAAAGGGACTTGCAAAGGCTGCCAAGAAGGCAGGCAGAATTGCCGCAGAGGGCGTTGTTAAGGCAATGACCAGAGGCAATATCGGCGTTGTTGCTGAAATCAACTGCGAAACCGACTTCTGCGCGAAGTCCGACAAATTCCTTGCAATGGTTGAGGAAATCGCAAACACTATTCTCGACAACGATGTTGCTGACCCCGACGCTCTTATGGAGTGCACCGTTTCCGGCACCAACGAGAAGATGTCCGAATACCTCACCAACAAGATTGCTACCATCGGTGAGAACATCAAAATCCGCCGTTTTGCTAAGATGGAAGGCACTCTCATCGCTTATATGCACGATGGCGGCAGACTCGGTACTCTCGTAAAGCTCGATACCGACAAGGCTGATGACGCTGAGGTTCTCGTTTGCGGCAAGAACGTTGCTCTTCAGGTAACCGCTCTCGGCGCTCAGTATGTAAGCAAGGAGACCGTTCCCGCTGAGGTTCTCGCAAACGAGAAAGAGGTTCAGACCAAGCTCGTTGAGCAGGAGGGCAAGCCCGCTAATGTTGCCGAGAAGATTGTTGAAGGCCGTATGAGAAAGTTCTTCGAGGAGGTTTGCCTGCTCGACCAGAAGTACTTCAAGGACGACACCATGAGCGTTGGCAAGTATATCCAGTCCGTTGAGAAGGCACAGGGCTGCTCCATCAAGGTTGACAGCTTTGTTCGCTACGAGCGTGGCGAGGGTATCGAAAAGAAACAGGAAGACTTTGCTGCTGAAGTTGAAGCTATGATGAAGAAGTAATTCTTCGGTTATGTGATTAAGCCATCTTGATGAAGATAACTTGTCAAGATGGCTTTTAAAAAAAAGAACAAGGGAGATTTTTATGAAAAATAAAAGAATTCTGAGCATTTCTGCCGCTACGGTTATGCTCGCGAGCGTCCTTTCGGGCTGCTCGAATGCAGGCAACAGTTCTCAGAGCACCGAGAGCACGTCCACATCGACAAACGAGTCCACATCTTCGACCGAGTCTACATCTTCGGCTCCCGAGGAAAAGCCCTCGATTGAAATCGCGGGATATAATCTCCTCTGGAACGACGAGTTTGACGGCGACAAGCTCAACGAGGAAATCTGGACAAGAGAGCTTCGCGAGCCCGGCTGGACAAACAACGAGCTTCAGGAGTACACCGCGTCCGATGACAACATCTTCGTTCGCGACGGAAAGCTCGTTCTGAAGGCAATCAAGACCGAAAAGGACGGCAAGGAGTACTACACCTCTGGTAAGGTAAATTCCCAGAACAAGAAGGACTTTACATACGGCAAGGTTGTCGTAAGCGCAAAGGTTCCCGAGGGACAGGGACTCTGGCCGGCAATCTGGATGATGCCGCAGGACGAGAGCTTTTACGGTCAGTGGCCTAAGTGCGGTGAAATCGACATTATGGAGGTTCTCGGCAATCAGGTTGATACCGCTTATGCGACAATCCACTACGGCGAGCCTCACGCAGAGCAGCAGGGCAAGGTTGTCCTCACGGACGGCAAGACCTTTGCAAACGACTTCCACGAGTATTCTGTTGAGTGGGAGCCCGGTGAATTCCGCTACTATATCGACGGAAATCTCTGCCTTACCGTAAACGACTGGTTTACCGCTGTCAAGGGCGAGGACGAGAAGCCTTATCCCGCACCGTTCAATCAGCCTTTCTTCGTACAGATGAACCTTGCTGTCGGCGGAAACTGGCCCGGAAACCCCGATGAAACAACCGATTTCAGCAAGGCTGAATTTGAGATTGACTATGTAAGAGTTTATCAGAAGCCCTCCTACGATACAAACGTAAAGAAGCCCGAGGTTAATTTCCGTAAGCCTCTTGCAGACGGAAACTTTATCTACAACGGCGATTTCGCTGAGGCAGAGGACCTTACA
>SFJQ01000064.1 GCA_004555855.1 [Eubacterium] saphenum | reverse complement strand
TCAGAACCTTGTCTTTATCAATAAGAGTATCGTTCATAGAAGGGCCATCAACGGTTATCGAGCGGAAAACAAACAGGTTCAGAACCAGCATTGCCACAACCGCGACAATGATATTATTCACCCAGCCAAGCGCGTCGGAAAAAGGACGAGACTTCTCGCCCGAATCGCTTTTTTCGGCGTTTTCGGAAATCGCTTCGCCGCTCTCGGAAACAGCCTCGGCATTCTCAACAGCCGCGCCGCTTTCGACAACATTTTCGTCGTCATTAGCCTTTTCCTTTTTAATTTCCTCGTCAAACTCGCTCATAGCACACTCACTTTTTGGAATTGTTCCCGACAAAACCTCTAAAACGCGTGTAAAGCGGCAGTAAAAGCCGCTTTGGCGCATTTTAACTTCGGGAACGTCTTGGCTTTCGCCTTAAACCTTGGACTTAACCTTGGCAGCCTTACCAACTCTGTCGCGCAGATAGTAGAGCTTAGCTCTGCGAACCTTACCGTTTCTTACAACGTCAACGTGGTCAACGGACGGAGAATGTACGGGGAAAACTCTCTCTACGCCGCAGCCGTGTGCAACACGTCTTACGGTAAAGGTTTCGTTGATACCGCCGTGCTTCTTTGCAATAACGGTTCCCTCAAACATCTGGATACGGCTCTTGTCGCCTTCCTTGATGCGTACATACACCTTTACGAAATCACCAATTTCGATTGCGGGTGCCTGCTCCTTCATACTGCTCTGCTCAATGATTTTAAGTGCGTCCATTTTTCTTCCTCCTGAAATTTTCGGATATTCTTGAAACCGGCCTATCCGAGCCATTTGGCAAGAGGTTGCTTCCCCTTGTTTCAGCGGACTATCCGTTTTAATGTCACGCGAGCTTTTTGCTCCGCGGCATCAACACACATCAGCAAACATCTCCATTCCGGGCTTTTCACAACATGTGGCTTATCCCGAAACGTCAACACCCATATATGGGCATAGTTATGCCGACGGATACTAAATGCCTTATTATTATAACACTATTGACTAAAAAAATCAAGTGCTTTTTATTAAAAATTACAATTTTTTGTGATTTTTTCGCTTGGAAATTCTTTCATTAACCTAAAAATTCAGATTTTTTAGGTAATTCTCATCATAATCGGACAGAATTGTTTCCGTGATATCGCGAGCGTTTTTGGAAATTTTATCCGCCTGCTCACGGATTTCTGCGCTTTTGAGGCAGTTCTCAATACCGCGAAGCACGGAGTTTCTCGCAAACGCCGCTCTCGAAAAACGCTCGGGAACAGCTCCCAGACTCAGCAGCGCCTTTAAGCCGTCCGGTGAAGAAAACGGCTCTCCCGAGAGGAAAATCCCGTTCTCGCTGCCGAAAAGCGATAAAGCCGCGGCTGTTCTCGCTTTATCTGACTGAATTGCCCGAACGTCAGCCTGCGATATGTAAAAATCCTCGCCGATGAAGAACAAATCGCGGTCATACATTATCCCATCCGCGTCGATAATCCCCTCTTTGTGCATCAAATCAGCCGCCATTGCCGCTCCGCACGGGCAAATTCCGATGCAGTCCGCGTCGTTTATCACCTCGTAAACCAGCGTTTTTTCATCGCGCCGAACCGTTTCCACAGCGCCGTCCTCGGCAGGCATTCCGCTTTCAATTCCGCTCCCGTCAAACGCTCCCGCAAGCGGAAAAGCCGCGCACAAAAGCTCTTTTCCGTTGTTTTCGGCAACACAAAGCGTTTTCCCGAAATCCGCCGCCGTGAATTTTTCATCGGGAATTGTCGTGAGCGATGCCGTAAAGCGCCCGCTTATGCCCATTGAGATAAACGGCGGGAAATAAATCCCGATATCCGGCGAAAGGTACAAATCGCTCGCAGAAAGCTCTCCCGCGAGATACTCGGCAATGTGAACATCGGCGGCAATTCCCACGGATTTTATCGCGGACGCAGGTATCCCGTGTTCCCGACAAGCCGTCACCAAAAGCCGCGAAAGCAGTTCAGCAGAAGATTTCGCGCCGATTTCCGTACCGAAAAGCACGGATTTCGCGAACACCCTATTCATCGCCAAATCAAAAAACTCAATCGCAAGACTGTTCTGCGTTATATCGCACGCCGCGGCAAGCTCCGCGCTTCGCTCGGTTCTCATTTTTCTGTGATGGGACGTTATCTTTTCAAGCACTTTCCCGCCTCCGTTCTCAAATCATACAGTAAAATTTTATCATAATATTTTTCATTTGTCAATATAATAATCCTATTGAAAAAATTTTGAGTTTGTGTTATAATATTAATGTATTGATTTTTTTGTCAATAAATCGGATTTAGTAAGAAGGGTTAAAATGAAGCTGAACATTGTCCTCGCCGAGCCGCAAATCCCACAGAACACGGGAAATATTGCGCGAACCTGCGCTGTTACGGGCGCGGCGCTCCACATCATAAAACCGATGGGTTTTACGCCGACGGACAAACAGCTAAAGCGCGCGGGGCTGGATTACTGGCATTTTCTGGATATCTCGTATTACGACGGCTTTGACGAATTTTTCGCACGAACGAGCGGAAACTACTTTTTCTTCACAACCAAAGCGCAAAATCGTTACACCGACGTGAGCTATCCCGACAACTGCTACATAATTTTCGGGCGCGAGGACGCCGGTCTTCCCGAGGAACTGCTGTTCAGGAACAAAAATTCCTGCGTTCGTATCCCGATGATGCCGACTCTCAGAAGCCTTAATCTCTCCAACAGCGTCGCGATTGCCGCTTATGAAATCCTCCGGCAATGGGATTTCCCCGAGCTGCAAAACAACGGCTCTCTTACAAAATTCAACTGGTCCGAGGCGGACTAAACTTATCACAAAAATAATTTTTGAAAGGAAATTTTTATGAACGAAAATGTTAGAATTATCACGGACAGCGGCTGCGATATCTCACGCGAGCTTGAAAAGGAATGGGAAAAGTATCTCGTTGTTATGTCGTTTATGGTTAACATCAACGGCAAGGATTATGTTGACCGCGTTGATATTCAGGAAGACGAGTTTTATCAAATCCTCAAGGATAACGAGGAAATTCCCAAACATTCCCAGATTACCCAAATTCAGTTTGAGGAAAAATATCGTGAGCTGTACAACGAGGGCGTGCGCGAAATTATCGTTGACGTAATAAACGCTGCCGGTTCTCAGACCTACTCGCAGTCGGTTCTTGCAGCAGAAGCTGTTAAAGAGGATTTGCCCGACCTCAAAATTCACAACATCGATTCCCGCAACTACACCGTGGCTTACGGCTACCCGATAATCGAAGCCTGCAAAAAGCTCGACGACGGACAGTCTGTTGAAAGCATTGTCGCTTACCTCAAGGACTGGGCGCTTCACACCGAAGCATTTATCGTCGGCTTCGGACTTCGCCACATGAAAAAATCCGGCAGAATTTCCGCTGCGGCTTCCTTCCTCGGCGAGCTTATGGGACTTAAGCCGCTCATCGTGCTTCACGACAAGGTTACCGAGGTGCTGAGAAAAGCCCGCGGCGAAAAGGCTATCATTGACGCGGCTGTTGAAACTGTTACCTCCAGAATGATTCCGCAGACGCCCTACTGCATCTGCACGACAACCCGCCCCGAGCTTGAAAAAGAATTTATCGACAAAATGACCAAAAAAGTCGGCTATCCGCCCGCAATGATTTCAAAAATCGGCGTTGTCGTTTCCTGCAACGCAGGCCCTGATTTCGTTGCCGCAATTATAAAAGGTCCGGAGCATAACGACTGATTTTCGACAACTTCCGTGAGATTTTCCCGCGGATACAAAGGAGATTGCCGTGGACGCTATCGAATATATAAAGGATATTGCAAAGAATTTCGTCAACATCGTTCAATCGATAAACATTTTCGATGTTCTGGATATCCTTATCCTCACTTTCCTTGTTTATTACCTCATAAAGCTGCTGCGTGAAACCCGCGCTATGCAGCTTTTGAAGGGTATCTTTTTCATCATTATCATCTTCATTCTGGTACAGATTTTCAAGCTGAGAGCTATGAGCTTCCTGCTGGACAACTTCCTTCAGGTCGGAATTATCGCCATAATGATTGTCTTTCAGCCCGAGCTTCGCCGTATTCTCGAAAAGGTCGGAGGAACAAAGGTTGCGACATTTGCACAGTCTGTCGAGAAAAACGCGGGAAATACCTCGGTGCGCGAGAAAGCTATCCTCGGTATCGCAGACGCCTGCGCACGGCTTCACGACAGCAAAACAGGCGCGCTTATCGTTATTGAACGAGATACAAAGCTCGGCGATATCATCGAAAAGGAAACTACAAGTATCATAAACGCCGAGTGCGAGCCGGAGCTTTTCTGCAATATCTTCTACAACAAAGCGCCGCTTCACGATGGTGCTGTGATTATCCGCGATAACCGAATTTACGCGGCAGGCTGCTTTTTGCCCAACACCCAGAAAGACCAGTACCTCACAACCGAGCTTGGCTCGCGCCACAGAGCAGCCGTCGGAATGAGCGAAAACTCGGACGCGCTTGTTATCGTTGTGTCCGAGGAAACGGGAACGATTTCCGTTGCTCTCGACGGACAGCTTTCCCGTGACCAGACGCGCGAGGGACTTATAACAATTCTCAGAAAATATATGCCCGGAACGTCCTCCGAGAAAAAGAAAAAACCGCGCAAATCCAAACAGCAAGGAGGAAATAAGCAATGAAGAACTTTATCCTTAATTTCCTCAACGACCTCAAACGCAACTACAAAACGCTTATTCTCGCGTTTTTGCTTTCGTTTACGCTCTGGATTGTCGTTTCCATTCAGGTTTTCCCGACCATCGAAAAAGAGATTAACAACGTAAGTGTTGAAGCGCATCTCACCGACTATATGATTCGGAATAATCTGCAGATTGTGAATGATGTAAACCAGACCGTCAACATTAAAATCCAAGGCAAGCGCTATGATATCAGCCGCCTTGACACGCAGGATTTTTACGCTTCCGTTGACCTATCCGAGGTTACTTCGGCGGGAAAATATAACGTTGCTCTGGAGGTTTTCGCCAAAACAAACGAGGATTATACTCTTCTCGAGGTTGAACCGAAAACCCTGTCCCTTGAAATCGACAAGATTATCACCAAGGAGTTCCCGATAACCGGTACCGCTCCCGATATAAGTCTGCCCGAGGGATTCTATGTGGACGATGTGACGACTTCTCCCGAAACAATCTCCGTGACAGGCTCAGCTTCGATGCTCGACAAAATCGAGAGAATTGAAGCAAAATCCACCTTCCACGGCGAGATTATGGAATCCACTCAGACCAACAGCGAAATTATCATTTACGGCAGCAACGGAACAAAGATAGTTTCCGATAAGCTGAAGCTTTCAACCGAACTTGTTACTGTAAATATCCCGATTTTCAAGCAAAAAGAGCTTCCGCTAAAGGTTACCATAAACTATCCCGCAGGCTTTGACACTGATTCGCTGAAATACGAGATTAGACCCGAGTTGATAACGGTTGCCGCTCCCAACAACACCATCGACAACCAGAGCCAACTCGATATCGGCACGATAAACCTCTCGGATATCACCCCGAACAGCAACACTTACCTGCCCATCGTCCTCCCCGAGGGCTACAAGAACCTTTCGGGCAACAACAGCGCGACAATAACCTGGAAAACCGAGAATTACGGCTTGCTTGACTACACCGTGACTTCGGAAAATATCGAAATCAAGGGCATTCCCGACAACTACAACGTTTCGCTTACAACAACCGCGCTGAATGTTACCGTAACCGGTCCGTCCGACCTTATCACGGGCTTTTCAAAGGGCGATATCACCGCAACCGTGAACCTTATGGGCGTAACGCTTCGCCCCGGTACTCAGGACGTTACGGCAACCGTTTCGATTAAAGGCACGGGACAAAAATGCTGGGTAACGGGAGATTATAAGGTGACAATCTATGCCGTGCAAAAAGACGAGGGCGCATACTGATGGCAATTATCGTTTCACAAATTAAAACCGACCTAAATTCCGCAAACGCCGAGAACGCAATCCAAAAAGCGCTCTCGGCGCTCGGGCTTTATAAGAACGAGGTCAAAACCGCAAAGCTCCACAAATCCTCCGTTGACGCGCGTCACGGCGTTTGTTTCGTAAATTCGGTCTATATCGAGCTTCTGAAACCCGAAAAGGAACAGCGTCTTGCCGAGAAATTCCCGAACGTGCGCGTTTTCACGAACGAAAAGCTCAGCGTTAATTTCGGCGACGAAGCACAAAACGGAAAAATCTGTATCGCGGGATTTGGTCCTGCGGGAATGTTCTGCGCGCTCACGCTCTGCGAGTTCGGCTACAAGCCTATTGTTTTCGAGCGCGGCGCGGCGATGTCCGAGAGAATTTCCGCTGTCGAAAATTACTGGCAAAGCGGCGTTCTCGATGAGCAAACCAACGTTCAGTTCGGCGAAGGCGGCGCGGGAACGTTCTCGGACGGAAAGCTCACCACGCGGATTAACGACCCGCTTTGCGCGAGAGTTCTCGAAAAATTCGTGCAGTTCGGAGCTCCCGAGGAGATTTTGACTAAGGCAAAGCCGCATATCGGCACGGATAATCTGCGGAATATCGTGGTAAATCTGCGCGAGAAAATCATTGAGCTTGGCGGCGAGGTTCGATTTCTGTCGCCGATTGAGGATATCGAAATTAACTGCGGAAAGCTGCGCTCGGTAAGCGTTAACGGCGAGAAAACTCCCTGCAGCGCGCTGGTTCTTGCTGTCGGTCATTCAGCGCACGATACCTTTGAAATCCTGCTGAAAAACGGCGTCGATTTGCAGCCGAAAGCGTTTTCTGTCGGTGCAAGAATAGAGCATCTTCAAGCGGATATCGACGCAGCGCTTTACGGGAAATTCGCGGGACACCCTGCCCTGCCTCCCGCCGAATACGCGCTTTCCCATCGCCAAAACGACCGCGGCGTTTACACGTTTTGTATGTGTCCGGGCGGGTTTGTCGTAGGCTCAGCAAGTAGCAAGGGTACGATTGTCACAAACGGAATGAGCAACTTTTCGCGCTCCGGCAAAAACGCAAACAGCGCGGTTCTCGTGTCGGTTTCGCCCGATGATTTCGGCTCATCGCCGCTTTCGGGTGTTGACTTCATCAAAAATCTCGAGCAAAAAGCGTTCACCCTCGGAAAATGCTCAAACCGCGCTCCGGCAATGCTCACGAGAGAATTTTTGGGTAACGGCAAGGCGTTTTCGCTGGGTAAAGTCACGCCGACCTATCTCCCGGGAGTTGAAGCGGCAAATCTCCGCGAACTTTTTCCCAAGCATATCGCCGATTTTCTCGCTGGCGGAATACGCGTGTTTGAGAAAAAAATCCGTGGTTTTTCCGACAGTGACAGCATTCTCACGGGTATCGAATCACGAACCTCCTCCCCTGTCAAAATCCCGCGCGGTGAAAACGGCTGCGCGCTGTCTGCGGACGGGCTTTATCCCTGCGGAGAAGGCGCGGGCTATGCGGGCGGGATAATGTCGGCGGCTGTTGATGGGATAAAAACCGCCGTCAGGATTATGGAAAGATTTAAGGCATAAAAAAAGACCAAAGCGCTGAACTTTGGTCTGTATTTTTTAGTCCTCGGGTTGTTCCTCGTACTCCTGATAAAGCTCGGAAATGCTTGTCGGATTAAGCCAATCGCCCGTCAGTCGGCACACCAGACGCGCGTCAATGTAAGCCTGCGGGAGCGTAAGGATTGTCTGTCCCTGATAGCTTCCCGAGTTTGTCAGCTCCACAACCAGCGCCACATCGGGCTTCAGCTCGTCAATCAGCGCCAGCGGCAGCATCAGCGACATTGTATCGCGCTTCGGGAAATAGGACGGAACCGCCGTTTTGTAATTCCAGCGAACGCGCTTTCTTGCAAGCTCAATCGCGTCTTTCAGGCGGTTTTGTATGCGCAGAAACAGTCGGCTGTTCTCGACAATAATCTGCTTGAGAGTATCGTAAAGCTCATCGCGAACAGCTCTCTCGGTATTTTTTGAACGTATTCTGTCAACCAAATCCCGCGCTTCCACGTTATCGAAAAACTGGTCGTACAAAAACTGCAGCGGCAAGCGCTTGATGTTATCGATGATGATATGCTCAAAATCCGTGTGAAGCTGCTTCTGGTGGTCAAAGAACAAGTCCTCGTTGCGAGAAAAATAAGTCGTGGGCGCAGGCAGCGGGTTGAAATAATTCACAAGCTGCTTTCCAAGACCGCCCGAAGCCGCCGTGCAAAAACCCGAGAATTTCCACTCGGTGTCGCAGCCGGGGTCGTTCGGGTTAAAGCACGCGTAAATATCATCATAGTGGTTGTCGGCAAGACCGGTGTTGAACGCGGCAAACTGCCTGTCATCGGAGATGCACACCTTTTTCTCGCGCATAAGTCGGCTGAACGTGTACTTGATATACTGAATTAAAATTCTGTAATGCCCGTTCGATGAGCCTCGGAAATCCCACTCCTCGTCAACCGCTTTTGAAGCAAGCTCCGAGAGGAAATTTGACCAGCTCCCCAGAAACGCGAAATTTTCGAGCTGTTTTCCGGGATTGATAAACCGCGGGTTTTTGTCGCGTACTCCCGTGTCAACAAAGAACAAAAACCACTCCTTGCCCTCGTATGCGCTCGGCTTAAGCGTAAGCTCAACGTGCGTTCCGTCCTTTTTGAGATAACGCACGGGGAAAATCAGCTTGTTCTCAAACGCGCGAATGCTGTTGTTTTCGCGGGCAATGCTAAAATCGGCGTTCAGGTCGCTCACCATCTCGAAGTAATCGGTTTTCACGCCGCTTTCCTCGAGGTATTTTTCCAGAATTGCCATAGGCTTTGCCGGCAAATTGCAGAAATCCGTGAGTTTTCCTGCGGGAACAGACGTTTTGCTCGGAGTAAACTCGCTTTGGCGATATCTCTCGATCTGCTCGTTTCTGAAAACGGGACGGCGGGGTTCATCGAAACGGGTTTCATCAAAATCGGTTTTCCTGTCCATATCCTTGATGGTTATCATCACCTGCGGAACGCCGCCGAGAACGATATCGTCCATCACCAGAAACGGCATCTGCGCGAGATAATCCTTCATTTTGTAGAAGCCATATTTCATTCGGTCAACGCCGTGGTCGGTGAGGAATTTGCTTATCGTTGCCATGTGAATAGGCACTTC